>CAMAWP010000261.1 GCA_945861765.1 Akkermansia muciniphila | reverse complement strand
TGCCTCGACGCAACGGATGGCACTTTGAAATGGAAGGAAGGACGATATGGCCATGGACAAGTAATTCTCGTGAGCGATCTGCTCGTCGTAATGGCTGAGAGCGGTGACGTGGTTTTGTTGGAGCCGCTCCCGCAGGAAAATCGGGAACTCACCCGCTTTCCCGCGCTAAGAGGGAAAACGTGGAATCCTCCGGCCTTGGCTGGCCAATATTTAATCGTCCGAAACGATCAACAAGCAGCCTGCTACATGCTACCGACCGCGAAGAAATAACCTTCACCACAACGATATTGAGTGAAAAATAGAGAACGTCGTTTTCATCCCCGATTGACGCAGTCAATACGCTGTTTTCATGAACCGAAGCGAAACGTTCAGCGCTGGTTCAACTCCGCCGCCTCCACCATTGCCTTCTTCGGCGTGGCGCTCGGGATCATTCTGATTTCCTCCAGGCGGTCCGTTCCCAACCGCGAACACAATCGTTCCGAGTTCAACAGGCGACAATGGACGCGGCAACGAATACGCCAGCCTGACAACTGCGCTCCGCAGGGCAACTACTCTGGAGCAAGACACCTCCTCAGGGAGGGGTCGCCTCGCAAACTCTCTGTAACCTTTTGCAACTTTGCGCGAATAAAGAGGGTAATAATGTGAAGACACGGAGAGTTCGCGCTGATGGCGTGGTGGAGTGCTGGTTTCATCCCTCCCACGTTCCACCATTCCGATTTCTCCTGCGATAGTTGGTTTCGCTTTACAAGACGGTTTTATCGAGTTGACTATGCTGCCACGCATGCCAGCGCCAATTCCAATCATTGAGACCACAAATCTCACCAAACGGTATGGCGGGCAAAGAGCACTCAACGACGTCACGTTGAGCGTCTTTCCTGGAGCGATCGGTCTTTTGGGTCCCAACGGAGCCGGCAAAAGCACGTTCATGAAATGCTTGCTTCAACTTCAACCGATCACCAGCGGATCTGCTCGCTTGCTCGGTCGGGAGGTGGGCAGCGAGGGACGCGAAATCCGCAAGCGCGTCGGCTACACGCCCGAACAGGACTGCCACATTCCAGGCATGGTTGGCTGTGAATACGTCACTTACTGCGCCCGATTGTGTGGACTCCCTTTTCAAGTTGCCAGGCAGCGCGCCCACGAGATGCTCGATTTTGTCGGCATGGGACAGGAGCGGTATAGGAAGATCGACACTTATTCCACGGGGATGAAACAACGCCTTAAGTTGGCCCAAGCCATTGTGCATGACCCGGAAATTGTGTTCTTGGATGAGCCGACCAATGGCCTCGATCCGAAAGGGCAGGTGCAAATTCTTGAGCTGGTCCAAAGCCTCTGGAAGCAGCATGGTATTTGCGTCGTCCTTTCTTCCCATCTCTTGCATGACGTGGACCGGATTTGCGAGCAGATCATTATTATTGCCCGCGGCCGGGTGCTGGTGCATGACAGCTTGCAAAACCTTAAAGCACGACGGCGTGGAGCGGCAGAAGTCGTTGTCGGCAGTCGGCAGGGAGATCTCTTGGAAGCATTTCAACGCAATCAGTGGAAGTGTGAACTTCTGCCCAACGGCCACGTCAAAGTGGAGCACAACGCTGATAGCCTGAATCCGCTGCTCAAGCTGCTGCAAGAGATCAAGCTCGCGCCGTTGGAAATCATTCCCAGCCCGAACGCGTTAGAAGAAATGTTCATCCAAGCTCTCGCGACTTCCGAGGAGGCTGTATGAAGCACGACACGACTTACAAGCACTGGGATGGCGTTCACCTGGGGATATGGAGCCGTCGAGCGGTCATTGCCACGAACGGGCTGAAAAGTTGTCTTCAAGGGAAATGGATGCGCAGAGTCATCACCCTGTGCTGGGCGGCCGGAATGATGCAAGTGGTGATCCTCTTTCTTCTCGGGCAGCTTCTGATCGCGGACAGCATCGTGGTGCAATGGCTCGGCAACCTGAGTCCGCAACTCCAAGCCATCGGCCGCGCCCTGGTAGGATGGTTGGAACAACACCCTGAGATTTCTGTGCGGACCACCTACAATCTTCTGTTCTTCTTTTTCTCCTCGAATTTGCTGACCCTCACACTTGTCGCCATCGCCCTGGCCATGCCGCATTTGATCACATCCGATCTATCGAGTAACGCCATCATCGTCTATTCTTCCAAAGCCGTGGGTCGATTCGATTATCTCCTGGGAAAGTTTGGAACCTTGTTCTGCTTGATGACTCTTACCTGGCTGGGGCCGGTCTGCGTGGCGTGGCTTTTTGGGAATTTCCTTTCGACGAACTGGCATTTTTTTTGGCATTCGCGCGCCGCCTTTGGCCATACGCTGCTCTATGTGCTGGGCAGCATGACGATTTTGAGCGTCTTGGCGCTGGGGGTCTCGGCCATCTCGACGCGCGCCAAAGCAACCGTCAGTTTATGGGTCGCCTTATGGCTGCTAGGCAATGCATTTGTTCCGATTGGCATCAAGACCAAACCGTGGCTCAAGTTTTTTAGTCTGAGTTTTGATCTGCAACAAATCTCCCTCGCTGTCTTCAAGCTGAAAGACGATTTTCAATTGGCCACGGACAACATCCCGTTTTTCGGCGAGATGCTTAAGGGAATACGGCGGCAAGCTAACTCCGTGATGCAGACGCCTGAAATGGGAGGAGCGATCTGGGGCCTGTCCATCATGCTCGTGGTTTCAGTGAGCATCATTCTAAGAAAAGTGAAGCCCGAATGAACGGAGTGATCCAGGCCCGCGAGTTGAGCCGCTGGTACGGCATCGTGATGGGGTTGAATAACGTCAGCTTCGACATCGACGCCGGCCTGATTGGCCTTGTCGGCCCCAACGGAGCGGGCAAAAGCACTCTGATTCAAATCATCACTGGCCAGCTCCAGCCGAGCTCGGGAGAGCTAACCGTGTTCAGTGAAGTCCCCTGGAATAATCCCCGGCTTCTGAAGCGCATTGGCTACTGTCCGGAACGCGAGGCCGTGCCGCGTGATCTTCCGCCTTTGGCTTGGCTTCGAGGACTCGGTCTAATCTCCGGAATTTCCCCGGCCGAAGCGACTCGCCGCAGTGAGTTGATTTTAGAGCGAGTGAAATTGCCCCGTGAACATTGGTCCAAAACGATGTCTCAGTACTCGAAGGGAATGCGCCAACGGGTCAAGCTCGCTCAAGCGTTGCTCCACGAACCCAAGCTTCTTGTGCTTGACGAGCCAATGAACGGCCTTGACCCGATGGGTCGGCAGGAAATGGCCCATATCTTGAAGGAGCTGGCCGCCGCAGGCACTAGCATCCTGATTTCAAGCCACATTCTCGCCGAATTGGAATCACTCTGTAAAAATATCCTCATCCTCAACTGGGGCCGCATACTGGCTTCTGGAGATCAAAAAGATATCCGGGCAGATCTCAAGAATTGGTCCGAGCAACTTTCGGTGCGCTGCGATCAACCCGAGAAACTGGCTCGACATCTTTTCGACGCTGGCGTCTTGTTGGGCTTTGATTTGGACGCAATGGAAGGGACCTTGAACATTCGCGTGAAAGATCCCGGCAGCTTCTACGAGAGATGGGTTGATTTGCTCATCGAGAGCAATGTCACCGTCTCCGAAATCCGCAGCCAGAATCGCTCTCTGAAACAGATCTTCGAAAAGGTGACCACATGAGCCTCACGGTGACAGCAGCCCCTAACTCAGAGCCATCCGATGCTGCCGCGTCCATCCAGCCGACCTGGCTTGGAGGATTACGAGGGCTTTGGTCTCTCACTTGGAGAAGCCAGTTGACGTTTCGGCGGCTTCCTCTGTTGATCGCGACGCTTTCGATTATTCCGCTGCTGGCTTATTTCACGGTCGATAACGGACGCGCCAATCCTTACTTTCATTGGGTCATCGAGTTCTATTTGTTGCTTCTGTTGCCATTGTACTGCCTGTCGGTTTGCGGCGGGATGATCCGGGACGATTTGCAGGCCGACACCCTGGGGTTTTTGACGACTCGTCCGATGAGTCGCGCTCAGTTGTTTCTTAGCAAGTACCTTTGCCAGGTTGCCTGGCTCCAAATCATGGCACTGGCGAGTGGAGCTCTGCTCTGCGGGGTCGGGATCGTTCGAGGTATTTCTAGCGTCGTCTCCTTCGCCCCGCTTTTTTTCGGAACACAATGTCTCGAGATCCTCGCCTACGGCGCGTTAAGCTCGTTGCTCGGATTGATCCACCAACGCTACATGGTGCTGGGGATTATTTACGGATTCATCGTCGAGGTCGGCATCGGGCGCATCCCCACCAACATCAATAATCTTTCGTTGTCCCGACATCTTCGATCGATCCTCGCCAATAACGAAGCCATTCACGGGATTTATGAATGGTCGCCCAAAGGCACGTTTTCTTCTTTGGTCATCATGGTCATCGCCGCCGTTTTATTTTTGGGAATCGGCGCCGCCTTTTTCACTTTCAAGGAATTTCATCACAGCGACGAGATGCAGAAGTGACGCGAGTGATATAGAATGGACAGCGACGGCCAGCCCGAACAAACGAGAATCTCTGTAACCTTTCTGGGCTTTTCCGCGAACCATAGAGTAACCAGGATCGAAGACGATCCATCCAACCAAACCGAATTACAGACTCTAGAACCAAATGAAATTCTATCTCCATCTCCTGATGTTCCTTTCAGCGCTTTCGGCGACCACTTTCGCCACTCCACTCGAGAGGAAGCTAATCTCGGCAGACGCCAAATGGCTCGTGCATTTGGATCTGGATAATCTACGAAGCACTGAGTTTGGCAAGTTCGTGACAAAGCGCCTGATCGCGCTCGCCGACTCAACATCAAGCGTCAAAATGGATTTCAGCGCGATCTTCCAGAAAGTTGGCTCGATTACAGCCTATGGCGATCAATATGAAACAGGACCGCAATCCAATGGCGTCCTGTTGATCAAAATGGACGCCGACACTCAAAAAATTCTGGAAGGCTTTTTGGCCGCTCAAATGTTGTCGGACAAGGAGGAGTCGATCAAAAAAAACCAGCACGAGTCGTCCGTAATGTACTCCATCAAGGATGACTTGTTCGTGTCGATTCAGCCAGACCACCAAGCCGTCCTAAGCAAATCCCAAAAGCAAATCCACAAAGCCAGAGAAGTGCTTTCGGGCAAAACGCCGAACCTGAGTTCGAGCAAAGCGTTCGCCGGATTTCCTGCCGCGCCGAATTCATTCTTCTTCCTCGGCTTCGCGGAAGCATTCAACCAGAAGGCTGACATGCCTCCCCAAGCCAAGATCTTGCAGATGGCCGACGGCGGACGATTGGTGCTTGGGGAAAACGCGGATAAACTCGTGCTTGAGGTCATATTGAAAGCCAAGTCGCCCGAAGTAGTTAAGCAAATCCAACAAGTCGTTGACGGCATGACGGCATTGATTTCTCTCAGCAAGACCAATAACCCTGAGCTCCAGCAGTTGATCAACGGCGTCAAAGTTGTGACGGAGAAGAATCTGCTGCTGGTCAAGATCGATTACCCGCTGGCCCAAGCTCTGGAGAAGCTTCGCGAAGTCATCGGCGCTGATGAACGTGAAGATGGTGGGAAGAAGAAGGTTAAGCTGGAGAAAGAATCGGAGCAAAAGGCTGTCGGCAGTTCCGCGGTAAACAAGGAAGCGAAGCCTTAAGCAAGATGACTCGGCACGAAACAGCAACCCGACGTCCAGAGTGATTCAGAGCTGAAATCGCATCGTGACTCTAGTCGATCAAAACGAGTTGAGCCCTGAACAGCTTGCGGAACAGTGCAAGGCAGGCTGCCGAGAGTCCTTTGAGCTGCTGGTCGAGCAGTTCGAAAAGCGCATTTTCAATTTCTTATACCACTTCACGGGAAACAGCCATGATGCCGAAGATATCACGCAGGAAACCTTCCTGAAAGCCTACCAAAACATGCATCGATATGATTCAGCCTACGCGTTTGCCACTTGGCTGTTTACCATAGCGAAGCGGACGGCCATCAGCCATTTTCGATCAAAGAAACCTTCTGAAGAACTATCGGCGGATACCGAGGCCGACCTCGCAGATCCGTCGGCCGCTCTGGAAGCCAAAGAGGAAAAGGTTTCTCTCTGGAACTTGGCAAAAACATTAAAACCAAACCAATATGAAACGCTTTGGCTAAGATACGGGGAAGGCTTTTCCGTAGCTGAAATTGCTCAGGTGATGAACACGAACCAAATCCATGTGAAGGTTCTTCTGCACCGAGCCCGCCGTCATTTGGCTAAACGTTTGCGCCCATCCACAAACGCCAGTTGATATGGCGTAAAATCTGATGCTTTAACTCGCAACCAAACCTTAAACAAATACGAGCAATGATCTTCTGCTGGATATACAAACAAGTGATCGCGCACAGCCTGGACGCGAACAAGGCATTGCCGGAACGAATCCAGAGCCATGTTCGGAGTTGCCCCGCGTGCCGGGGTTTCCAAGAATCGGAAATCCGACTGACGGAGCGGCTGATCGGACACGCTGCTCGACATAGCGAAGAGCCACCTCCTTTTCTCCACGGCAAAATTCTCGCCGCCCTTGGCCGGCACAACAGAAGAGGCGAAGCGGAACGAAGAGGCTTCCGTCCAGGTTGGTCAACTGCGTTTGTCTCGCTCAGTCTCGTTTTGATCTCTGCCCTGACTGTTCAGGTTTTCCAGCCAGCAAAGATTGCTTCGGAGCTGGATCACTCTCCCGTGGCCCAAGCCTCTTCCACAACTGACGAAAGCTTGCCTTCGGCTGTGAAACTTCCCGATGTGGAAATGCTTCGCGCGTGGAGTCAGAATTTAGATCAGCCTTTGGAAGCCGAATTGCAGTCGGTCGTTCATGATGCCAAGCAGACTTTTCAATTCTTTGCGCAAAATTTCTTGCCAGACCAATTCTGAGGCCTTCCGGCATTGATACCAGAGGGCGAAGGATTACCAATAATTCAAACCCAGAACTCTGCTCAACCGTAGCAGCGAAACTTAGCCACCGCGCTATTGGGATGGCGTTCGATCCGATCGGCAGCCCATTGGCTCACGTGAAAATTAAACGTCCCTCTCTCAGTCGGATTATCGCCGCGTAGTACCGTTCGGATGTCAATACTCAACAGCCCCTCGGGGTTGCGGGACGCTACGAACTGCCCGACGCCGTGGGCTTCACCATCCTGGACCGGAAGCTTGAATTCAACGCTCTCTGAATGGATGTCTTCGAGTTTCCATTTTGACCGGATCCATATTAGTTCGCTCATAGTTTTGCCGGAAGGTTGCTGCTTGGTCCTGACGCTATCGGGCGGTGTTCGGCCTGTCGATGCAATAAAGGGGCATCGCCAAACGGCTTCATCGAAGCCGCCGACAGCCCTCCAGCCAAGAGAACGGATAAGCAATGGGCGAGCCCGTGTCGTGACATTGGCAGCGGCTCAGCCAACGGGGATCAAAGTTGAGACCAGGCGAAGCCCTGTTAAGGTGTTCACAAAGCAAACATCCTCCCGACAAGCCGAGCACCTTTTGGCCAACGGCTCATGAAGCGATGATGCTTCGTGCGATCGCCAGGTATTGGAAAGCCCGAGGCATCAAAGATGCGGACGCTTTTCCGTTATACAAATTGGCTTCCTAGCGGTGTCTATTGAAGTGATGGAAACGCTGATCGAAAACCAGAATCTTTTTGTTCTCGGTCTCGTTTCGAGCTGGGTGCGACAATGAATTTTCTGCCACTGGTGTCGCGTGAGTTACGGGTAGCAGTGCGACGGCGCAATGCCTATCGCGTGCGGATGGCGGTCGGCGGAGGATCGATGGGTCTCAGTTATTGGGCTTTGTTGGTTTGGAGCGGCTGGCAGAGCGGCGCGGCGTTGGGCCATACAATTTTGGAAGTTCTGTCGCTCTGCGGATTCGTGGGCGGAGCATTGTCCGGGGTTTTTCTGACGGCTGATTGTTTGAGTCAGGAACGGCGCGAGGGAACTTTGGGATTACTTTTTCTTACTGATCTGCGTGCCCATGATGTGGTCTTGGGCAAGCTGGCGGCCAAGGTGATTGTGCCGTTCTACTGCGGGCTGGCTCTCGTGCCCGCGCTTGCAATCTGCGTGATCGTTGGAGGGGTCACTGGAGGTGAGTTTTGGCGAATGTGTCTAGTTTTGGCAAATACCTTATTCCTTTCCCTCTCCGGAACTCTTCTCAGTTCCTCTTTCTGCCAAAAAGCGCGCTCAGCCTATGGCGTTGCTCTGTTGATCCTCGTGCTGAACCTCGGGGCGATTCCGATAGCAGGCAGCGCTCTCTCATCGTGGTCGAATAGTCCTCTTGCGGAACATCTGTCTTATCTGGTCAGCCCGATGGGGACTTACCTGCTGGCCAACGACACGTCCTACCAGAGCGCCGCAGCCTGGTTTTGGGGTTCACTCATCGTCAGTCATGTCCTGGCTTGGTTGTGCTTGGCCGCAGCCTGCATCGTCCTGCCCCGGCAATGGCAGGACAAGGGCTTCTCCTCCCCACCTCGAGAAAGCGGCTGTGCTGCGGTGAGACACCGTCAAAGCGCACCCCGAGAGCTTCTCTCGGCCAGCCCAATTCGAGGGCTCGTGTATCGGCAGCATCTCAAGCAACCCCTGATTTGGACCCTGCCCGCGCTTGCGATCTGGCTTTGGTTCAGTTTCGACCTTGATCCTGTCGGAAACCGCCAAGGCCAAATGAGCTTCCTCGCTCTGGTCGCGCTTCACGCTCTATTTAAGATCTGGCTGACGGCGGATGCCACTCATGCCTTTGCATCTGACCGCCGAAGTGGCGCTCTCGAACTGTTGCTCGGCACGCCCCTGTCGATCCGCGAAATTGTCACAGGGATGCTGTCCGCGTTTCGGCAGCGATTTCTGGGTCCGCAGGTGGTGTTGATATCTGTCGATCTTTTGTTGGCCGCCCGGCTGCTGTTTGCTGGCAATGGAACCGGCGCGATGTGGACCGGTGCGATGGTTCTAATGTTCCTGGCGGATGCTTATTGTTTGGGCTGGGTTGGATTATGGCGCGGGTTGGTGGACCGCAACGCAGCGTTGGCAACTCTTTCTGCGGCAGGCCGAGTTCTCATTGTGCCCTGGATTATATTCGGAGCTGGAGCTGGTATTTTCTCGCAAAGCACACAGAGGGAGTTGGCTCTTCTCTGGTTGGTCGTTTGCAGTGTGGCCAATCTCATCTGCCTCTCTCATGCGAAAAACGGATTGCTCGAACATTTCCGAGTTCTAGCGCTGCGGCCATTCGGTGCAAAAGCGCCGCACATTGAGAGTCAATGGTCGGCCATGAATTGGGAGTCGAGCGATCCGGAAAACCATCCCAATTGAGAAAACTTTCGCTGGCGGCCTGGCGATTTGAAAAGGACAATCGCAGCACGCTCCACTTGGAGTGGACCGGGACATGCCACACAGGATATGTCCTTTGAAAGGCTTGAGCCGTATGAAGGGAAACTTTCACGTACGGTTCTGAGGGGGGCTTGAGCGGGTGACCGCTCGGGCCTACCCGGTGTGTCAAAGACAGCACTCTTGCAGTACGCCATTCTGTCCCGTAGTTTTCTCTTTATGAGTGTCCAGGAGATCAAAGATAAGCTGGCGACCCTTCCCCGCAAGGAGCAAGACGAAGTGATCGCATATTTATTCCACCTTCGACATGAGGACGACGCAGATTATCAGGGGAATATTTCTCGGAGATTGAAGGACCCAGCCCCATCGCATTGGCTATCTCCGGATCAGTTTGAACGGGCACTGGACAAAAGAGAAGGTGAGTAGATGGAGTCGTATTCGGTCTATCTGCACTTTGACTTGTTGGAGGTCGTCCCGGGGCGAGGTGAGCAGCGCAGACTGATTATGAATTTTATTCGTTCGCTAGCCGACGCTCCTCACACACTTGGAGATTTTACTGATCGAGATGAGAGCCTACGAACTCTGCAGATTAAGATCATCGGTCACTATGCGATTACTTATTGGGTGGACGATCCAGTGAAGGCAGTCATGGTAGTTGGTGTGCGCCCTGCTGATAGATGAAGAGATCGTTCAACCAATCGCTCGACCCAACAGCCGGGATCGTCTCGATTTGGTCGTTGGTTGTGACATGAGGTCACGTTTGCCACTGCTGAGCGTGGTTGTCCTGACTCAGCCCTGCTTTTCGCGGCAGGTATTCTATGGGAGCAGGCGTTTGGCGGGCGGCTCGGTAACGAGCTACTGCCAAGGGTCTGGAGCCTCCCAAACAATG
>CAMAWP010000260.1 GCA_945861765.1 Akkermansia muciniphila | reverse complement strand
CGCGCTCAACGGCAAACGCAAGACCGACAAACTCGACGCTCGCGCGTTGTGCCTGCGCCTCTCGCGCTGGGTGGATGGGAACCGGGACGAGCTGGCACCCATCCGCATTCCGTGCGAGGCGGAGCAGCAGCGGCGCGAGGGCACGCGGCAGCGGCAGTTCCTGGCTCGAGAGATCCGCTGCCTGGCCAACCGTGGCCACGGGCAGGTCGCCGAGTATTGCCACCTGAAACTGCCGCATGGCTGGTGGGGCGCGCGCAAATGGAAGAAGTTGGCCATGCTCGATCCCTGGGTGCTGGGTCTGCTGGAAAAATTGCGCGAGCTGATCCTGGCGCTCAGGGCGCAACTGGAGGCGCTGGATGTGGAGTTGGTGGCCCGAGTGAAGGACATGCGGCCCCCCAAAGGATTGGGCGAGTTGACCCTGGTGACCCTCGACGGGGAAGTGTGCGACTGGAATCGCTTCAACAACCGCAAGCAGATCGGCAGCTACACCGGGTGTTGTCCGGGCGAGCACAGCTCGGGGGGCAAACGACAGGTGGGGGGCATCGACCGCATGGGCAACGGCAGAGTTCGCGCTCGACCCGATGGTTCGGATTCACTGACCTAAGTCCTTGAGAGCTTCATCGAGTGATCGCGTCGGCTCCGCACCAGCCGAGGCCTTCTCCTCACGGAGCATCCTGAGATCGTGGTAATCCTCCAGTTCCTCCTGGAGGCGAAGAAACTCTTCGTACGGAAGAATCACGAACTCCTTCCGTCCGTCCTTCTCGATAACCTGCGGATGAATACTCATAAAATCTCTCAGCGGTACGCTTCTCTTCGATGCCGGATACGATAGACGATAACTCGGTCCTCCGCGACCTCAAAAAGCACTCTCCAGTCCCCAGCGCGCATCCCCAGTCCCCAGCGCGCATCCGAAATTCCGGAGAATGGTTACTCAACCGCTTCACGTCTCCTCGGAGGCCGTCTTCAAGCCAACGTAAACGCTCGACTACTCGGCTTCGATCGTCCTGCGGCAGTGCCTTCAAATCCTTTTCTGCCTTTGGCTTCATTTCGACCCGGTATCTCATTGTTCACGGACGATCACATGTTTACCCGAACGCTAAGATCACCTATGAGGATGGAGCGTCAGCGGAATCCTCATTAGGTGGATCACCTTGTTCGATTCTTTCTCGCCGCCGAACTTTCCAAGGAGCCTGGCGTGCATCCAAAACCGCAACCACATACGCCGTATCCACGTCAATGCGATAATAGATCCAAAACGGAAATCGCTTGGACTTGAAGCGGAACAGCTCTCCCACTCGGCGATGGATTCCGGCAAGCACACCGATGCTGTCGATGTCCGAATACAACGAATCCCGAAAGTAAGAACCGATACCCGTTTCCTGGCGCTCATAAAAGCCAAAGCCCCGATGGATGTCCCGCTTGGCGGACGGGAGGATGCGGATCCTCATCGTAATTGTTTGCGAATTTCCTCCTTAGCAACTTCCCAGTCCTGAGAAACTTCGTGGCGGTCTTTCCACTCCGCCTCCCGCTCTCGGAGTACCGCCTCATGCCACTCCGGAGGCTCAGACAATTCATCGGAAGCCGACAACGACTCCCACAGGCGCTCCATCAACGCAATCTTCTCGGACACGCTCAGTTGACGAACGTTCAAGGTTTCCGATGCCATAGCCAAGAGCATTACACAATAGCCCAAGTAGCGTCAATTCCTCGGATCGAACGTTTCAGGTGAGCGACCGCTGCCGTCAGCGCACCGTGGCAAGCGAAGGAAGAGCCCCGAAATACCGGCCGACTCCGCAACCGAGACGCTGGGCAGCGGTTCGACTCGACCCGATTGTTAGCCGCCGGGGCGCAGTCGTTCCTCATCACGCCCATCGCGCACAACGGCAAACGCAAGACCGACAAACTCGACGCTCGCGCGTTGTGCCTGCGCCTCTCGCGCTGGGTGGATGGGAACCGGGACGAACTGGCACCCATCCGCATTCCGTGCCAAGCGGAGCAGCAGCGGCGCGAGGGCACGCGGCGGCGGCAGTTCCTGGCTCGAGAGATCCGCTGCCTGGCCAACCGTGGCCACGGCCAGGTCGCCGAGTATTGCCACCTGAAACTGCCGCACGGCTGGTGGGGCGCGCGCAAATGGAAGAAGTTGGCCATGCTCGATCCCTGGGTGCTGGGTCTGCTGGAAAAATTGCGCGAGCTGATCCTGGCGCTCACGGCGCAACTGGAGGCCCTGGATGTGGAGTTGGTGGCCCGAGTGAAGGACATGCCGCGCCCCAAAGGATTGGGCGAGTTGACCCTGGTGACCCTCGATGGCGAAGTGTGTGACTGGAATCGCTTCAACAACCGCAAGCAGATCGGCAGCTACACCGGGTGTTGTCCGGGCGAGCACAGCTCGGGGGGCAAACGACAGGTGGGGGGCATCGACCGCATGGGCAACGGCAGAGTTCGCGCTGGAGCCGGTTTGTTCGGCGTTTCGGTTGAATTGCCCGAGACGTTCATAAGGCGAGTAACGTCCTGAGACGTTGCTGGACTTGTGCCTGGACACTCGGAGTGAGCATACCCATCTGGCGCCGAATAATCGCTGAGGATACCGTGACCATACGGTGGAGACGCAGTGTGGAGCACACTCGCAATCCTGTGGATGCGAAGTCTGGTGTCCCCGGCGTAAGCGAAACATCGGTCGGCTCAAGCGTCGCCGGAACAGTGCTGGTAATGAAGGCGAGCACCACATGGCGATGAGTGCCGACTGCGTCAGTAAGGCATAAGGCTGGACGAACCTTCTGGCCGGAAAGGTCGTCGAATGGGAACGGAACCAACACAACTCTATACCGCATCGCGGAAAGGCTCCCCGTCCTCCACCGTGTAAATGTCTTCGGCAGGGTCGGCGAGAAAAGCAAAAGCATCACTGGAAGCCGTCGCCCGAACCCAGACTTCCTCGGCGTCGGCGTTCGGCTCAGATACTGCGGGAAGCACAGTCACAATCAGCGGTGCATGGGCGGGAATCTCAAACGGCTCGTCGAGGATAATTCTCTCACCGTCGTAGTGTGCTTGAATCGCTACAGTAGCCATATTCGATAGGATACGGATCCGCACGATTCAGGGCAAGCGCGCAGAAACGCCGAACGTCTCAGGTGAGCGACCGCTGCCGACGGCGCACCGTCGCAAACACGGAAACCGTCCCAAATTACTCGCCAACTCCGTAACCGAGACGCTTGGCAGCGGTTCGTCTCGACCTGATGGTTCGGCGGCAGGGTCATAATCTTTTGGAAGTCTAAACTCAACCCGCACAGGTGCGCCATCCGTTTTCATGTGACTGACGAAGAAGGAACACCGGTCTGCTCTCACGATGACAATCTCGGGGTGAGGCTCTTCCCGATATACATCGAGGCCGAGAACCAACGTCTTGGCATCGAGTGCGGCAAGAAACAAAACCCGACGCACCTGGTGCGAGTAGCCGTAAGCCGAAAGCAAAACTTCCCAGCCCTTTGGACAACGCTTGCAAGCGTGCTGGTAGAATGCCTCAACGCGCGCGAGAAACTCTGAAGCATCTGATGAACTGGAAACAATCATGACGTGTAATGCCGTTCAACAGGGATTAGGCCTTGTGCGCTGTTCGCCATTCGGCGAGATGCGCTGTTCGTGTAATAGGCCCAAAAGTTGACCTTAAAGTAGCTCGTCGAAGCGGGCCATCTGCCGGTCATGATCCTGATGATCCTAGTTTGGTGTTGAGAGTCGGCAGCTTTTCAAAACTGGTGTCCTTGGTTTTGTTGTAAGCCGACGACTCAGCGACTAATTTTTGTTGAGGAAATTTCTCTGATCTGTAGTCTAGGACCCAACGAGACGCAAGCATGGATTTGGAGATTGATTCAGGCAGCCATTTTCAAGGTCGTTCATCGGGTGATCCGGCCAAGGAGCAGGCGTTCTGGGATCGCTATCGAAGCGTGGTGTTGGAGTCGGGTGTTGAACCAGGGTTGGACGACTGGTATCGGCGACACGTGGAGCGGTTTATCAAGTTTTTGAAGCCTCGCCGGCTGCGGGAGGGGCAACCGGCGATAGGGAACAGGGACAGACAAGTTATTGCCCTGGTTCCTGACTCACGAATGTGCGGATGCCAATAAAACCGCCGGTCCACGTTCGCCCCTTCAAGATCAACGAAACGGAACAACTCATTGAGCGTGCCGCCTTTTGCGCCTACGTCAAAACCTCGCCAGATTTGCCGATTTCCACAGACACCGAGTCAAACCGTGCGTCGCCGGGACGATAGGAAAGCAGCTCCAAACCGATCGGTTGGCCGCTCGTTTCATCCTTCATCAGGATGATGCCATCACCCAATTCGGTGCAGATTTGGTTCTTGCGCGGTGCCTGCCAAAACACCGTCAGCAATTCCATTTCCGGTTCGTAATAAACTTTTATCTGCGCCATATCGTTTTGCCTTCTTTGATCGCGTCGGCTTGATACGCGGTAATTAAAAAGCCATCTCCGTTGAGGCGGCGGGCCACCGCTACCGCCCAACGTTTATCGGTTGCCAAATAAAATAGCAGGATTCCCGCATCCCGGCTACTGCGACGAACTTCATCGGGAGCGGCCAATACAGATTTGATCAATTCCAGACGCTCGATTAAATCCGGGTGCTTGGTAATTATTTTTTGCCAATACTGCGGCGATGTCCGCACGGTGAATCCGAGCGGCGTCGCGACTTCAAACAAAATTGTCGGATCATCGTCCATTATCACTGTCTGAAGGAAGCACGCGACTGATGTCCTCCCATGCAAGGATGGCGGTTGATATCTGAGTAATCGAGAATGAGCTAAAGAAAGTGAGCAATTGGTCGACACTGCCTGGATTCGCATTCGCTGAGGAAAACAGAGGCCACCCATTCCGACCATATCCATTAAGAGCAAAATTACTCGGGCCTTCTTGAAATTCCCTCAACGTAGCGGATGGGAGCAAAAAAAAGCCGAGTGCCTCGCCACCGTTGACGGTGATTGTCCTCTCAGCACCAGGATGATCGAGATTTTCGTCGAAAAGCGATATCGCATTACCAACTGCGAGTGCATGGGTCGCGTACTCGATTTTGCCTGCGCTCGTCGATGTATCGATTGTTCCTAAAGGGGCATAATAATGATAAAATCGAAAATTGAACAAATAACCGCCTCCGTCGCTTTTAAAACGAAAACGAAGAGTCACGGGCTCCGAGCCGTCGACTACGTAATACGGGGAAAAGTTTTCGACCACACGTCCCGGATCGATGGTCCCGAATTCTTCGAGAAGGCCTGATCCCACCGTTGGATACGAACCTGGAGAATCAAAGAAACGGACACTGTCGATCGGCTGCTGTTGCAAGTTGCCGCACAAAGCGAACGGTACCGTCGTGTTGTGGGAACCGTTTCCCAATGGATAACCATAAACCCGCACCCAATACGTGCCGGAGATGGCCGCGTTGTGCGTGATGATCTCGGAAAGCCCGGTGTCGCGATAGGAGCCTTTAATGTATGCGGCGTTGGGTCCGAACAGTTCCAGGTCGTAGTCGTTGGTGGCAGGAACCGTGAGGTTGAAAGTGAGCACGCCGGGCGTGGTGACATCCACGCGGAACCAGTCCGCGTCGGTGGCGGTCCATACGTAGCCGTTCGCGGCGACGCCAAAGACAAGCGGCGTGGCGGTGAGCGAGGAATTGTTCGGCTCGTTCAGGTCGGAGCACGGCGGCGTTGCGGCGTTGTTGACGGTCACGTTCACGGCGGCGCCCGTGCCGAGAAGTGTTGTGCCATTGAAAGCCTTCGCGGTGAGGGTGCGCGGGGCATTAGCAGCAGTGGCGGTGTTCCATTTCCATGCGAACGGCGCAGCGGAGTCAGTGAACTGGCGGACGTTATTGAGGTAGAATTCAACTTTGGTCGCCCCGCTCGCACTGGCGCGGACGGTGACGTTGCCGGAGAGCGTGGCACCGGACGCACGAACAGTCATGGTGGTAGATTCTCCCGAGTTGACAGTGAGCGTGGCAATGCGGGTCTTGGTGAAAAGTTGATTGGCGTCATACACAGTGACGCGATACTCGCCACCGGCGGTGGCGGTAAAAGCAGCGTCATACGGCCCAGCGAAGGCAACACCGTCCTTTTCCAAAACATATCGCAAAGAGCCGGTGCCAGCAACGGACACAGTGAATGTGGCGGTCTGGCCGGTGGCTATCACGGCGTCCTGCGGTTGTTGCCTGATGATGGGCTTTTGTGGGGCGGCGGCGGCGCGGAGGGCGTCACTGACGGTCGCCTCATTGGCGGTGTAATTGGCGCGGGCCTGGTCTGAAAATACAGGAGTTCAGCTTCCTGATAAAAATCGGCCGGGCCGCCAAAGTATCGAGGGTAACCAGCCTTCGTTTGAAGGTCGTTGACGATATGAATCCAGCCGTCGTCAGTGAAAAGAATGTTGGCCGCGTTGACGTGGTTGGCGGTTTGTTCAGCGATGAAATCTTTACGCGCCTCGAAATACAGGCGGCACTGATCGGCAAAAGTTTTGTCTTTCACGGCATCCAGAAAACGGATTAGCCCCCGCTCGATGGCCCACGCGCCCAGCCGCGCGGGCGCAAAGAGGCCATCAAGGCCGGCTTCGCTCAGCAGGTGAGATATGGTTTTGTTGGCCGCAAACTCGGCGGCTTTAATGCTCGCCGTCTTGTAGTCCCCGTTGGCCAGCGGGTTGAGGATGTCCGGCGCGACGCTGAAGTAAGAAAGGTAATCCTTGAACGGAATGCCGGAGTAAGAGGTGTTCAGAGTTTGGCTGATGACATCGTCGGTAAGGTCGGTGAGTTCCCAACGGTCCGTAACGTAGTCAATGAGCTGTTGCTGGGTCAGTGCGGCTCGGGCGGGCGATGTCAAGAGCAGCGCAAAAACACCGAAAACGATTCCCAACTTCTTCATGGCTTTGTTCTTACTAAGTTTACATCGTGCGGATTCCGATGAAAGCAGACACCTGTTCCGATTGGTATCGGACAAGGTTCCGGTTCTTGTCGGACAGATGTCGGAGCGAAGCGACGCTCGGGATCATTGGTAAAGGGGTGTCCGAATAGAGTCAACATTTTGCTGAGCCACATCACGACATTCGGCAATTGATATGGATACCAGCTCACCGAGAGATCTGGTCGCATGGCCGATCCCTGCGAATTGAGCGGATCGGCGGGTGGTTTCATATCACGGGGCACCGCAACACGGCGATTTTAAACCCAGTGCCCGTGAGGTCGCTAGGGCTGGGGAAAGTCGAGCAGCAGAGGATCCACATGAGGGCATCGTCGATTCCAGAGGTCAGAGTGATGCAAGGACGGGTCACGCGGTTGCGACAGCATCGTTTGGACCCGGAACGGCGGACAGGCGGCTTGAAACTGCAGGAGCTGGCGGGTGCTCCGGGGATGACGGACCACAGCACATTATCGATTGCCGTCAGACGGTTTGAAAGGTGACTGCGGAACAGCCAAGTCGAACAAGATCGGCTCAAGCAAGCCTGCCAATTATTGAATTGTGAGATGTGACCCCGATTCACGAGCGAATGATCGACGCCAGGCGCTCCGGGCCCGCTTCGGCTTCTCCCAAGCTGCTGACGAAATGACGAACGAGTACTGCGTCCTTCTTAAGGGCCTGTCGATTACATTTGCACCTTTGACATCCAGCGCGACGTCGCTGAACCGGCGACGTGGTCCCGCCCCCAAAGCACTCCAAATGAGTGCAGCTTTCAAATTCGCTTGAACCGGTTTTTAGCTGGCTTTGCTGGACATGTCCGGTAGTGTTTAACCCTGAAGCCGTTGTTTCCCAGCGATCTCGCCCCGGAGGCGTGGATTGCGGAAAGGTTCTTTATGCCAGAACGCTGGTTATCCGTGGACGAAATCGCAGCGCATCTCGGGGTCAATCCGGACACGATCTACAAGTGGATCACCCGGAAGCGTATGCCCGCGCACAAGGCGGGAAAACTTTGGAAGTTTCTCGCTTCGGAAGTCGACGGGTGGGGCAGGGGAGGCCGCGCGGCTGAAAATTCCGTCACGGAAGCCAAGCACATCGTGAAAAGGAAGAAGTCGACGGAGCCTTAACACTCTCACGCCAAGAACAGCCGCTCGCCATGTCACCGCAACGCTGGAAAACCATCACGCCGTCCCAATCCGCTTGGGAGTCCGAGGCGTTGGAATACCTGCGGGCGGGTCTGCCCGACCATGAGCCCTATATGGCTTGGTCGAACTTCGAATTCCTTGCAGATGACGGAACGATCAACGAGATCGACGCTCTCGTGCTGACTCCGATGGGGTTTTTCCTCGTCGAGATCAAGAGCCGACCCGGGATTCTCAACGGTGATGTCCACACGTGGACTTGGACCACCGGCGGACATCGTTTCACTTACGACAACCCGCTCTTCCTCGCTAACCGCAAGGCCCGGAAGCTGGTTTCGCTCCTTCGTCGTCAGAAGGCGGCATCGAAGGCATCGATTCCATATCTCGAAGCGGTTGTCTTCTGCTCCGCCACCGACCTCCAAAACCGTTTGGCCGGGGCCGGTCGAACGAATGTTTTCCTCCGGGACAGCGAAAAGTCGCCCGGAATTCTTCAGGCGTTGATCAACCGGACAGGAGTTGGACAGGAACGAAGCAACGCTCAGCGACTCGACAAACCGACCGCTCGGACGGTTTTTCGAGCGTTGGAGGAGGCGGGGATCCGTCCGACGCAAAAATCCCGGCGGGTCGCCGATTTCGAGCTCAAGGAGATCTTCAACGAAAGTCCCGTTGGTCTGTTTCAGGATTGGATTGCGGCGCACGTCAACCTGCCGGATACGTGGCGCATCGTCCGACTTTACCCGATTGCACCCCAGCTTGCTGCGGACCAGAAGTCAATCCTCCAGCGGGCTGCGGAGAAGGAGTTCATTTCACTCCAGGACCTTTTGCATCCGGGGATTGTCCTCGCGGAAACTTTTACCCAGCACGAACTCGGCCCGGCGCTGGTGTTCCGGATTCCGACCGGCGCCCAACGTCTCGATCACTATATGGCGCAGCGAGCGGATCGATTGACCGTCACCACCCGCCTCGAATGCGTGCGGCAAATTGGCGAAGCTCTCCAATTTGCCCACCATCGTCGCTTGGTTCATCGGGCGCTCAGCCCTCAGAGCATTTTGGTGCTCAATCCCGAGGCCGCTGTTCCCCAGCTCCAGATTTTGAATTGGCAGTTGGCACGTCGTTCGAGCGCCACTACCACGGCAGGGGGAACACGCGTCACTGGGACGCTTCACGCCGAGCAGTTAGTGGAGGATTCGTCCGCAGTTTACCTTTCGCCGGAAGCGCAACGCGACCCGTTCTGCGATGCGCTAAGCCAGGATATTTTCAGTCTCGGGGCGCTCGCCTATTACCTATTCACGGGTCAAGCGCCCGCGACCTCGCCGCTGGAGATGACGCAACGGGTCACCAGCGAAGGTGGGTTGGATATCGGCAGCGTCATGGATGCCGCTGGTGACGAACTCCGGGACCTCATCCGGTTCAGCACGCATCCGGAGATTCCTGGCAGGTACGGCGATGTTCGGGAGTTCCTCCACCAGTTGAACCTGGTCGAGAACGAGCTGACCACGCCGGATTCCGAAGCCCTCCAGAATCCCATCGAAGCGAAGAACGGCGACCGCCTTCCTGGCGGATTGGTGGTCCTGGAACGACTCGGCCAAGGTTCAACGGCCGTCGCATTCCTGGTGCAGCACGGTGATTCACAATGCGTCCTCAAGCTGGCGAACAAACCGGATCACAATGACCGACTGAAAGCAGAGTTCGAGACGCTGAAACAGCTCGACCATCCTGGCATCGTCAAAGCGGAGGAATTGCTGAATCTCCACGGCCTTGCGGGCATCCTCATGGAACGCGCCGGTGAGGAAACGCTGGCACGACGCCTTCGGAAAGAAGGTCGGCTGCACATCGATTTTCTCCAGCGCTTCGGCACCGACCTCATCGATGCCATCGTTGAGCTGGAGCGCATGGGGGTGGCCCATCGCGACATCAAACCCGAGAATATCGGCATCCGGCAGCGCGGCAAACAATCCCAGCAACACCTCGCGTTGTTCGATTTCTCACTCTCCCACATCTCCGCCGAGAACATCCGGTGTGGAACGACCGCCTACCTCGATCCATTCATCCGCCTGCGAAAACCCATTCGGTGGGATCTTCAGGCGGAGCGTTTCGCGGTGGGAATGACACTTTACGAGATGGCTGCGGGCGATCTGCCCATTTGGGGCGACGGCAAGAGCGATCCCGC
>CAMAWP010000259.1 GCA_945861765.1 Akkermansia muciniphila | reverse complement strand
GCACCTTCGCTGCCACGGTGCCCTCTCACGAGGATTCTTTCTTCTCTAATGTCTGGAATTCAGGCAACGGCCGCAATGGCCCCAGCGCGAACAGCACCAGACTCGCCGCCACCAACGGCATGATGCCATAGGCAATGAACACAGGGGTGTATCCGTGGCGATCGATCATCCACCCGCTCAACCAACCGAACAGCATTCCGCCGAACCCGGCGCCCATGCTGGCAAGCCCCCAAACAGACGCGACCATGTTTTTAGGGAAAACATCCGGTGGAAACGCCAGCGCGTTGGTGTTGTAGCCGGTGTAACCAAACGTGGCCACCGAGATGAACGCCACGGAGATCCAGACGTTCGTTGTAAGAATCGCCGGAATCGCGGAGGTCATGAAAAGAGCAAACAGGGTAAGGACGGCTTTCCGCGCGCTGGAAGTCGGAACGCCGCGGCGAATCAGGTAACCGGTGAGCCAGCCGCCAACGAGATTACCCAGATCGGCAGTGACGAACGGAATCCACGCCGTCATCCCGATTTTCGCGAGGTCAAAGCCGTGGACGCTTTTAAGGTATTGCGGAAACCAGAAGATGTAGAAATACCACACCGGGTCCACGAAAATTTTCGAGAGCATCAACACGCTGACGAACCGCGTGCGCAACAACCGCCAGGGCGCCGCTGGCCGCGCGGTCACTTCCTCCATCACCTCCGCCGGCGTGCGGTACACCAACCACCATGCCGCCAGCCAGACGTAGCCGCTCAGGCCGATCACGACGAACGCCGATTGCCAGCCGTGTCGCAGTACCAGCCACGTCACGAGCGGCGGTGCCAGAATCGCGCCGATTGCCGCGCCGCTGTTGAAGATGCCGCAGGCCAGCGCGCGTTCGCGCGCAGGAAACCACTCCGCTACGACCTTCACCGCGGCCGGCCAGTTGCCCGCTTCACCGGCTCCCAGCAGAAATCTAAACGCGGCCAAAGACCACGCGCCGGTAGCGAACGCAGTCAGGAGGCCCGCAGTGGACCACACAGCCATGCACAAAGCGTAACCTAATCGCGTTCCGAACCGGTCCAGCAGCGGACCCGAAACGCCGTTCGATACGGTGTAGGCCAGCATGAATGCGGAAATCACAAAGCCATACGCCTCGTTGCTCATGTGGAATTGCTCGCGCAATGTGGGCCCGACAACCGAAAGCGTCTGGCGGTCGAGGTAGTTGATGACCGTCGCCAGAAAGGCGAACCCAATCATGACCCAGCGAAGACGCGAAGGCTGGTCCGAATCCGAGCGGGTTGAAGCTGAGGCCACGGGATCAGAGGTTGATGTTTTACGCTCAGTTGGTTGCGTTCACATGCGAAACAATTGAGTAATCCAGCCACGCCAAGGTGAAGCATGGTTTGGAACGTAATCGCGTCTATCGCGGTGCGCTACCGGTGTTCGCAGCGTTGGTCGCGCCCGCCGCGCCCTTTTGATTGGGCTCACCAGACGCTGCGCCTCGCCCGGCACCGCGCTGAGGCTGGTTGACAAATGATTTCGTGTCGTGTGCCGCCTTGGTTTCCAGGCCCGATTTTTGCAGGAAACCGAGGTCGCGGAACCAATCCGTGTGACGGTCCTGCCATGTCCCAAACGGAATGCCGTTGCGATGGGTCAGGCCGCCGGTCATGCGGCTGCCGTCGCTCAACGAGTCGCCGGGATGACGGCCGTTGCCGTAAATGTGCATTTCCACATTCGGGATGCCGGCGTTCAACATGGCGGTGAAATACTCGTTCGCCCAAATGGCATGCACCCGATCCCCGGCGCCGGCGCAAGTGATGAACGCGGGCGGAGTGTTACGCGGAATCGGCGGAGTCGCGCCGCGCGCGAACGGGGTGGGCCCAGGGTAAATGATGCCGACGAAATCCGGACGTGAGGAAACTCCTGCCAGCGGATCAGCCGCCGCGTTGTTCGTCTTGTCGAACGCTTCGAAAAAGATCGCCGCCGGTGCCGCCAACTCAGCTCCAGCCGAGAAACCCATGATGCCGATCTTAGTCGGATCGATGTTCCATTCCTTCGCGTGGGCGCGAACGAGGCGGATGGATTGGAGAGCGTCATTTACCGCGTCGGTTTTCGCATTGTAGCCGTCTTTGCGCAGGCGATTCCGCAGGAGGATTGTGTTGACGCCGTAGTTGAAGAAGTAGGGAACAAAATCCGCGCCCTCGGTGCCGACGTTGAGTGTGTTGTGCCCGCCACCTGCCGCGAGAATCACCGCGGCGCCGGTGTTGAGGCTGCCCTCCACCGTATGGACCTCGATGGAAGGATTGTGGATGTTGACGATGCTGCTGATACGGCCGGGCGCAGCCTTGCTCATGTTGTATTGCTCGGCTTCGCGCACACGCTCCATCTTCAGAAACGGCGAGCCGGTCGAGTACAGGGGCACCACGACACCGCCTTGGAGGATTGGCTGCGGCGAGTATGGCGCGTCATTCGTCGGCCCGGGCTTCGGGACTCCCAGCGCCAGGGGGATGGCAGGCAGAGCCGCAGTGGCCGCCGTTCTTGGTGCCTCTTGAGCAGCGATGGCAATCGCCGTTGGCATTAAGCAAAGCGAGATAAGATTTAAGTATTTCATAGCATCAACTGGTGTCGAACTTGCCGGAAGCTAGACGCGATGAACAGCGCTAAAGATCTGATCTCATCCGGGCGGCGTAGAATCCCCCGTTTTCTTCGGCAAGGTTCTTTAAAGGGATGTTCTTCTCTGGTAACAATCCCACATCCCGTCTGGTTCTGAACGGCTCGCTGCGATCGCCCACCGGGTTCACACGGCAGTTCCTATTCTGCCTTGTCGGCGCGCCGACAGGCTCTTGATTCACCGGCTTGGCGGATGACGAAACGAACGCTCCACCGCGTCATTCGGATCGGTGGAGACCGGCTGGTCGCGCCAGAGCCATCGCATCATTTCCGGGAAAATGGCTCCGCCCTGCTTCTGCCCGTGATTGCCGATGCCCCAGGAATAATTCACTTCGTAACCCTTCTTCGTCAGTGCGTTCATCAGCCGCACGTTCTGGTAAAACCAGTCCCCGTTGGGATTTCCCGGACGGCGGTTGTCGTTCCTCCCGTCCTGCATGAACATCCGAATCGGCTTCTTCTCGCTCTCCGCCACCAGCTCGGGATAAATGTATTCGCCGCGAATGCTCGTGAAGCTGCCGACAAAGGTGATGACCTTGCGAAATTCATTCGGACGAAACCACGCAACAGCGAACGCGGCGCATCCGCCGGAACTGGAACCCATGATGCCGTGGAGTTCAGGATCGGGCGAGATGTTGAACTCTTTCTTCAAAGCCGGCATCAGCTCCTCCACGACGACGCGTGCGTATTTGTCCGTCGGGGGGTTGTATTCGTCGGCGCGATTCGAAGTCCGATCGCCCCAGTCACGCGGATTCGGCTCCGGCTGGTCGGGACGGCGGCCCGGATTGATGAACACGCCGAGCATCACCGGGATTTCGCGGCGAAAGATCAGGTTGTCCAAAACATTCTGCGCTTGCACGTCGCCTGGCTCGACCATCATCGCTTGCCCGTCGTTGAAAACCATCACAGCGGTCGGCTGGGCCGGATCATATTGCGCCGGGACATAAACCCAATACGTGTGCTGCGTGCTAGGGAAGACGTTGCTCGGAATGACCTTCGCCTCGGTGAACTTTCCTTTCGGCACCCCGTCCCTGGGCTTGGAATCGGGGCCAAGGGTGTAGAAGACATCGTTCGAGTTCGCGGTGCCGCGCGCGCCGATCCGTGGCGGCGCGTTAGTGGCTCCAGCCGCAGGCACGGCTGGCTGCGAGAGAACATTGGCGGCGAACAGAACCACGACCAGACAGACGAGCGGTTTTTTCATAATGAATGTTGTAAGTGAGCAAGCATGGGTTCGACGATTCGGCTACGGGCCATTGGCGGACGGCTTCGACTTCAGCCCCACGCTGTTCACGCTGATGACGGCGTAGGTGTGTTTCTCTCCGGCCTTGGCCGCGGCGTCCACGTAACGCATCTGTGGCATCGGGTGACTCGGCGTGTCGTGATGGGTCATGGACTGGAACAACGGACACCCGAACTCCATTCCTGATTGGCCACCGCTAACGAGCTTCTTTCAACGCCTTGATAACAGCCTCTCCCGCGTGCCGATCGCGGTAGTTCTCGAGAAACAGCTTGGCGCGAATGACACCCTTCTGGTCCACGATGAAGGTGCCAAGATGCGGGATGCCCTTCCAGCGCTCAGGTGCCTTTTTATTGCGGATGCCGTAGGCGTCAATGGTCTGGCTGCCCGCATCGGACAATTTTCTTGGGATTGATTTAGGCAGGTGCGGTGAATAGATGAATCCCAATGCGTTCACTTTTCCGCGAGGCAGTAAAGGTATTCGTGACCGCGCAGGAATAGTTCCTTCCCCACGATGGCGGGCGAGGCGTCGAACTTCTCATCGAGTTTGTTTGTGGCGAGGACTTCGAGTTGGCCGGAGTTTTTCAAAACGAGGCTCGTGCCGTTGCGGCCGGCGAGGTAGATGCGTCCACCAACGCCCACCGGCGAGGCGTAGAAACCGGATGGGCCCTCAAGCCGTTCGCTGAAAAGAGACTCGCCGGTCTTCGCGTTGAAGCAGGAGAGGGTCGGGTTGTTGCCGGAGAAGTAATAGAGCTTGTCGCCGAAAAGCAGCGGCGAGGGCACGTAGGGCGTGCTCCGGTTTTGCCGCCAGACGATGGAGGCGGTGTCGGTCAGGTCGCCGGTCTGGCCGAGCTTGATGGCGAGCAGCGCGGGTTCCCGGTGTCCGCTCATGGCAAAGATCATCCCGAAATCGCTCACCGGCGTGGGAATCACGTTCGAGCCCAGGCCGCCGCATTCCCAGATTTGTTTGCCGGTCGTCAGATCATAACTGCGGATCCTCTGGCTGGCGGCGACAATGACCTGCGGCTTTCCTTCGTGCTGGAGGATAAACGGCGTGGTCCAGGTCGTTTTTTCATCGCGCTTCTGCCGCCACAATTCCTTCCCGGTCGCCTTGTCGAAGGCGGCGATGAAATCCTCACCTTCGTGGTCCCAATTGACGACGAGCGTGTGGCCGAACAACGCGGGGGAACTACCCTCGCCGAAGGCATTCGCGCTGCGAATCTTGCCGAATTCCTTCTCCCATTTCAATTCGCCCTTGAGGTCATAGCAATGCAGCCCGCGGGAGCCGAACCACGAGTAGATGTGCTGCCCGTCCGTGACTGGCGAGTGCGACGCGAAGCCGTGATCGCGATGATGCCCCTCGTGCGGGATTTCCTCACGGGCGATTTTCTGCCATTGGGTCTTGCCGGTCGTGCGGTCGATGGACAATAGCGCGAATTGATGCGTTTCGGTCGGATTCTCACCGCGCCCGCCACCGCCACCGGGAGAACGACGCTGGCCGCCACCGGGGGGCGCGCCGGTTGGGGGTAGTGCCTGTCCGAAGAATTGAGTTGTCACATTGGCCGCCGCTTTCTGCTCCGCGGGCACCTCTGCTTTCTTGCCGATAGCGATGGCGGTCTGGATGAAAATTTGATTCCCCCAGATGATCGGCGTGCCGGTGCCGCGGCCCGGGAGTTTCACCTTCCACTTCACGTTTTCCGTCTCGCTCCAAGTGATGGGCGGGTTGCCTTGCGGTGCGATGCCATTGGCCAGAGGCCCGCGCCACTGGGACCAGTTCTCCGCGGCGTCGCCCGACGCGCCCAACACGGGGCTGGCGACGGCGAGCGCAATCCCGGCGAGCAGACTGAATGGCCTGACGGGACGCGCGAGGGCGGAGAAAACGGTTTGCCATTCCAGGCTGAGCGCGGGGGAAGATATGATGTTCATGTGTTTGACAGTGCTTTGTTCTTATTGCCGCAGTAAGTGACGGTGGCACCGAAAGAATGGTTACACCCGCTGCTGACGATTTCCGTGGCCCGACGGGTTTTACACCGGCATGAAGTGATAGCTCACATAGCCCTTCCCAATCTTCACTCACGCCGCCGGAAACTCCTTTTTTAGTTTCGGACTAAACGGAACCGTGGGGCAATAATGATCCGGCGCAGCAGCCGTCACAGTCAATACGCCCGCACCCTTCTGGATGATGCCCCGCAGGCGGCCAAAGGTGGATTCAAACTCTGATTTCGTCACCCCTCCGATAGGCGTGGGGCACCCCGCTGGGCTGGAAGGTCAGGCAATCGCCTCCAGCCGCCCAGTCGAGTCGCCGTGCTTCTCGATGCGGTGCGGGCCCATCCGATCCGCCATGCTCAGGAAAAGATTCGTGAGCGGCGCGGGTTTGGCCTGGACGTAGCGGCCGGGCTTGAAGGCGCCGCCGGCCGCGCCCGCGAGCAGTATCGGCAGATTGTTGTGCGTGTGCCGGTTGCCGTCCGCGTTGCCGGAGCCATAGACGATCATCGAGTTGTGCAGCAGGGATTGCCCGTCCACGTCTTTCGTCTGCTCCATCTTCTCCAGAAACTTCGCGAGCTGCTTCACGTACCACAGGTCGATTTCTTTGACTTTGTTAATCATCTCCGTTTCGTTGCGGTGGTGCGTGAGGTCGTGATGGCCCGATGAGAGTCCGACCTCGGTGAACGCGCGGTTGCTGCCTTCGCGCGCCAGCAGCATGGTTGCGATGCGTGTGGAATCGGTCTGAAACGCGAGCGTGAGCATGTCGAACATGAGGGCAATGTGCCCTTCGTAGGTCGGCGGGATGCCAGAGGGCGCGTCCATGGCAGGGTTCGCCACCGGCTTGCTCTCGGCCCGTTGAATGCGTTCCTCGATCTCCCGGACGCTTGAAAGGTACTGGTCAAGCTTGTCTCGATCGCGCCCATTTAGTTTGCGTTGAACGACGTTTGCGTCTTCGAGCACGAAGTCGAGCAAGGATCGCTGGTCCTGCTGGCGGCGCTTCAGATTCGCCTGGCGCTCGTCGCGCGAACCGGCGCCGAAGAGCCGCTCGAATACCAGTCGTGGATTCGGTTCCGGCGACACCGGCTGAGTGGCGGAGCGCCACGCAATGTTGTATTCGTAAGCGCACGAATACCCGGAGTCGCAATCGCCACTTTTCCGCACGCCGTCGCAGGTCAATTCAAGCGAAGGGAAACGCGTCAGATGACCGATCTGTGATGCGACCACCTGATCAATCGAAACGCCCGCATGGATGTCCGCCCCCGCAGTTTTCTTGATGCGAACGCCAGTCAGGAACGTGCCGCCCGCGCGCGCGTGATCGCCGCCGCCATCAGGGCCGGCATTGGCGCTAAGATCCTCGAGACCGGAAATGATCTGCACCTCGTTGCGCAGTTTTTCCAGCGGCTTCAACGTGCCCGGCAAATCAAAATTCCTACCAGCTTCGCTCTCGGGCCACCAACCCGACGGAATGATTCCGTTCGGGACGTACAGGAAAGCCATTCGCATCGGCGCGGCGGTGGCGGCCGGAGCGGCCAGGGCACCGGGAGGTCGGAGCGATTCAAACGCGGGAAGCGCCATGCAGGCACCGAGTCCGCGCAGGAAATGGCGTCGGCTGAAACTAGCGTGCCGCTCGGCGGCGAGGTTGGGATTCTGCTTGGATGTGGTGGTCATTGCGTCCTCTGGTTTTCGGTGAGTTGTTTGGCGTTGCCGCGTGTTCGAGAAAGCTCATCGGCGTCCGCAGTGATGGCATTAGCCTGTGCGCGCTGTTTTTGGAACGGCGCGGATTCGATGATGCCCGTCAAAAGAGCGAGGAAACGGCCATCCTTCTCATCGAGCCGTTGCACGATCTGGTCCACGGTTTCAGTGTCGTAATACTCCAAACCACGGCCCAGCGCGTAGGTGAGCAGCTTCTCGGTCAGGCAGCGGTAAAAATCGGCGCGACGTTCGTTGACAAGCAGATGCTTGAGCTCGCGGACGTTGCTGAATGATTCGCCTGTGATCAATTTGCCCGCCGCCTCGATCGACTGTTTCCGCTCCATGTCGCGCCAGGAACCCAGTGCGTTGAAGTTTTCGAACGCCAGACCCAAGGGGTCCATGCGATTGTGGCAGGAAGCGCACAATGGCGCTTCACGATGAAGCGCCAGCGACTCACGGAGCGTCGGCTCGTGATCCTTGATGTCCTGCTCGGCGACTTCGAGCGCCGGCACGTTTCCCGGCGGCGGAGGCGCGGGCGTGCCCAGGACGTTGCTGAGAATGAACAGCCCACGCTTCACGGGAGAAGTTCTGTCGGGATTCGACGTGACCACAAGGACGCTGCCGTGCGTCAGAATGCCGCCGCGCGGACTGTCGGGCGGCAGCGTGACACGGCGCATCTCGTTCCCTGTCACGTTCAGATTCGTGAGGCCGTAATAGTTGGCTAGCTTTTGGTTGAGGAACGTGTAATCACTCTCAAGCAACTCCCGCACGCTCCGGTTCTCGCGCATCACCGTTGTGAAAGCCATTTGAGTTTCCCTCTTCATCGCCGTCCGGATGTCGTTGTCCAACTGAATGCGGGGCTGGCTGAACCGCCCGCCGCGGTTGAAGACGCGGTTGCCCCGGGCGAACTGATTGGTTTGACCGAAAGTGTTGGTCTGAGCGGTGACGCCGGCGAACACATTGGTCAGCGCCGAGGCGGCCTGGTTCGCGGGTCCTGGTTGAGCTGCTTTCGCTTGAGCGTTCTGCTGGGCCTGCCTCGCGGCCTGGGCCGCTTGAAAGGCTTCCTGTTGCTGGCGCATTTCCCGCTCCGAGCCAGCGTCCCTCGCCAAAACTACGCGGGCGTTAATCGCGATGCCATCCACGTCGCGCGTCTGGAGCCATTGACCGGTGAAGTTCTCGACGAGCGCCTCGGAACGTAAATCTTCCAACATCCGTTTGACCTGGGCAGGCAGGTTCTTTCTCAGCTCGCCACGTTCGGCGAGCCGGAGCAACTCCTCATCCGGCATCGTGGACCAAAGGAAATACGAAAGCCTCGAAGCCAAAGAGTATTCGTCCACATCGGCGTAGCGCGCGCCGCTCGGGGCGTTCGGCTCACTCTCTTCCATGCGGAACAAAAACCGCGGCGAAGCGAGCACCGCCGCCGTTGCCTGCGCAATGCCGACTTCGAAAGTCTTGCCGGGCTGGGAGTAGATGTCTTCGGCCAGCTTCACCAGGCGGTCCACCGACGGACCGTCCACCGGACGTCGATAGGCCTTCTTCGCGAAGTCGCCCAGTAACTCACGCGCGTAATGCCTCCGCTCCTCGGCTGTTTCAGGAACGTCGCGCGGGAAGAATCGGCTGTAGTTCGGCGGTTTGGCCCAGTATTGTTTTTCCATTGGCCCGCGCACCGTCACTGACACGACGCGTATCTGGATCGAGTTGGTTCCTTTGTCGGATGGCTTGAGCGGCTGCAATTCAAACCCCATCGAGTGATCGCCGGGCTGCCATTGCTGGTCGTACTCGAAGCGGTAAGTCTTGCCATCCTGCCAGCCAAACTCCTGTTTCAGCAACTCGTGGCCGTCTGCTGTGAAGGCGACATTGCATGTCGCCGGATCGAAGTTGAAAGGGCCTTTCGCCACCAACTCCACCACCAGATGGTAATTGCCTGTGTGTTCGGCCCTGAATGTCGCCGCGACTGCGGCCGGTTGATCGTAAGGGAGCGAGAGCATGGTATCGCCACCGCGATTTCCCCGCCCGCGTCCGCCGCTTCCCTCGAACGCAGGCGCGCCATTGGTCCGGAATCGGCTACCCCCGAGGACGCGCTCCGGCACCACGCGCGAAATCAACGGGACCGCATCAGCCACGATGGACTTGGCGGCGGCGAGATATTTCTCCAACAACATCGGCGACACCGTGAGCACATCACCGATGTTATCGAAGCCGTAGCCCGTGTCGTCCGGCGGAAACTCGGCCTCGGCGTTGAAGTCAACGCCTATAAGATCGCGAACCGTGTTGCGATACTCGACGCGGTTCAATCGACGCACAGTGACACGGCCGGCGTCAGGATTCTTCGGATCGATGCCGAAAGCCGCATACTTGATCCATCGTTCGAGCTTCTGCTGTTCCTCGGACGACGGTCGCGGCTTCTTCTGCGGCGGCATGAGGCCGGCGCGAACATTCTTCAGCACGTTGAACCAGAGATCAGGATGCAACAGCGCCTCATCCGACTGGAACTCATCGAAGGCGAGATCTCCCTTTTTCGTGCCGTCAGCGTGACAGTCGTAGCAAAACTCCTTGAGGATGGGTTGCACGTCTTTTCGAAATTGCGCCACGGCCGGAGACTCCGCGCCTGAGGCAGACCCACCCAGGAGCGCCAGGGCGGCGACCAATCGCACCAACCAGAAGCCCACCAGGTCACGAGCCTTCACCTGCGTGGATTGATTCGACGGCCCTTTCATA
>CAMAWP010000258.1 GCA_945861765.1 Akkermansia muciniphila | reverse complement strand
AGAGAAAACACGTTCGGCAATGCGAACGGCCACACATCGCTCGCCATTTCGGCCGCGAACAAAGGTCATCCGCTCGCCGCTGGCAAGTCTGGAACTGTTGATATCGTCGCCCCCGGGGATGGTGCGGTGGTCAGCTCATCGGCTCTTCCGTACACGGTGGGGACCAACGCGATTATTATTGCCACCAACGCCACGCCTGATCTCGATGTGGGTCGCATTGCAATGTGGGCTTATGACACCGGCTCCCGCCTCTCCGACAACACAACGGTAGTGCCGAGTCGCCGAGTCGCCCTCTTCTTCAATGCGACCACGGCACCCGGGTCGTACAATGACGTTGCCTACGCTCTTTTTGACGCGGCCATCAAATGGGCTTTGGAAAGCGCGCCGAAAGGATTGTCGCCGACCGCCAGCATCACGGCTCCGACCGCAGGGGCCACGTTTGCCGCCGGAGCGGCTGTCACAATCAGCGCGACCGCCGCCGATGCGGATGGAACCGTGACGAAGGTCGAGTTCTTCGCAGGGACCAATAAAATCGGAGAAGACACCACCAGCCCCTACAGCATTATTTGGAATAACGTCGCAACGGGACGTTACCTCTTGACGGCCAAAGCCACGGATAACACCGGTAATATCGGAGCTTCGGCGGAAGTCAAAATCGTGGTAGGCACTCCTCCGCTCGAGGTTGCGTTCGTCATGGGAGCCTTGCCGCCCAACGCCAGCGAAGCCGCTTTGATCCAACGCTTGGTGAAGACCGGTCTCGTCGTAACGCCCATTGACGACGACGCCGCGGTTCCCGCCGACATCAATGACAGGGCTTTGATTCTCGTCGCTTCGACCTCAGGCTCGGGTAACATCACGAAGTACCGCGATGTCCCCGTCCCGATCATCAACTGGGAATGGGCCGCCTATGATGGTTTGGGAATGGCTGAGGCGGATGGCGGCACGATAGATAATAGCGAGACCCAAATTGATATCGTTGATGCAACTCATCCGCTAGCGGCTGGTTTTCCGAAAGGGCTGAGGACTATTTTCCCCGCAGCGGCGGCACAAATGGCTTCTGGCGAACCCGTGCCCAGCGCGAAGATCGTCGCAATGGCGGCCGATGGGTCTGGTCGGGCCGTGCTTTTCGGATTTGAAAAAGGAGCTGTATTATCCGAAGCGGCGGTGCCCGGTTTGAAAGCCCCCGCGAGACGAGTCGGGATCTTCCTGGGCGGCGACACATTCAGCGGCCTCAACACGGACGGGCTAAAGATTTTCGACGCCGCAGTGAACTGGGCAATGAATCGTTCGGCAACGCAACCGCCGGGAAAGTTTAATTCACCGACAATTCAAGGAAAGGCGATCGTCGTTTCATGGGCTGGCGCTGGCAGACTTCAGCAAGCCGACGCCGTAACCGGGCCGTGGAGCGATGCGCCAGTTCAGACCAACCCGCAGACCGTGGGCATCGCCGGAGCGATGAAGTTTTATCGCCTTCAACAATAGAGTTGACTCAACAGATACAGCCCTTCCAATTACCAACTCCTAAAATGGAAAAAACATGTTAACCAAACTGGCGGCTCTAAGCTGGCTCGGCTTTGCCTGCGGATCTTTCGCATCCACGCCGAACGCGAAAGACCTTCAGTTCTTCCAGGATAAGGTCCAACCGGTATTGGCGGAGAACTGCTATAAGTGCCACAGTCATTCCGCTGAGAAAATCAAAGGCGGTTTAGTGTTGGATTCACTTGCGGGCTTGCTGAAAGGAGGCGATTCTGGCCCGGCTCTCGTTCCAGGCAAACCCGACGAAAGCCTTATCATCAAAGCCATTCATCAAACGGATGAGAACCTTCAGATGCCTCCCAAGGGCAAAAAGCTGAGCACCGACAAGATCGCTGATCTAGAGAAGTGGGTTCAGATGGGCGCTCCGTGGCCGGGCGCCGAACCTGGAAAGGTCAAAGTCCGCGGCAAAATCACGGATGAAGATCGTGCCTGGTGGGCTTTTCAACCGGTGCGCGATCGGAAAGTGCCAGTCGCCGACGATAGCGGTTGGTGGAGAAATCCGATCGACCGATTTGTCCTCGATAAACTTCGCTTTGAAGGCATCGAGCCATCGCAGGAAGCTGACCGTCGAACATTGATTCGCCGACTCTATTTCGACCTCTGGGGTTTGCCTCCTTCGCCGGAGGAAATCAACGCTTTCTCGTCGGATGGATCGCCTCGCGCCTACGAGACATTGGTCGATCGATTGCTGGACAACCCCCACTACGGCGAGCGGTGGGCGCGTCATTGGCTCGACCTGGTACGCTACGCTGAATCCGACGGATACAAGGCGGATTCGTTCCGGCCTCAAGTCTGGCGCTATCGCGATTACGTTATCAAGTCGTTGAACGAAGATAAGCCCTATGACAAATTCGTTCGCGAACAACTGGCCGGGGACGAGTTGGCGCCGGGTGATCCCGATGCGATCGTCGGCACGATGTTTCTGAGGCACGGGATTTATGAATACAACAATCCTGATGCGAAAGGGCAGTGGGAGGCGATTCTCAACGAGCTCACCGATGTCACGGGTGATGTCTTCATCGGCGTCGGGATGAGTTGCGCCCGTTGTCACGATCACAAGTTCGATCCGATTCTTCAGAAGGACTATTACAGGCTTCAAGCCTTCTTCACGCCAATCGCACTGCGCGATGACTTGGTGGTGGCCACCGCCGAGGAGCGGTCGAAATACGGTGAAAACCTGGTCCAATGGGAGGAGATGACCAAGGAGATTCGCTCCCAAATTGAGACTCTTGAAGAGGAGTATCGTCGGAAAAATCTCCAAGGCGCGGCGCGAAAATTCCCCGAAGACATTCAGGAGATCTTGCTCAAAACCGAGTCCGAACGGACTCCTTACGAAGAACAAATTGCCCAGCTTGCCTATCGACAGGTGGCCCCTGCTTTCGAACAGATCGAGACTAAGCTGAAAGGCGAGCAGAAGCAGAACATGGCCGAGCTTCGCAAAAAGCTTGCCGAGTTCGAAGCCTTCAAGCCCCAGCCGTTGCCTCTTACCGTCACGGTCAGCGATGTAGGGCCGACAGCTCCGCCGACTTTCATTCCCAAGTCTCGCAACAAGGAAGCAATCGCTCCGGGTTTTCTGACGCTTTTGCAAGAATCGGCGGCGGAAATTAAACCGGTTTCGACCGCGCCCAATTCCACCGGGCGTCGCACCGCGCTTGCGCAATGGTTGACCCAGCCTGATAACCCACTCACGACACGGGTCGTCGTCAACCGTATCTGGCAACATCATTTCGGACGGGGAATCGTTTCCACGGCGAGCGATTTCGGAAAACTTGGCCAACCGCCGTCGCACCCGGAGCTGCTCGATTGGCTCACCTCGAAGTTTATTCGGGAAGGATGGAGTTTCAAAAAGCTCCACCGACTCATTCTGACTTCGGCAACTTACAGACAATCCTCGACGCAGCCACCTTCTGAACTCGCTCTGAAGAAAGATCCGGAAAACATTTTGCTTTGGCGGATGAGTCCCCGGCGGCTCGATGCGGATCAGGTCCGCGACGCGATTCTGGCGGCCTCCAATGAATTGGATTTTGAAATGGGCGGCCCTAGCGTCGATGCCTCGAAGCCGAGACGTTCCATTTACACAAAGGTCCGGCGCAACACACACGATCCTTTGCTTCAAGCTTTCGATGCGCCGGATAATCTCGGCAGCACTCCGCAGCGTAACATCACGACGACCCCCACGCAGGCGCTGCTCATGTTTAATAGCCAGGCTGTCATGCAACGCGCCAAGGCGCTAACTAGCCGGCTGAAACGATCGCAATTATCCAGCGATGCCGACTTGGTTTCAGCAGCGTTTAAATTGACCCTCGGGCGTGAACCAGAATCCTGGGAAGCTTCGGAGCTGACGGCATTTCTTCACCAACAGACAGAACGGATCATCCGGGGTTTGTCCAAACCCAAGCCCGTTCCATTTCTTGCGGAACCGCTGCCCGCACGCGATGGCAAAGCGGCCGTGTTCGACCGCGATGGCGCTCAAAACCGGTTTGAAGTTCCGAATAGCCCCTCGCTTCCAGACCAGGATTTTACAATCGAAGCCATCGTGCTGGTGAAATCGGTCAATGGTGATGGTGCCGTGCGGACGATCGCCTCGCAGTGGAACGGTGCCAAGACACAATCCGGCTGGTCCTTCGGCGTGACGGGAAAGAAGTCATCGCACAAACCGCAACACCTGGTCCTGCAATTGTCCTCAAGCTCGGCGAAGGGTGGAAGTTACGAGGAGATTTTCTCGGACCTGGCGATTGATCTGAACAAGACCTACTACGTTGCGGTGTCCGTGCGGCAAGGAGAAACCAATCAATCCGGCGTTACGTTTTACGCGAAAAATCTGGCGAACGATGAAGATCCGCTTCAGGTCACGCATGCTGCACATCAGCTCAGCGAGCGGCTTCACGCCGTGGTGCCGTTTACCATCGGCTCCGTGGCGACTGACAATTCAGGATATCAATTTCAAGGTCTCATCGATGAAGTGCGCTTGACGCGCAAAGCGCTGGCGCAAGAAAAGCTGATGGTCAATGCCGAAGGCCCTACCTCGGATACCGTTGGATATTGGCAGCTCAAGTCAGAGAAGGACTTCTACAAAGACCGATCAGCCCACGGCAATCACATCAAGGTAAATGTGCAGAACGCTCACCACATTGACCCCCGGACTGCGGCGCTCGAAGACCTTTGTCATGTCCTGTTCAATGCCAATGAATTCTTCTACGTGGATTAATCGCGAAGCCGACTTATGAACTCAATGACTGGCCAATCCGTTCCGATCCCCCATCGCGAAGTCGTCGAGACGCGGCGCGATTTTCTGATGCGCTCTGGAGCCGGTTTCGGTTCGCTCGCGTTGACTTACCTGCTGGGAAACCGATCCGTGTTTTCGGCCGCAGGCCCAGCCAAAGCAGTGGTTTCTCCGCTTGCTCCGAGACAGCCTCAACTTCTGGCAAAAGCCAAGAGCGTCATTTTTTTGTTCATGGAAGGCGGTCCCAGCCACATCGACCTGTTCGATTACAAACCCAGGTTGAACGAGATGGCTGGGAAGCCATTGCCACCGAGCTTTGGGAAGATCATCACCGCGATGGGAGAGTTCGGTTCTCCGGTGCTCGAGTGCAAGCGCGCTTGGAAACAGCATGGTCAAAGCGGCCTCTGGATTTCTGACTGGCTGCCCCACACGGCCGAATGCGCGGACGACTTGGCCGTTCTTCGATCCTGCTGGGCGAATGGCATCAATCACTCGACAGGCATTTGCCAGATGAACACCGGCGCCACTCTCGCTGGCCGGCCTTGCCTCGGTTCGTGGGTCACGTACGGATTGGGCTCCGAAAACCAAAACCTACCGGCGTTCGTCGTCATGCAAGACAGCAACGCCACCGTTGTCAATGGTCCCCGCAACTGGAGCGCGGGCTTCATGCCAGCGCTGTACCAGGGCACACGACTTTCGATTGGCGCCGAACCAATCGCCAATCTCAACCCGCCCGCTGGTTCAACGGAGGAGCAGCAATTTGCCAAATTGCAATTGCTCGATCAGCTCAACTACCGCCATGCCCAAAGCCGCAAAGTGCAATCCGAGCTCGATGCCCGCATTGCCAGCTACGAACTTGCTTTCCGCATGCAGGCCGAGGCACCCGAGGCCGTGGATGTTTCCGATGAGAGCGAGGCCACGAAAAAACTTTACGGCATGGATCAAAAAGAAACCGAGGCCATGGGCCGCAATTGCCTTCTCGCCCGTCGTCTCGTCGAACGCGGTGTCCGCTTTGTGCAGATTTATCACGGCGCCGGGAACAAATGGGACGCGCACACGAAGATTGAAAAGAACCATTCGGAAATGTGTTTGGCAATGGATAAGCCCGTCGCCGGACTGTTGAAGGATTTGAAAGCGCGCGGGCTTCTCGACCAGACGTTGGTCCTTTGGGGCGGTGAATTCGGCCGCACTCCCATGTCTGAAAAGGGCGACGGCCGCGACCACAACCCTACTGGCTTCACCATGTGGATGGCTGGCGGCGGCGTCAAAGGAGGTCAGGCGATCGGTGCCACGGACGAAGTCGGTCTCCACGCCGTCGAGGATCGCTTGCACGTCCATGATCTGCACGCCACCATTCTCTATCTGCTCGGGCTGGATAACATGGGATTAGTCTATCGCTACAAGGGCCGACCCGAACGCCCAACGCTCAACGAGGGCGAGGCGTACAAGAAGATTACCGGCGCTTAAGTTTTGACACTGTCCGACGAGAACCACGGGCGCCGATAGCAATCTCCCTTGAGAAAGCCCGCCCTCCGATGCAAGCGGGAGTTTGCTCCAGCAGTTGTGTCGTTTCACAGGACGCCTCCAGCCCGGACCGAACGAAGATCTGGAACATCTCACCGGGTGGTGACTTCGCGAAACCGCGCCTCGTAGCACTCGTGGTTCGTGCCCATGAGGCGGTCCCAGACGTTGAAGTAGAGGCCGTAGTTTCCGCGCACAAATTCGTGGTGCATCACGTGGTTCGTCGGCGTGTTCAACACCTTCCCAAGCCATGAATCCATGAGCGCGCGCGGATAGATCTCAAAGCCGGCGTGGCCAAGCACATTGAAACCCACCTGCCAAAGCATGAAGATCAGGAACGCCAAGGGGTGGATCGGATAGAGGCACACGGCCAGCGGGAAAATCCCGGCCTGCACCACCGCCTCGGCCGGCGCAAACGCATACGCTGCCCACGGCGAGGGATTTGTCGAGCGATGATGCGCGACGTGCGCCCACCGAAAAATCCTCCGGTGGTGCAACAGCCGGTGCGTCCAGTAAAAATACGTGTCGTGCAGCACGATCGTCATCGCGATGCTCGCCCAGAACCAAAACGCGCCTCGCGCGCTCAGATCCAGGTAAAGCCGTGTCCATCCCCGTTGTGTGGCCCAGAGGGTGGTGACGCCCACCAACCCGTAGATCACCACTGTCCGCAGGGAATACCGGATCTCCCGCCACACGTCCTGGCGAGCCGGATTCGCCGGTAGAATCTTTCGTCGTGCCCAGCGGGGTCGGAGCCACACATACCCAAGTAACCAGGCCGTGCCGGCGAAAAGCGTGTAGCGAATTCCGTCACTCACCGCGATCCGTGCAATCGTGCGGAGAAAGTCAGCGCCTGTTTCCAGCGACGGAAACAAGGACCGCATGACGGTGGAACTACTCATGGCCACAACCTAACCTGCGCGGGCCGTGCTGGTCAATCCGTCCCACCCCTGCGACATCTTCCCTTCCTCTTGCTTGCCTTTTTCGACACTGCTCGCCAGTATCGGTTTCATGACTGCTGTCGAGATTGATGTGAACTACGTTGCCCACTTGGCGCGGATCGCCCTATCGCCCGAGGAAGGGCAAAAGCTGGGTGCCCAGCTAAGTCAGATTCTTGGTTATATCGAGAAGCTAAACGAGTTGGATGTCAGCCGAGTGGAACCGACGGCTCATGCGGTGCCGCTTGTGAACGTGACGCGGCCCGACGTAGTCCATCCTTCGCTTTCTCATGAGGAGGCGCTGCGGAACGCTCCGGCCCACGCCAACGGTCTCTTCGTTGTCCCTAAGATCGTGGAATAACCAACGACGGCCTCACTCGTCAACCGCCATGCTTGCCGCCATTGCCTTCTATTGAAGCGATCCTTCACAAACGGAACGCCTGAAAGTTTCCCTCATGCTGAACCAACTGACCGTCTCTGGACTTACCGCTCGATTAAGTAAACGCGAGGTCTCGGCCCGCGAAGCCACCCAAGCCTGTCTCGATCAAATCAACCGGGTCGATAGCCAAATCCACGCGTTCATCAGTTGCGACGCTTCCGACGCGCTGGCTCAGGCCGACGTGGCAGACCAGGACATGGCGCGCGGAGCAACTCACTCCGCACGGCCCCTGCTGGGCGTTCCCATTGCGATCAAAGATGTCATCGCCGCCAAAAACCAGCCGCTCAACTGCGGTTCAAAAATCCTTGGCAACTATATTTCTCCCTATGACTCGACCGTCATCGAAAAACTGAAATCGGCCGGTGCGATTATATTCGGACGCTTGAACATGGACGAGTTCGCCATGGGTAGTTCCACCGAAAACTCCGCCTTCGGTGTCACAAAAAATCCTTGGGACACGTCGCGGATTCCCGGCGGATCGTCTGGCGGCTCGGCCGCTGCCGTGAGCGCCGACGAATGCCTGGCCAGTTTCGGTTCGGACACGGGCGGCTCAATTCGGCAACCGGCCGCTCTCTGCGGCTGCGTTGGTTTCAAGCCAACTTATGGCCGTGTTTCACGATATGGACTGGTCGCATTCGCATCGTCTCTCGACCAAATCGGCCCCTTGACCAAGGATATTCGGGATGCCGCAATCCTGTTGGAAGTGGTGAGTGGCGTGGATCGGCGGGACTCGACTAGCGTCCCTCACCCAGTGCCAAATTACGCGGCGAGCCTCGTAGGCGACATCAAGGGTCTAAAACTCGGTCTTCCGAAGGAATACATGGTCGAAGGGCTTGACCCTGAAGTGAGTCAGGCCGTTCGTGCTGCGGTGGCCCAGCTTCAAAAGCTCGGCGCTGAAATTGTAGAGATTTCCCTCCCCCACACCGACTTTGCAGTCGCCACTTATTACATTGTGGCGACCGCCGAGGCGAGCGCCAACCTGGCCAGATTCGATGGCATCCGATATGGTTTGCGGATTAGCGGTGCCGACCCGATCGAGCTTTATTCAAAAACGCGCGGGGCCGGCTTTGGATCCGAGGTGAAGCGCCGAATCATTCTTGGCACCTACGTCCTGAGCAGCGGTTATCATGATGCTTATTATCTCCGCGCTCAAAAAGTCCGCACTCTGATTCGCCAGGATTTTCTGAACGCCTTTGAAAGGGTTGACGCCATTGTGACACCGACCACCCCGACAGCCGCGTTTAAGATTGGCGCAAAGTCAGACGACCCATTGCAGATGTATCTCTCGGACATTTTCACCATCTCGTGCAACCTCGCCGGGATCTGCGGCGTGAGTCTGCCGTGCGGCTTTACTTCGAATCCGAAACTCCCGATCGGCCTTCAACTGCTCGGGAAGCCTTTCGGCGAGGAAACGATCCTCAAGATTGCCCACGCTTACGAGCAAAGCACGCCTTGGCATAAAGAGAGGCCAGCCTTGAAAGCGTAGCGTCACCGTCCGGCGGACCCCAAAAGGCGACCCTCCGAGGCGAGCCACTCTGGATTTTCGCACGCGTCGATTCACCGCCAACCCTCAGGGCTGCTCGGCGAGTTTCAATTGATCGAGCAACTTCCGCCTGTCGGCGCGCCAATTCGATCCAGCCGTCGTCGAAATCCATATCGTTTCAGATCGGAGCCCTTCTTGGTTTTCTCAAGAAAGCGTTCGATCGAAGCCATGATATGGGGATCGAGCACCGGTTCACTCCGCATCAATTGCTCCAGCACCTCCGGCAGAAACGCGCCTTCGGCGTGTTTGTCGAAATATCCGTCGGCTCCCGCTTTGAATGCAGCGCTGACCTGTTCGGCTCTGGAAAAGGCGCTGTACATGGCCACACGGGTGTCCGGAGAAACCTCCTTGATCAGCCTGCAAATATCGGGCCGATCCTGATCGAAGAAGCGGAGGTCCACCACGGCAACATCGGGCTGCTGCAGTCGGCAAAGCTCGACCGCTTCCTCCACGGTTCGGGATTTTCCGACCACCGCGAAACGGTCGTCGTCCGCAAGCCACCTTTCGTGGCCTTCCAGGACCACTTCATGATCATCGGCCAGGACCACTCGTATTCGGCGCTCTTTTTTCACAGGGCTGGGCGGGCTGGGCGCAAGATCGGCTGTCTCATTTGGCATAGACTCACTCACTTTCGGTAAGATTTTTGACCACGGATGGCACGGATGGGCACGGATAGAAATCCCATTCAGAACTCTGTTTTGATCCGCCTAATCTGTAATACTATCCATAAAGGTTTTCTCAAGCTGCTCAAAATATTCTTGGTGAGGCGAGACTCCGTCGAGCCCTGATTTTTTTGAAACAAAGATTCCACGGCTCGACGGAGTCTCGCCCCACCTGGAGGCTCAGGGAAAGCTCCCTGCCCCACTCGGACCTGCTTACCGGCCACGAACATACCTACCCCTGCGCCCCTCCCAAGGAGGGGACCTGGAATCGTCGCCTACCTCGTTGCTCCCCTCCTCGGAGGGGCCGGGGGTGGGTTCATGGGCACAAAGCGCGCTTGGAAAACGGTCGGAGCTTCCCCAATGAAGCCGGCGGGGAGACGCTCGCGCGAATCCTGGCCGACCCGCAGGTCGGCCCTACCGGGTTTACGAGCCGCTCACGCGCCG
>CAMAWP010000257.1 GCA_945861765.1 Akkermansia muciniphila | reverse complement strand
CATAGGTCAGATGCGCCGGCCAACATCGGCGGGCCGATCGCGCACCTGACATTTCGAAGAGTCGCTGCATCGAATCGCAAGCATTTGCTTGAAAATAGCACGACAAGTGCCGACAAAAGACCCTGTTTTTATCGCCAAAATGTCAGTTATATGATCGCTAATTCGAACCCAGCAGTGAACTGCCGGGCTATTCTCGAATCTCCCTCCTGGAGACGAAGGCAGCCAATAGGTCCAAATTCCCGTCATCCCGGCGGGCTGGAAAAAGGGTCTTCATCCGCTGTGGACCTATTCCACTGAAAACACTGAGGAACTGTCATCATTTCTGGATCTGTGGCAGCGGCGGGGATGTTGCAACTTTCTCGCCGCAGCTTTAGGCTTGCGCCACGGATCGGATCTGTAGCCTGGCGGGAAAGATTGCCCGAGCCAGAGCCGAACTCAACTATGAGCCATCCAACAAATTGAACCTTATGCTAACTTCCTGCAATTCCTTATTCAAAAGCGCCATCGTTAGTCTCATCGTCATCGGCGTGGCTGCAACCGCTGTCGCTCAAGAAAAGAAGGTGGATCCCACCGGCACCTGGGCCTGGAGCCTTGCGGTCAACGGCAATACCATAAACCAAAAACTGATGCTGAAGATGGACGGCGACAAGCTGACCGGAACGACAACGGGTCGAGGCGGCAACGAACTTCCCATTGAAGCATCCAAATTCAAGGGCGATGAGCTATCGTTTCAAGTCACGCGAGAAAGAAATGGGGAGAAAGTCGTCACGAAATACAGCGGCAAGATCTCCGGCGATACGATCACAGGCAAAATTGAATCGAACTTCGGAGGCCAACCGCAGGCTCGTGATTGGGAGGCGAAGCGAGAAACCAAGAAAAATTCTGAAGCCAATATTACAGGCACATGGAAATACACTCTGACTACCGCTGGAGGACAGACGTTTGAGCCGACGTTGAAGCTGAAACAGGAGGGCGACAAGGTGACCGGCTCTGTGGCTTTCAACCAAAATGAAGCAGCTATCATGGATGGAAAGTTCAAGGAGGGTGAGGTTTCATTTAAGGTGGAGCGTGAGCGAGATGGGCAAACCGTTAGCTCGAAGTACACCGGCAAGTTGGACGGCGATACGCTCAAGGGCAAAATTAATTCCAACTTCGCCGGCAATGAGCGCACCTACGACTTCGAAGCCAAGCGGGCCAAGGAATAATGTTCCGAGGCCTCTAGCCGCAAAAAAGGTAGGAACTTAATACGGCTAGCTTCCGTCGGGTGCCTCGGCGGCGATTGCACGGTATCTCTGGATCGCTTCCTCGAACGTTCTCTGAGCTTCTGCGCGCTCCAGAGCGGCAATATTTTTCCCGCGCGTTCGCCAGAGCTGTTCGATACAGCCGATGCACCAAAGAGCGCTCTTTCGAGAGGCTCGGATTGGCTGGTCGGCGACGATGACGTTGACCGGGTTGGTATGCAATTGCGGAAACTGCCGCAAGGCCACCCAACTGCTCTTTTCAAGCTTGATCAGGAACTCCAGCTCATGCGGTTGATCATCCACAGGCACTTCCCGGGCTGCCACAGGAAAGCCGTTTACGACCAGCTCCACCGACCTCGTCGCGCGTTTGGCCGCAGTTGCTCCCGCCACTGAAGCCGGTTCGTGCAGGTTCACGGTGTCGCCGATCAACCTCATTCCGCCGACGGGAAGAATTCCTCCGTGCGCCACTTCCAGCGGTGTCTGCGAAGCAAAAGCAACCTTCGCTTTGACTTTGAGTTCCCCAGGGTTCGCCAGGCGGACGTCCTGACCCGGAGCTTTGCTGTTCACGGAAAATTCCAGAGCGTGCGCGTAGCCATCCGAAACGTAAGAGCGCCCCCGCGCCAGCCCTTCGCACCAGGCGGTGAAATCGACTCGATCCACGCGCCCAAGCTGAACATACACGCGGCCTTGGCCAACACGAGTGCCGCTCATGCAGGGGAAATCCGTTTCACCGCTCACCTTCAACGGAAAGCCGCAGTTCAGCAGATGATACCAGCAGTTCCATTCCAAGAGGCGCGCGGTATCCATGGCGCTGATGAAGTCGCATAACCCGAACGCGGTAGTCACAAAGATTTCCTGGGCGCCGACGCTGTTCAACTCTGGGATCGCCAAATTCGGCAAACGGTCCGCAGCATTGTTCACACTTGCCACGATCTCCGACTCAGTCAGAGCTTGATCGTTGTTCGCGTCGGCGGTGCCAAAATCTTCCGGTAACAATCCCCGCGCAGCTTCGGCACGATCCAACCTTCCGTTCTTGTTGGCGTCCAGTTCTTCGACGAGTCGATGGGCGGCCGCGGCTGCGTTGACTTGCAGGCCACTCCCGGAATGGGCGTATCCCGTGTAGGCTCCTTGGCTTTTCGCCCACCGCAAGACCGGTGTGGTCCACGTAGGCCAGTTTTTGCTGCCCGTGGCTCCGGGATAGATTTGAGTCTTGAGATTCAGGAGACACACATGACCGAGCGCCTGTGAGCCAAAGCCGCTCACCTCAATGTCGTATTTCAGAACGGTGAAAGGCTCGCTAAGTTCGTGGATGGTGGGCGCAAAAAACTGTTGTTGAAAATCGAAGCACGGTCCCCAGGTCAATAGGCTTCCCACGTTCAACCCTTCCCCTTTGACTTGGCGAAACATGTCTTGAGCAAGCATTCCTTCCGTCGGCGAAGTGTAATGAGCGCAGCCCGCCGCATGAATGTGGTGATCTCCACAAAAAAATCCGGAATCCATCGGGTTAACCCAACGTTCGAGTGACACTTCGATTTTGGCATTGCCTTCACGAGGGACTGTAACCATCCGCTTCAACCATCGATATTCCGGGCCGCGTCCGTAAAGCATCGTGAATTCTCCCGGCGGCAAAAGGACGGCATCGCCATCGGCGCGATAGATCTGCTTTTGAAAGAAAAGATCGGGTGCCAGCCGTTTGGCTTGCGGCGGATAAACGTTGCCCGACCGATCGAGAAACGTGAGACGCCCGGTCGTCGGCTTTCCGTCGTGATCCTTCACTGAAAGTTTGACAGGGATCGCCGGACGGAAATTGAAAAGGATTGGGACTTCTCCGCGAAAACCGAGGTCTTGACTGCCTTCTCCCACATCGAAGCTGATGGTCGCTTCGCGCTGGCCCGCCTCGCTTCCATAGACCAACGCAATCATGTACTCGACCGTCAACCCGCTGAGGTTGGGCGTCATGGGAGGGTTCGTGAACATCTCGACTTGGAGAAAGCGGTCCGTTCGTCCGGTGACGTTTTCGTTCACTCTCAACTGTTCTTGTCGCTCGCGTTTCATGCTCAGTTCCGCAACTCCGGCGTAAACCGGACCTGACTGCGGGCTGAGAATATTGAGGCGCTGTGTGGTGGTGCTCTCATTGATTACTTTCACCAGACACGGTGTGAACCCTGACTGCTGTAATACGGCTCCGGCCGGTCCGCGCGCCACCTTGACACGAACTTCCGGATTTATACTGACGACGAAGAGAACGTGCGGATCGAGCAGTTCTTGAATCGCCTGTGAATCTCGCCCCTGGCCTGCGCTGGCAAGGCGGGCGTGGGTTTGAGCTGGCAAGGCAGCTCCCAAAAATTCGAGTGCCTGCAAGAGCCTCTGGACATTGGCTGCCAAAGGCTGGCCTTCAACTGCAACAGCAGTCAGCGCCTGCGCGGCGGCGGCGGTCATTGAGAACAGCTTCAAACTCTGAAGCAATAGGATAAACACAAACAAAGAAAGACGTGGGCGGCTCAGTGGAGATTTCATTGTGAAAGGAATTGTGCTTGATCGTTGTGCTTTTCTCAGCCAGACGCAACCAAACCTTGAGGGATCCCAGCAATTCTTGTTTTGGCTTTCGACCGTCTGAAGTCGGAACTTCGTGTCTTGCGGTCCGTAGTCCCGGCTTCAGCCGGAGGGGCGACGAGAAGTCCACGGGCCTTGGATTCTCCATCGCGATACCGTCGGAAGGCGGGGCACGATGCGTGCCGAGATGAGACTTTTTTGAAAAATTATTCTTGCAGTGCCTCGTTGTTGGAGCTAGGAAGTTTCTTGGCGAGGCAATGAGCACGGGTCCAAGTTCCGGGTTTGAGATCTTCGTCCGGGGCGTCAGGACTTGCCTATGGCAGAAATCCCGTTTACGGGAGCGCCTATCTCATTGTGCCGTTGCCTCGCTATTTGTCTTTTTGAGGATGTCACTTGCCGATAGCTTCATAGAAAGTTATAAGGAATTAAACAACTCGCAAAAACCGATTCAATCTTATGCCGCTTTCCAAACGCGCGCCGACAAGTACAGACAGTGTTCTTTCCATCATTATGGGAGGAGGGCAGGGGACTCGATTGTTCCCTCTGACCAGAGAACGTTCAAAACCAGCCGTGCCTCTCGCCGGCAAGTACCGACTGGTGGACATACCAATCTCCAACTGCATCAATTCCGGGCTGAAACGCGTCTATCTTCTCACGCAATTCAACTCTGCTTCGCTGCACCGGCATATTTCTCAATCGTACAAATTCGATCATTTCTCGGGTGGGTTCGTGGAGATTTTAGCCGCGGAACAAACCTTTACGAACACCTCATGGTATCAAGGGACGGCGGATGCGGTGCGAAAGAACCTCGTCCATTTCCTCAATCACGATTTTGACTATGCCCTCATTCTGAGCGGCGACCAACTGTACCGGATGGATTACCGCCGGATCCTCGCGCAACATGTCGAAAACGCTGCGGATTTGACAATCGCTACTATTCCGGTGGGTCGGACGGAGGCGCAATCACTCGGAATTATGCAAATTAATCCCGAGCGTCGGATTACCCGTTTTGTGGAGAAGCCGAAGGACCCGGCGGTTTTAGACTCGCTCAAGCTTCCGCCAGAATTGTACCCCACTCTGGAAATTCAAGGAGATCAGGAGTTCTTCCTGGCCTCGATGGGCATTTATGTTTTCAACCGAGAAATCTTGCTCAAATTGCTCAATAACTCGTTCACCGATTTTGGCAAAGATATCATTCCCACCGCCATTGGGACTCACCGCGTCTTTTCCTATGTTTTCCAGGGGTACTGGGAGGACATCGGGACGATTCGTTCCTTTTTTGAAGCGAACCTCAATCTGACCACCGAATTGCCGCGCTTCAACTTTTTCGACATGAGCTCGCCTATTTTTACCCGGCCGAGGTTCCTTCCTGCCTCGAAGATTAACGGAGCTCAAATCGATCATGCGATTATCTCGGATGGATGTATCATCAACCATTCCAGGATCACCCACAGCATTGTCGGCGTGCGCAGCTTGGTGGATCGGGATTCTCGGCTGGATCGCACGATTCTTCTGGGAAGCGATTATTTCGAGTCGGCAGCCTCGATTACTGAAAATCAGAACGCCGGTCGGCCTCGCATTGGCATCGGATGCAACACGCAGATTGAAAATGCGATCATCGATAAGAACGCCCGGATCGGGAGCAACTGCGTCATCTCGCCTGCCGGCAAGCCCGAGAACATGGATCATCCGCTCTGTTATATTCGGGACGGGATCGTGATCATTCCTAAAAATGGAGTGATTCCGCATGGGACGGTCATCTAGCCGGCTCGGAATGCGTCGAACTCACCTCCTTGCCAGTGCTTCTCAATGAAGAAAACTTCTCCAGTCTCGCGCAGCGGACGTTTCGGTGCTGGACCCGGCGCAGATGTAGCCCAGTTCACCGAGTCGGTCTCGTTCGATTGGCGACTTTGGCAACATGATCTTCTGGGGTCGATGGCTCACGCGACCATGTTGCGGAAGATTGGGCTGCTGACGAAGGCGGAGGAGATCGCGATTGTTAAAGGGTTGGAAGCCATCGGCCGCGAGATCGCGTCAGGAAAGTTCCGTTGGAAGCTGGAGCTTGAGGATGTTCACATGAACATCGAGGCTGAGCTGACGCGACGTGTTCCGGCTGGCGCCAAACTGCACACCGGGCGCTCTCGCAACGATCAAGTCGCGCTGGACATGCGGCTTTGGCTCCGCGACGAGCTGTGTGAGCTTTCGCGCGAAATTCGTCTCCTCCAGAAATCACTGGTCTTTCTCGGCGCTAAAAATGCCGAAGTGCTAATCCCTGGTTACACGCATGTGCAGCGGGCGCAACCGGTCTATTTCGCACATCATCTGCTCGCGTATGTCGAGATGCTCGATCGGGATTATCACCGGCTGAGCGAGTGTTTCCGCCGCGTGAATGTTTGTCCCCTGGGGAGCGGAGCCATCGCTGGTTCTACATTGCCGTTGGACCGGGAGCTCGTGGCGAAGTTGCTAGGTTTCGTCGATGCGAAGGGCATGCCCCAGCTCACTCAAAATTCGATGGACGCAGTCAGCGATCGTGATTTTGCCGTGGAATCTTGCTCGATCGCCGCGTTGCTCGCGATGCACCTCTCGCGTCTTGCGGAGGACCTGATTCTTTGGGCGACGGCAGAATTCAATTTCATCTCGATGTCCGATGCTTACACCACCGGCTCGTCGCTGATGCCGCAGAAGAAAAACCCCGATGTGGCTGAGCTGGCTCGAGGAAAGGCAGCCCGCGTTTTCGGAAACTTGGTGGCTCTCCTCACTCTCTTGAAAGGGCTGCCGATGACTTATAATCGGGATCTTCAGGAGGACAAGGAGCGACTGTTCGATACGATCGACACAGTCCGAGCCACCGTTCGTTTGATGGCCAGCCTGCTGGATAACACCACGGTCAAGGTCAAGAACTGCGCTGCCGCCGCCAGTGACCCTGCGTTGCTGGCGACTGATCTGGCGGACTACCTCGTGCGAAAGGGTGTTCCATTCCGGCAAGCCCATCATGCCGTGGGAGCTTTGGTCGCATTGGCTGAAAAGGTCGGCAAACCGCTGGACGAAGTGACGTTGGAGGAGTTCCGCGGCGTGGACTCGCATTTCGGGCCGGACGTCGCGGATGTGTTCAATTTGGAAAAAGCGATGAGCCGCCGTGTCATGACTGGTGCGCCTGGAACACGAGAAGTTAAAAAGCAGTTGGCGAGATGGATGAAGCTGGTTCGATGAAAGGGCGATTGCTCGCCGAGGACCAACGCGGAGGCTTCGTTACCATCCACTTTATTTGGCAGTATGCCTGAAACCGCGACTCCTCCGGACCAGCTTCTCACATCCTTGCTGAGGGATGTCTCACGTTCCTTTTATCTCACGTTGCGCGCATTGCCTGGATCAATCCGGCCGCAAATAGGCCTGGCGTATCTGCTGGCTCGCGCGACCGACACTATCGCCGATACCGAGATTGTGCCGGTGACCCAACGCCTCGACGCCCTTCATCAATTACGCGCCCGCATCCTTGGCCAGTCCATGAGAAAGCTAGATTTCCGTGGATTCACTGGAGGAACGGGTTCGCCCCGGGTTCCGCTCCCGCCGCACCCAACCGATCAGGATCAAGTTTCATCGTCGGCTGCCAAGGCGGACGCGGAACGTCGGTTGTTGGAGCGTATCGAAGAGGCTTTGACGATGCTGGCCAGTTTCACTTCCCCGGATCGGGGAGCCGTTCGCGAGGTTCTGGCCACCATCACAAGTGGACAAGAACTGGACCTGCAGCGATTTGCTGGCGCTAGGAAAGATCATATCGTTGCGCTGAAGACAGACGACGAATTGGAAGATTATACATATCGGGTCGCGGGATGTGTCGGTGAATTTTGGACTAAAATATGCCGAGGCCATCTCTTTCCAACAGCCAAGTTGGACGACTCGAAGCTGCTGAAACAGGGAGTTTGCTTCGGCAAAGGTTTGCAACTGATCAACATTCTCCGGGATATTTCTGCCGACTTGAGCATGGGCCGATGTTACCTGCCGCTCGATCAGTTGACGGAGCGGGGCCTGAAGCCCGCGGATTTGTTGTCGCCAGAGCACGAGCTCCGATTCCGCGCCTTGTATGCGACCTACTTGGATCGGGCTGAGACGTATTTGGCGGATGGCTGGAGCTATACAAACAGCTTGCCCTACCGTTGTGTGCGAGTCCGTCTGGCCTGCGCTTGGCCGATCTTGATCGGAATCCAAACGCTGACGAAGTTGCGGTCGGCGGACATGCTTCATTCTCTTCAACCGGTGAAGGTCACTCGCAACGACGTGAGGAAACTAATCATCCGCTCGGTGATTTCATATCCGTTGCCTGGATACTGGAGGCAGCAGTTCGACATGGCGAAAAATTCCCCATGAAACCGATTGCTTCCAAGCTTGGTTTTGAGTAAATCAGCGTCATGCAAATTTCCAAGTTCGCTCTGACTATTCTCATAGCAAGCGCAGGTCTGACGACAAGTGACGCCCAGAACACGTCGGCGCAGCAGGACAAGGCGCTCGAAATACTCCGACAAAAACTAGCCGAGGAGAGACAGAAACCGCCAGTTTCAACACCCGCAAAGAGCCCCGTTGCTGCTCCGGTGGTCAAAAAGGAACCGGCTCCGGTCAAAGCGATCCAACCAGAAGTAGCCAAGGAAAAAGCAGCGCCCGCACGGAGTGTTGCCGAACCAATCGATTCGCCTGCTCAGCGACGGGGTTTAGAGGTTTTGCGAAAAGCGATGGAACAGGATAAGGGTGCTCCAGCAAAGCCCGTCAAGCCCAGTTCGCCGATCGCTGCCGAACCGAAAAAGGTTTCCAAGCCAGTGAAGGCTGAACCCGAGATCGCTGCTGAAGCAAAAGAACCGCAACCCAAGGCCAAGGCCAAGGTCACCGCAGCTCCCGTCAAGAAAACTGAGGTCAAGGAGCCCACCCCAGCGCCGCCCGTGGTGGAGGTTCCCGCCGGACCGAAGACCAAGCAGCAACTTCTCGCCGATTTGCTCGAGGAATATAAAGCCGACAAGATCACTCCCCCGCAATACCAGGAACTGCGGGCGAAAATTCTTGCTGCACCTTAAATTGGAGATCAGCAGTCAGGTTTCCGAAGTGAAGATTGGCGTGTGCTCTCATGCGCTGCGGCTTTGGACCTATTAGCTGTGAACCTCGCGTTTTACCTCCTGTTCTTCGCATAACATGATTATCGCCTATGCACGATTTCAAATACATCAGGAACGAGCTTTACTGTGAAGGCGTGGCGATTGAATCGCTGGTCAAGAAGCATGGCACCCCGCTGTATGTCTATTCACAGCAGACGTTGACCAGCCATTATCAAAAGCTGGACGCAGCACTGGCCCCACTGAATCACCTGATTTGTTTCGCGGTCAAAGCAAATGGGAATTTGGCGGTCCTTCGCACGTTGGCAAACCAAGGCGCTGGATTCGATATCGTCAGCGAAGGAGAACTCCGCCGTGTCATGGCCGCCGGTGGCGTTGCCAGCAATTGCGTTTTTGCCGGTGTGGGAAAGACAGAAGCGGAGATCGTATTTGCGCTCAATGCAGGCATCTATTCGTTTAACGCCGAGAGCGAACCCGAGCTGGCGCGGATCAACGCTGTGGCGGGCCGGCTCAGGAAGATCGCCCCGGTGGCGGTTCGCGTGAACCCAAACGTGGACGCTCACACCCACGCCAAAATTACAACCGGTACTTACGAGAATAAATTCGGCATTGCCCTCGAGGAAATTGAGGGAGTGTATGCTCGGGCGAGCAAGCTAAAGCATCTGCGCTTGCGCGGACTGCAAATGCACATCGGCTCGCAGCTCACGGAAGTGACGCCCTTCGCCGAGGCTGTTCGGAAGGTGATGCCGTTGGTGAAAAAGCTGGCGGCTAAATACCATTTGGAGTTTTTCAGCATCGGCGGCGGCCTCGGCATTGTGTATCAACACGCTTTGGCGAGCGGCTCCGATAAATGGTGGAAAACCGCCGAAGCGAAAAACATTTTAACTCCCGAGCATTACGCCGCCAACTTGGTGCCACTGCTTGAGCCGCTTGGATTGCGCATACTTCTGGAGCCGGGACGCTTCATCACTGGTAACGCCGGCATTCTGGTGGCGCGTGTCGAATATGTGAAGCGAACGGGAAAAAAGAATTTCGTCATCGTGGACGCAGCAATGAACGATCTAATCCGTCCCGCTTTTTATGACTCCTACCACGAGGTCGTTCCTCTGAGTCGCAAGAAAGGAGCTCCAATTCCTTCCGATGTGGTCGGTCCGATTTGCGAATCTGGAGATTTTTTTTGCAAGGACCGTCCTTTGGCCAAGGTCAAACAGGGCGATTACGTCGCGCTGCTCAGCGCCGGCGCTTACGGCTTTGTGATGGCTTCCAACTACAATGCCCGGCCTTTGAGCGCCGAGGTGCTTGTCAACGGCAATAAATCCGCCGTCGTGCGCGAGCGCCAGCCCGTCCCCAAGATTTGGGAGTTGGAGAGAGTTCCGGATTGGCTTTGAGCCGGTCGATTTCGCCAGCGCAGATCTGTCGCGCGCGCAGGGCGATTCTGAACCCACCCCT
>CAMAWP010000256.1 GCA_945861765.1 Akkermansia muciniphila | reverse complement strand
GCCGCAGCTTCGTTCAACCAGGGAATGCAAATAACCCGGAGTAAAGCGCTATCACAATCCCCGACCAATCTTAAGTCCCCGCAGCGCTTCACTCCGGGTTATCTACATTCCTTCTTTTGTTAGGCCATCAGAGCCAACTGCATCCGAGCGATAACAAATTCCACGTCGGCAACGGCGAGGACGGCAAGCACTACTGGCTGACACCTGCGGAACTCTATGCGCAACTCGACGCCGAGTTCGGGCCGTTCGACTTCGACCCCTGCCCGTATCCCGTGCAACCTGGCTTCGACGGTCTGACGTGCGAATGGGGGCAGCGGAACTACGTCAACCCGCCGTTCGGATCCATCATGCACGACGGCAAAAAGAAAGGGCCAACGGCGTGGATGCGGAAGGCGATACTCGAACAATCCAAAGGCAAACTCTCCGTCGTCGTCTATCCCGTGGACAAGTGGGTGCTGATGATGCTCAAGGCCACCGGAGCGGCAAACGTCAGAAACCTCGGTGACGTTCGCTGGCACGCAATCGAGGACGGATCCCAAGGCAAAGGAACGGGGCGGCACATCGCGGCGTTCGTCCTGTGGCCTAACATTGTATTGGGCCGCCTATTAGCCGCCTTACAAGGCGGAACGGCAACAGACTAAACATGTCTTTCTGTTTGTCCATTAGATACTTGACTGCGAAAAATGCTCAAATATTGAAAAAACAAAGGCGGAAAGTAGCCTCTCGGAACTTATCGTCAGTTGAAATGGAAATTCGGCTTTGGTTTCCGAGGTCATAACAATCGTGCCATGCCGGAACAGTAGAGGTTCGCGCGCAATGTAAAAGCCGCAAATTCAAATGCGAAAACGGCCGTGAGTCGCGCAAAGGGGCATCCATATCGCAGCGCCCACACAAGCACCCCACCCCCGCGATAACCCCCGGTTCGTTCATGGCTTGGATCAGCGGCGGTTCAGGCAGGCTCCCATCTGTCTCAAGCGTCACCGGAACCACGAGCCAGAGCTCAGGCAGGCTCCTGGATGGCTCGCAATCGCTCAGGCTTGCCCGTGGAGCGGCTTTTGAAGCGAGTTCGAACCCAACTCCACCTTGCCGCCAGGTCGAGGATTCAGCCAGAAACCAAGAAACCGACTGGAGTGCTCCGAGGGGCTATAGTCACTGCACGGCGCAACCCACCGGCCACCCCGCGACACCTCCCCCAGGCTTCTGCTCTGCCGTCTTTCTAACGCAAAGGCACCGGCACGCGGCGGGAGCGTGGTTACCGCTGTCGCTCGCTCAGAAAGCCGCACCGTCTCGCCGCAACAAGCAACGGCTCACGAATCCAGTCGGCTTCGAGACCAGCCGGAAGCCATCGCCCGCCACGATGCCTGCCTTTGCTCTCAGGATTCGATTTGGGAGGCTTTGATTCACCTGTCGGGGATTCTTCTTCTTGCCAGACACAATCCTGGCACTTCCGGCACGTACGCGCAGTCCATCGCGTTGTAAACGGAGTGCGGAAGCAGCAGACGACACAGGCCAGTTTGTCCGTCGGTATGTCTTGAATCCGAGTTTAGCCTTGGTTTTCCGCCGTGTTCGCGTGCCGTCGCGAAAGCTAAAGCCGCCAGTTCTGACAGTCTTGGAAAGTCTTGAACAAGGCTGAACTTAGTATGACTTTACAGTATGACTCGGAACATTCCAGAACCCACAAACTCACCAAACCATTGGTTTCATTAGCTGCAATTGAATTTGGTGCCGGTGGTCGGACTCGAACCGACACGACTTGTTATGGTCCCAGGATTTTAAGTCCTGTGCGTCTGCCATTTCGCCACACCGGCAACCAGGTAAATACTAGTACCTTACGAAGATCCTTTGCGAGAACTCATCTTAGGTGCAGTCCGCCCTTGTCTCCCATCGCACGCGATTGTTGGTTATGACAACCACTGCGCAAGACTCGAACCGGCGGACATCCCGCGCTTCCAGTGATAGACAACGGCGGTCCTTTCACACAAGTTCCCAAACTATTGCAATACGTCAGCACGGGAGCATAATAGGGTCGCTCAAAAGTTGACGGCAAGATCATTCGCCAAGGCCTTGAAACTGGGTTTTGGAAAACCGCCAATATCCCTCTTGTTGACTTTCCGCAGAGCGGCTGTTTAGCGCAATCTGTGCGTGAAAAGGCCGAAGAGAAAGCGCTCTCCGAATCCAGCGTCAGAAAGTTAGCGGCATTGAAGTGCATCGCCTGGTCAACCTCAAGACAACCGAGAGGGGACGAGTTCGTGGCCCAATTTCCCTTTGGCCGGAAAGCATTTGAAGCTGAGCACCGTGACAAAGTCGGCCTGTTCGCTGAAGGCAATCAAGATTGGAACGGCTTAATTCCAAGTTGCTTTCAAGTTGAGAGTCATTCGCTGGTCTGCCGGGCGTCTGGCTTCGTTGCTCGTCAGTCACAGATCACAGTGGATTTGCTCCTTCCTCGCGCCTCGCCACCCGCCCGGCATCCGGCGGGCCTTAACCTCAACTTGAAAGCAACTTGGAATAAGAAGGTGGACTCGACCGCCAATCCAAGACTTTCAACTGAACGCTCCGGCGGCCTTTGAACTCGTTGACCTGCGGGGCAAACGCGAGGTCGAATCGTCCTTCGGGCAAAGGGCGTTGAGGACAATTCCACCAGACGCCTTCGTGGACTGTCACGCCATCGCCAACCCACATCTTCAAGTGTTGCTGCGCTTTACCCATACGCTGAGGGGGACGCTGTTGCGCCACATTGCGAACAATGAGTTGAATGGAAGGATTCCCCTGCCCTAGCGGTCCCAACTGTTCCAACTCCCTCAAGCTATCGATCGTGATTTCAGAAAGCGTGACCTCCGCATCCAGCCGCAAAACCGGTCGTAGCGCGTCCGGATTGAGGGTTCGGCGCGCCAACTCGTTCAACCGAGTCCGAAGGTTTTCCACTTGATCGGAGCGGATGGTCAAGCCTGCCGCCAACGCATGGCCACCGTGCCGGACCAACAAATCTCCGCACGACCGCAACGCGGCGGCAAGATCAAAGCCTTCGATGCTGCGACCGGACCCCCTCCATTCCTCCCCATCGCCCCCCACGATGATGGTTGGCCGATAAAACTCGCGCAGCACCCGGGATGCGACAATGCCTACCACGCCGATGTGCCAGAGCAATCGGCCTTCCACGATCACATAGTCCGTGTCCGGGTCAAATTTCGCGCGGAGCGTTCCCAGGACATCATCAACGATGGTGCTCTCGATCTGCTGACGCTGTCGATTCTGCGCATCCAATTCGCGGGCGATCGGCTCTGCATCGGCCGCGTTCGGAGCCAGAATCAACTCGAGAGCGCTCAAAGCATTTTCCAGGCGGCCGGCAGCATTAAGACGAGGGGCTAGCTGAAAACCAACTTCATAGACGCCGATTGGACCGGCCACCTGAGCCACGGTCTTCAAAGCCAGCAACCCAGGACGTTGCGTCGTGTTCAAACGCTCCAACCCAGCGGAGACGAGAATGCGATTCTCTCCCCGAAGTGGAACGAGATCCGCAATAGTCCCTAGCGCAACCAAATCCAGGAGGATCCGTAAATCCACTTCTGATGCCCCTGCCAACCCTATTTCGCGGCCGCGCTTGATGATTGCGTGGGCCAATTTGAACGCCAGACCTACCGAGCACAATTCACGGAAATCCATGCCTGCTTCCGAGCCAAGCTGTGGGTTGACCAAGGCGGTTGCCGCCGGCGCAGGGCTCGAAATCTGGTGGTGATCCAGAATGAGAACATCGACACCTTTTTCATGAAGCCAGTCAACGGGTGCCACTGCGGTGGACCCGCAATCGACCGCCAGCACGAGTGTAACAGGAAACTTCTTGAGGCAGTTTTCGATTCCGTCCTGGCTCAAGCCGTAACCCTCCTCCAGCCGGTGCGGCAGATAGCAGTTCACCTTCCATCCAAGCTTTCCAAAAACCTCAACCAATAGGGCCGTCGAAGTCACTCCATCGACATCGTAGTCTCCAAAAATCACGAGTGATTCGCTTGCTGCGAGCGCTCGGAGAAGGCGATCCACAGCCTTGTCCATGTTAGGAATCAAGAACGGATCAGCCAGGTTTTTCAAACGCGGCTGCAAAAATCGCCGGGCAGGTTCGGGTTCACTTAGGCCCCGATTCAAGAGGCATTGGGCCAGCAACGGAGTCACTGCGAGTTCTCTGACGAGCAAGGCCACGAGGGCGGGCTGCGAAGGCGCGATTGACCATCGGTGTTTTAGCACGGGACAAAGAAGAGAGAGGCCGCGCCGTTCACAGCTTGGAGGATCTCTCAGCGGGAGCCGCGGCGTTCTCAGTCGATTCCCGTTTGATCAAAAGGAGAGAGGCACCAATCGACATTAAGATAATCCCAGCGACAATTACCAAGGACCAAACCGTCGGAATTTCAATCCATTTTTCGACCACCATCTTTCCTCCGACAAATACAAGAACCAAGGAGAGGCCGATCTTCAAATAACGAAAATATTCGATTGCTCCCACGAGGACGAAGTAAAGAGAGCGCAGCCCCAGGATGGCGAAGATGTTCGACGTGAAAACGATGAATGGCTTGGTCGTGATCGAGAAAATAGCGGGAATTGAATCGACGGCAAAAATCAAATCGGTCGTTTCCACCATGAGAAGGACGAGTGCCAGCGGCGTCAAAGCTCGTCGTCCATTGACGCGCGTGAAGAATTTCGCGCCGTCGAAATGAGTGGAGATCGGGAAAAACCTTTGGGCCAATTTGATGACAGCATTCTTTTCGGGGTGGACGCCGTCCTCCTTCGAGAGAATCATTTTAATGCCGCTATAGACCAGAAACGCGCCCAACACGTAAAGCACCGCGTGGAAACGCGAGATCAATACTGTTCCAATTCCAATAATTACCCCGCGCATCACGAGGGCGTCGATGAAACCAAAGAAGAGAACTCGATGCTGGTATTCTGTAGGAACGCGGAAGTAGGCAAAGATCAGGGCGATGACGAACACATTGTCCATCGACAGTGACAGCTCGATGATATAGCCGGTGATGAATTCCACCGCTTCCTGCCGCCCGCGCAACGGAACCAGAGCTGCGCCAAATAAAAGGGCTAAGATGAAAAAAAAAGCTGTCCAAAGGAGTGCGTCCTTGAAAGACACCGCTTTGGCGCCGGGATGAAAGACGAACAGATCCAGCAGGACAAAAGCGAGGATACCTGTGATAAATGCCGCCCAATGCCAAACAGTAATGTCAGTATAGGCGAGCATGGTCGGGGCTAAACCCGCGATGGCACCCCACTGTCCATGACAATCTGTGAATTCGCCTTCGGGCGCTCACCTTTGTGCCACCAAAGGACGATAGCACTCGCGATGTAGATGCTCGAATAGGTGCCAGTAATGATACCTACCAGGAACGTGAAGGCGAAGTCGTTGATGACCGGGCCACCAAAAAGGTAAAGAGCGATCGTCGCGAGAAATACCGTGCCCGATGTAATGATGGTCCGGCTCAATGTCTGATTAAGCGCCGTGTTCATCACATCCTTGAACGAGCCTCGCACACCCAGTTTCAGATCCTCCCGAATACGGTCGAAGATGACGATCGTGTCGTTGATGGAGAATCCGATGATCGTCAAAATGGCAGCCACCATTGGGGCGCTGAATTCGCGTCCGGTGAGGCAAAACCAACCCATCGTCATGAGCACATCGTGAACGACGGCAATTACGGCTCCAAAGGCGAAGGAAAATTCGTAGCGCATGGCGACATAAATAAGAATGCCGAAGAGGGACAGCAGGGTAGCGATGATTGCCGTTTTCAGAATTTGGGTACTCACAGTTGCGCCAACATTGTTTTTTCCTTCGACCTTCAACTTCGCCTCTGGAAACTGCTGCTGAAGCGCAGTCTGAATCTTGTCACTCGATCCAAATTCAGCCGTCACTTGGAGCAGTTCTTTTCCTGTCGCGAGGTCCTTCTGATATTGAATCTGCGGCTCGCCCACCTTGAGTTTACCAACTGTATCGCGCACTTTTTCAACATCCACCTTCTGAGCGAAACTGTAAGTCACGCTGTCTCCTCCCGCGAAATCGACACCCAAGGTCTGTTTGCCCCGGTAGATTCCGTAGCCCATGCCAATAATGACCAAGGCCCATGAGAAGACGAAGGCCATCTTCGACCATTTGAGAAAGTCGATATGCGTTTCCCTGATGAAGTGTAACATTGGCAACGATTTCAGCCATTGTTTAGCGAACAGCCAATCAAAAATTAATCGCGTCACAACCAGGGCGGTGAACATGCTCACAGCAATGCCGATCGTCAGTGTCACCCCAAATCCTTTGACCGGCCCCGTTCCCATAAAGATCAAGATCACCGAGGCAATCAACGTGGTCAGGTTGGAGTCAAAGATCGTTCCAAAGGCTTTGTCGTACCCCGCCGACAACGCGCCTCGCATCGATTTGCCCGCCATGAGCTCCTCTCGAATGCGTTCGAAGATCAGCACGTTCGCGTCCACGGCCATACCGATGGTGAGCACGATGCCCGCGATGCCGGGCATGGTGAGGGTCGTTTCGATAGAGCACATCACACCCACCAGAATAATAATGTTCAATAGCAACGCCGCGTTGGCGACGACGCCCGAGAACAGGTAATAGACCAGCATAAAGCCGGATACCAGGACCGTCCCGATGATGGCCGCTCGGATGCCGTTTCGAATGGAGTCTTTTCCCAAAGAAGCTTCGACACTATATTCCTGCACAATATGCACGGGAGCCTCCAAGGGATTTTCCAGGACGTTCGCCAATTCATAGGCCTCCTGAACCGTGAAATCGCCCGTGATGGAAGCACTTCCTCCTGTAATCGGTTCATTAATCCTCGGTGCCGAATAGAGTTCACCATCCAGAACGATCGCGAGCAATCGGCCGACGTTTTCCCGCGTCACTCGACCGAATAGTTCCGCTCCTTCTGCATTAAACGTCAGTGAAATTCCCGGTTGGTTAGAGATCGGGTCCGGCGTCACCCCGGCTCTGCTCACGAAATTACCCGTCAGACCATATTCGGCTTTCTTCTTCACCAGAAACTTACTCACCACTTCCTGCCCGTCACGCTTCTTGGATTTGAGCTGCAACACTTCGTACCCAGGGGCAGTCAGCCCTTGTTGGAGCAGTTGATCGCTCTCCGCATTAACCATACGAAATTCCAAAAACGCCGCCTTCTCGATCTGATTCTTTGCGCTTTGCTTTTCCGCCTCGGATAAGCCTGGAAGCTGGATCAAGATATCGGTCCCCTGTGGCTGGATCACAGGTTCGGCCACGCCGAATTTATCGACGCGCCGTCGTAACACCTCGATTGCCTGTGACAGCACGAGTTGCCTTTCCTCGGCCACGCCCATCTTATTCGTATCGAGCTTGCTGGTGTCGAGACTGACCAGGAAAGAGGTCCCCCCCTGCAAATCCAAGCCTAACTTAATCTTGCCAGCCGCGTCCTTTTGCACGCGGTGTAATATAGCCAGGGTCGGATCTTTTTCCGCTTTGACGTCGATGGACGGGAAGTATTTGGAGATATCGTTCGCTCCAACGGCTTGGCGGACATTTTGAAAAGGATGGTCAGGACTCGCCTGCTGAAGCTTGCGGGCTTGTTCGACAATGGCGTTGAAATTGGTGTCGCGGGCGACCGCCCGGTTCTCAAACTCTTCGATTAGATTGCGGGCTGTTGGCGGGTTAATCTCCCAGAGAGACCAAGTCACGACAAAAACAACAAACGCAAATTTCCAAAATAGATTTCGATTCATGAATGAACAAACTTACGATTCTGTGGAAGTAGAGGAGGATCGCTCGGTAATCTCTGACACCGCGCTCTTCAGAACTTCCAATTTTGTATCCGCCGAGCGAATGGAGACGCTTTTCTCTTTCACGCTGACAATAACTCCGAGAATCCCCCCGCTGGTCAGGATTCGGTCCCCTGGCTTGAGGGAATTCAGGAGTTGGGCATGCTCTCGGGCCTTTTTTTGCTGAGGCCTGATCATCACAAAATAAAACATGAACCCCATGATGGCAAACATCCCCAGCGTATAAACCATCTGCCCAGTGGGGTTTTGCTGCGTGCCGGGCTGAGCCGAGGGCGCAAAAGCCAGCATCTCATTTAAACCATAAAAATTCATGTCTTAAGTTTTGAGCGGTTAAATCTATGCTTGGAACCGCTTTTGGCAAGCTTAACATTGCTGTTCAGACGAAACCGTTTTGGGAACAGATGCTTTTGAATTTGACGGCCTCGACCTTGTCACGTTACCTAGCGGCGGTTTCAGGCAATGGAGTTTGCCCTCCTGGAACGGGAAAACCGCCTGAAAATTTCAGAGCTGATAACTCCTATCCAAGCGATCTTTGTCGGTAGAGGATTATGCTCAGTTATCTTTGGATTGGTGTCGGCGGTGCTCTCGGCAGCGTCTTGCGCTTTTGGCTTTCAGGGCTCATCGAGCGAGATTTCGGACAAAGCTTCCCCTGGGGCACCCTCTTGGTAAACGTCAGCGGCTCCTTGGTCATCGGCTTCTTCGCCGCACTCACCGGACCGGAAGGACGATGGCTGGCGGCGCCAAACCTTCGCGAATTCTTCATGATCGGGATCTGCGGCGGCTACACCACGTTTTCCTCATTCAGCTTGCAAACTCTTAACCTGGCCCAAGAAGGTCAATGGTTCCGGGCCGGCGCAAACGCCGTCCTCTCCTTCGTTCTCTGCCTGCTCGCTGTCTGGCTCGGACATCTTCTCGCCGCAGGCATCAACGCAATGAAAGGAAATTAGGATGCGGATTTCACATGACGCCCAGCCCAATGGGGGACCAGCAATCAGGGAGGACCTCTCGGCCAGTTAGGAGGCGGTAATAAATTAAGGTAGCAACCTGACTGCTTCTTTTGGCGACTGGCGGCGTTGCTCGCTCGTCACAGAGCCCTTGGCTATGCTCCTCGCTCGCGCCTTGCCAGCCACCAAAATCCCGGCGTCATCTTGCTACCTTGATTTATTACCGCATCCTTACTCGATCGCTCGGACGGTATAACCGCCCGACTTCTCATCGGCCTCGAGCTTCAGGAGGTTGCGCTTCTGCGCCTCCAAGAGCAAATCGTTGAAAGATCGGAATCCGTAGGCGCGCTCATTGAATCCAGGGTTCCGGCGCTTGATGGCCTGCTTGATCATCGACCCCCAAATGCGCTCGTCCCCCTGACGCTCCTCAGCGACGGCCTCCAATGTCTCGACCACGAGATCAAGGGCGTCAGCCAGCGCGGGGGCTTTGGCGTCACTCTCGGCAGGTTTGGTCGGAGAGGCCGTCGTGGTGATCCGTTGTCGAGCCTTGAACGGCGCCACGCGGACCAAGTCATCGTAGTAGAGGAATTGGTCGCAATTGCCAATAAACAGGTCGGCCGTGGAGTTTTTCACGCCGACGCCGATGACGGTTTTGGCATTCTCTCTGAGCTTGCTCACGAGCGGCGAAAAATCGGAGTCGCCGCTGAGGATGACAAAGGTATCCACGTGGCCCTTCGTGTAACAAAGGTCGAGCGCATCCACGACCATGCGGATGTCAGCGGAGTTCTTGCCGGACTGGCTCAAGTGGGGGATCTCGATCAGTTCAAAGGCAGCCTCGTGCAGATCCCGCTTGAACTCCTTGTATCGGTCAAAATCGCAGTAGGCCTTCTTGACGACGATGTGCCCCTTGAGCAAGAGGCGTTCAAGCACTTTCTGGATATCAAAGCGGGGGTAGTGGGCATCGAGAGCTCCCAGGGCGATGTTCTCCAGGTCGAGGAACACCGCCATCGTCGCATTAGGTTCGTGGCTACTCATCTGTGGACACGACCTTACTCTACGCGGAGCTTTCGCAAAGCCAGAAATGTGAAAAAAGGCGTCAAAGCCTATTTCACACGTCGAATGTTAACTCGGTGGAACTCTGTTGCGCCACCCGGTCGATACGCTGTACCGTGCTCTAATCGTGAATAAACAGGCTCTCGTTGAAAAGATCATCGCACGTCTCGCCGAGGAGTTGGCGCTCTACTCCAAAGCCGCGCGCGCCACTCGCGCGGAAGCCACCGACGAGCAAAGCAAGGCCGAGAACAAATACGATACCCGCGGGTTGGAAGCGTCGTATCTGGCGCGAGGACAATCGCGGCAAGCCTCCGAGATAGGGCAAGCCATCCACGAATTCGAATCACTCGCCATCCGCGAGTTCGGACCCGCCGACCCGATCTGTCTAGGCGCGCTGGTTGAGTTAGAGGCGAAAAAGGAGCGGTCTTTTTATTTTATCGGCCCGCGCGCTGGCGGAACGGAGATCATGCATGAGAAAACAGAAGTGCTGGTCATCACGTCACAATCGCCCCTCGGCGAGCAGCTTGTTGGCAAAAAGCAAGGCGACCGCTT
>CAMAWP010000255.1 GCA_945861765.1 Akkermansia muciniphila | reverse complement strand
TTTGTTTCCCGGTTAGCTTTTCGCCATGTTCAGACCGTGCATTGACCTCCATGAAGGTAAGGTGAAACAGATCGTCGGAGGCACTCTTGGCGACGACCCCTCTCAACTCCGCACGAACTTCGTCGCCGATCGCTCCAGCGCATGGTACGCTCAACTCTACCAAACCGATGGCCTGAAGGGCGGGCACGTCATCATGCTCGGTCCCGGAAATGAAACAGCCGCGCGCGAAGCGCTGATGGCCTTTCCGGCAGGCCTGCAAATCGGCGGTGGCATCAACATCGACAACGCGGGCGGATACCTCGAGGCCGGTGCTTCGCATGTGATCGTGACCTCGTGGGTGTTTCGCGAAGGACAATTGGACTTGGATCGGTTGAAGGCGCTCGTTGCCGCGATAGGAAAAAAGCGGCTTGTACTCGACCTGAGCTGTCGGCGCCGCGGCGACGATTACTGCGTTGTCATTGACCGCTGGAAAACATTCACAGACGTGACGATCTCTCGGCAAACGCTGGAACAATTGGCCGTTTACTGTGACGAGTTCCTCATCCATGCGGTCGATGTCGAAGGACTCTGCCAAGGCATCGATCAGCAGCTCGTCGAATTGCTTGGAAGCCATTCGCCCATCCCTGCGACTTATGCCGGAGGGGCGCGTTCGCTCGCTGACCTCGAAGATGTAACTCGTCTCGGTCGCGGACGAATCGACTTAACCATCGGCTCCGCGCTCGACATTTTCGGGGGAGCGGGAGTTCGCTACGGTGATGTCGTCGCCTTCAACCGCAGACTTGCCCAGCAGTAATTCCAACTCGAAAGAAACTTGGAACAAGCTCGCGGCCCCAAGAGGCGCGGATAGCGTCGCAGCGGGCCAATCACGGCAATTGCTGTACGCGATAGAACCGTATCGCGCTTGCGGCGGACGGATCGAGAAGCTGGCTCGTTGAACCTCGTGCGACGATAGGCAGCCCGACCGGCTGCCAGGAACTATTGGGAACGTCCGGTCGGCTGAATACCTGATACCGCTTTCCCGACGCGCTTTGCCAAGTAATCGTGCTTCCAGCACTCGTGACTTTGAGGCTTTCGATTCTGAAATAGAGCGATTGCGAGTTGGTTGGATCGGTGCCTGTGTCGTGTTCGTAGCGATTGCTGAAGCCGTCCTGATCAGGATCGGCGTCGGGTCGGGCTTCCGGTGCGGTGAAGAGAGGAAAGAATTTGCGCTGAAAGGAATCGTCAAACCCATCGAAATTGAAGTCGGCAAACGGCGGCAATACCTCCAGATATCCGTTGGCGTAGGCCAGATTGTTTCCTTGCTGCACGACAAAACTTCGCAAGCCCGGTGTCGCATTCGCGGCGACGTTGATCACCGCCGAAAGGAGATGACGGCCATCGAGAAAACGGAACGGCTTGAAGATCGTGGGGCCGATGGTGATCCCGTCACCCGTAACGGTGAGTGTCGCTCCGTTGGTCGGCAAGGTTGTGGAAACAACGCCGACGAAAAAATTGCTTTGGCCGGATGAAATGACCGCGGCAAAGCGATCGCCGGTATCGGCGTCGGGATGATCTGAAGGGGCGCTGATGCCAGTGATCCTAAACGGAGGATTGCCACCCACTACGCTGAAATCAAGAGTGCTGGTGAGGCCGCCAACAAGTGCTATCGGCTTGTTCGTCGTCGGAAGAAACGAAGTGACCGCGAATTCGTAATCGGCCGCGATATCGATGCCTCGGATCAGAGACGCCGTATCGCTCGCCGTGGAAGGGTCCAGGGGTGTGACGCGAATCTTGTAATTCCCAGGAGGCAGCGCCGGGAGTTCATACGAGCCATTGGCGCGGCTGACAGTGCCGGCAACCACATTGCCTGCTGCGTTCTCGGCTGTGACCATTGCGCCGAAGACCGCGGCTCCGTTCATGAGGACGCGCCCTTGCACGGACCCTAATGTGGAGAGGAGAAAGGGTTGTGGATAAAGCCACCGAACCGCGGCGACTTCATCGCTTGAAAGCCCGGCTTCAGCGCCCACGCCCGGAGCGCCGATGGCGACCGTAGCGCCGCCGACCGGAGAATGGTCAAGGCCGATGAAATGGCCAATCTCATGCAACAGCGTGGCTTCAACCAACTGGCTGGCATTCGCCGTATCATTGATGTCCGTGAACCACTCAAACTCGACTGCGTTCAGAACGATGTCGGCTTCGAGAATTGTGTTATCGTTCGAAAAGGCTGTGAGCGTGTAACCCCGCAGTCCACTGATATCATCGCGGCCGCCGTTGACGAGAGTGCTCCTCTTGGCCCAGAAAACCACGTTCGTATGATCCGCCCGGATGCTATCGCCCGCATTAATGTCAACACCCGGACCAGCGAACCCGCCCTCTTCAAACTTAAGGATGGTTCCAGGAACCGATTGCCATTGTGCAAAACACGCTCTGACGGCATTGATTTCCGCGGTCCTGTTCGCGCTCGAATAAGTATCGGACGCGATGAAATATCGGATGGCCTTTGTGTTGCGATTTACCACGTTGGTGTGGACCGAGGGGTTCGGAGAAACCAAGTTCCAACGCAACACGTTTCCCGCGTTGTTCACATAGGTGACAAAGGCGTGCGTGGTCAGCGAACCGGCAAAGAGAATGAGCACGACCCTTGTGGTAAACCTCATTTGGTTTCTCCTTTCACGGTTGCCTTCAGTTTGGCGAGCGTTAACAGCCGTGATGCTCCTGAGGCGCGAGACTCTTCACGTCCGCCGGTCGAAGGCTCAATCGCGGTTTCCGCCTCACGGGAGCCGTGAAAGGGATTGCGAGCGAGAAGTGCTCCGCTCGCGGTATCTTTCCAAAGGTGGAATTTGCCTTGAGCCAAACCGAGAGTGACTGCTTCGTTCCGCTGATTGAACACGATAAAAGCCACGACTTGCTCCCCTATCTGGTAATCGACTTGGCCGGAAACCTCGACCCGTTCCTCTCCAAGAATACCGCCGCCATGCACGACGGTCAGGCGGTTGGTTTTCCAGGTTCCTTTCCAGGTTTCCGCGACTTGCAGTTCGACCGTTGTGTAAATCCTGCCTGCGGGGTCGCGCTGGCAAGCTTTGCTGAGGACAGTCGCCTGAACAACCAACTCGGCTCGGCCTGTCAGATCGGCGATCGAGAGCGGCACCATAACGACGGAATGGAGAGACCACCCCGGACTTCGCGCGCGCAGGGCGACTCTGAACCCACCCCTACCCCTCCCAGGTGGGGAGCTTTGTCCGGTCCCCTCCTGGGAGGGGTAGGGGTGGGTCGGTTCATGGGCAGGGAGGCTCGCCAGCAGTAACATTCCAAGGACGGTCAGCTTCATTGATTCAATCATACGTCGCACGAACTCAAATCAAGCAAATTTACGGACCACGATCAGGGGAGCACCTGGACCTGGTAAAAGCGGGCGGGCGTCCTCTCGGGGATGGGCAGATAGGTTGTCACTTTTCCAGTCGCCGTAACTGGGTTGCCCACCGCCTGCCACACATTCGTTCCAAACCGCGATCCGCTGAAGACCTGGTAATGCTTTCCAGGTTCGCTTTGCCAGGAGAGGATGCTTCCTTCGAGAGTTAATTCCACACGTTCGATCCTCAATAAAGAGCGCGCATCGTTTGGGTCGGAGCCCGCGAGATATTCGTGTGCGTTATCGAAGCCATCCCCGTCCGGATCTGCGAAAGGCCCCGCCTCGGGAGCGGTAAAGAGCGGGAAGTAACGGCGTTGAAAGATGTCGTTCAACCCATCGAAATTGTCGTCTAGAAATCGAGGCAGGATTTCCAAGAAACCGTTGGCATAAGCTAAATTGGTTCCGTGCTGCACCACAAAACTGCGCAACCCTGGAGTGGCATTGGCGCCGACGCTGATTCTCAAGTGAAGGAGATTCAGGCTGGGATTCGAGCCTGGGAAGGCGTCACGGATGAAAGTGGACGGGCCGGCCGCAAATCCATCGCCAGTGATTCTCAGAATCGCTTCACTCCTAAAGCTCGGTGAATAGACGCCAACAATCACATTGCTCTGGCCTTGGCGCAGCGTCACTGGGGCATTGATCGCGCTCAGGTCCTCCGCGCTCGTCCCAGGTTGAACGATTCGAGTGATGCGAAGGAAATCGATTCCAGGGCTGACTGAAAAGTTGAGGAGATTCGTTCTGCCGGAGGAGATCGAAACGAGAACATTCGTCGTCGGAAGAAATCCTGTTTCTGCACCGGCGAAGGCCGGTGAGATATCGCCGCCGGTGATCAATCGTGTCAGTGAATTGTTCGACGGCGGGTCCAGAGGCGAGACGCGGACCTGATAGTTCCCGGGCGCGAGTTGTGGCAGTTCGTAAAACCCGTTGGATTGAGTCATCGTCCCGCACGCTAGGTTGCCGGCTGAATCCTCGATCAACACACTAGCACCGAAGACACCGATCCCCGCCATCACGACTTGCCCCCGTAAATGCCCGAATGCGCCGGTTTGCTTGGGCGCGGGATAAAGCGCTCGGATCGCGGCCATCTCGTCACCCGAAAGCCCCGCTTGTGTGCCAATGCCGGTGGTGCCGCGCGCGAACATCGTTGCTCCGCCGACCGGCGAATGATCCAAGCCGATGAAATGCCCGATCTCGTGTAACACGGATGCTTCAATGAGTTGCTCCGTGCTGTTGGTCGCGCTGAAATCGGTGAACCAGGCGAACTGCACTCCGTTCAGAACCATGTCGGCTTCGATCAAAATATTGTTGGTGAGGTGCGGGAAGGTCACCGCGAGCGTTCCAAAAATGTTGTCTCTGCCGCCGTTGACAAGCGTGCTTTCGTTCGCCCAGTAGATGACGTTGGTTTGATCCGAAGTATTGATATCCGCGCCGGAAGCAATCAGTCCACCGTCCTCGAATTTGAGGCTCGTTCCAGGAACGCTTTGCCATTGATGGAAACAGGCGCGAATGGCATTCAGCTCCGCCGCCCGATTCGTGGTGGAATATCCATCGGACCCCAGAAAATAGCGGATGGCCTTGGTCGTTGGATTGAAGATGTTCGTGGTCACGGTTGGCTCCATCTCGGAGATCATCCATTGCCGGACGCGGCCTGAGTCGTCCTTGTTCAAGACAAAACCATGTGTGACCTGGATCGCCACCAGCATCCACACGACACTGAGCAGACGAAAATGAATTAGAGATTGGCGGGCGCTCATCGTCTCATTTGGCAGCAAGACTCATTCAAGCGCGGTTAGAAACCAAAATGTTTCGCAGACCTGAACGCAGCCAAATCCCCATCGCGCCGAAAACAACTGTCGATACGTTGCGTGGCTTGTCCTCGCTCATGCGGGCAATCCGATGTTGCGCATTCAAATCCAGAGGCATGATTACCGAGCCACTCGGGCGTAATAGCCTTCCTGGCGCATTAATTCTTCCCGAGTTCCCATTTGCGTGACACGTCCGCTTTCCACGACGAGGATTCTATCGACTTGCCGGATGGTGCTCAAGCGGTGGGCGACCAGCAAGGTCGTCCGACTTTGGATCAATTCAGCGAGGCTGGCGACCACGAGCGCTTCGCTTTCAGCGTCGAGAGCGCTGGTCGGCTCGTCGAGGACCAGGATGGGTGCGTCCTTTAGAAAGGCTCGGGCCAGATTGATCCGTTGTTTTTCACCGACGCTCAACCGGGCCGCGCCTTCGCCTACCGCGGTTTCGTACTGGTTAGGCAGGTTCCGAATGAACTCGTCGGCGTTGGCGGAACGAGCGGCAGCTTCGATTTCTGTCCGGCTCGCGCCAGGTTTGCCGTAGGCGATATTCTCGGCGATTGTTGCGGGCAATAGGATCGGTTCCTGGAGCACGAGAGAAATATTCGAGCGCAGGTCTTTCAACCGCAGTTCTCGCAGGTCAATCCCGTTCAATCGGACGCTGCCGGAGGTTGGGTCGTAGAATCGCGTCAACAGTTGCAGGAGCGTCGTCTTCCCACTGCCGCTCGGCCCGATGATGGCGACTGATTCGCCGACCGGGATGGAAAAGCCGATGTCGTGCAAGACCAGCCGGTGCTCTTGGTAACCAAACGAGACCCGATCAAACTCGATGTGTGCTGCCCGATCCGTATTCTTTGCCATGGGCCGCGCGTTGGGCGCTTCTTTAATCTCCTCCTCAGTATCCAAAAGCTCGAACACACGTTGGGTGCCCACGCTGGCGTCCGACCAAGTAGCGCGAAGCCGAGAGAGCTGGTTGAGAGGTTCGTAGAGTTGCGCCAGGTAAGCCAAAAAGATCAGCAGTTCCCCAACGCTGAGCTGCTGGGCGAGGACTTCGCTCGCACCGACCCAAGTAACGCCAGCGGTGCCCAAGCCAACCACGAAGGCGATGACAAGCCAGTAGAAAACCTCCCATCCATGTTGAGAGATGCGTCCATCCAACGCGGTCCCAACGTGTCGGGCAAAGCGTTTTTGTTCATCCTCCTCTCGGGTGTAACTTTGAATGAGCGGCAAGGCCGCCATGCTCTGTTGAATCAACGAGGTGACCTGGCTATCAGCCTTGTGAGCCGCGAGACTGCGCGTCTTCATCTCGCGCCCAAAGATCTTCATCGTGAACAAAAGCATCGGGATTGTCGCCAAGGACGCGAGTGTCAAAGAGACATTCAAGCGCCACATCACGATCATCATCAAAACCAGCGCGAGCGAGGCTTGAGCGAAAGTGAAGAGGCCCTGCTGAAAGAGTGTTTGAAACGCGTAAGTGTCCCAACTCGCGCGGTAAATCACATCGCCCAAATTGCTGCTTTGGTGAAACCGCAACGACAGCCGTTGAAGCCAGTAAAACACTTGATTTCTGACCCGGGCCAAACCGTGCAATCCAACCGTGATCGATAAATAATTGTGCCAGGCTGAAAGCGCCCCTTGGCTGGCGTGGAACAAAAGAATCGCGCCCGATAAAGAAAGCAGCAGAACGTTTTTATCCCAGCGGGCAGCCCCCGCGAACCACGGCGGGAATGGCTTTTCTCCAAGAACGTTGTCCACGATCAAAGCCAGCGGCCAGGGTTTGAGCAAATTGGCTCCCGTGCTCAAAATCAACAAACCAAAGGCAAAGGAGACACGACCGAGATCGGGTCGGAAGAATTGCAGCGCGCGAAACAAATTGCTCATCGACGCAGCAAATCTAGACTGGAGCGCTGTTTAGGCGAGCCAGAATAGCGTCATTTGTAAAAAACGGTTCGGTCAGAGCATGTCTGCTCGCCTATCGCGACATGGCTCGCTTTGGATTGGCGAAAGGTCAGCCGAAAGGGCCCGATCTCTATTTGATCCTGGTTGCGCAGCAAGACTGGCTCGGTCACGCGGCGTCCGTTCAGGTAGGTTCCGTTGCTGCTGCCGAGATCCATCAACCAAAACTCGTACTGCTTTTGAGCCTGCACCAGAGCGTGGCGCCTCGAAACTTTTTGATCCACTAAAACAACGTCGCTGGACGAATCTCGCCCCAGAGCGCAGGATCGGTCAATCCGAACCCGCTCTCCGTCCGCCTTCTCCAACTCAGCATCCGGCACGTTAGCGATCACCCAATTGCAATCGAAGACTCGAAAGTAAATGCGATTGCGCACACGAAGAAATCCCTCGGCCACATCCACAATCCCCGCCAAGCGCAACTGGTTGATCCGATCGTCAGTCTCGTCGTCTGGAATCCGCTGCCCCTTATGTATCTCTTCATACAAGCGCAACAGCTTGGTCAGATCGGCTTCACTGCGCAAAACCCGCTCCCGCACAAAGAGCAGATTGTCATCCAGCTCGCGCGCCCGTGGAGAGAAGAATAGCCTCTCGCAAAGCAGGTCGATTTGTTGGGCATCGCCGATGGTCGCGATTGAGCCACTGTTCGCCTCCGACACGACCTTGCAGAAGCGCTGGGTTAAATACGGGTGCCCGTTAGTCCAATGGAAGATTCGCGCAAAGAGTTTCCGGGCGATCGACCGAGCTGACACCAATCTTTGAGCCAGCGGCGCGGCTTCGGATTCTTTGAAATCAGCGAGTTCAATGCGTTTCCCTATGTTAAACGGGGTCGTTCGAGCATCGCGAATCAACTCGGCAGGCGTGGCCACGCCGAGCAGACAAAAAGTCAATCGATTGAGCTCGGGCTCTTCCACCCGGCGATTGTAGCATTCTCGGATCGCGGCAAAGAATTCGTCCGTAGCAAACGGCAGGCTGCGGACGACATCGATCTCATCGATGAAAACCACCAGTTCTCCACGGCACTTGGACAAGGCCACATCGCGAAGCGCCGCCATGTATCGCTGCACTGGGCTGACGCGATCATGAGATCTCCAGAATTTCTCCAGCTCGTCCTCGATTTGCAGTTGTCGCCCCATGCGAAGCAAAAGTCCGTCATACCATTGCTCGGGCGTGAGGTTTTGGCCGATCGCAGTCAGGTCGAGGACAACCACGGTCGCGCCGGATTCGCGGAGCCGGTTGGCCGTCCGCACCATGAGCGAGGACTTACCCATCTGACGCGAGGTAAGCACGTAGCAGAATTCGCCGCGGCTGAGTTCATCGAAAATATCTTTGTCCGCCTGACGTTCCACGTAGCATGGAGCATCATTCCGGAGCGTTCCACCCGTGACGAAAAAACTAGTTTCCGATGGATTCATGCTTTAGTCCGACTTGGAGTCGAGAGTGATGTGCATTAAAACTTGCGACTCTCATTAGTCAAACTTTCCCGAGAGAAATAATGGTTCCTCGCTGTTTTCAGTGGAATAGTTCCACAGCGGATGAAGACCATTTTTCCATCTCGCTGGTCTGACGGGAGTTTGGACCTATTGGCCGCCTTCGTCTCCCGGAGGGAGATTTGAGACTAGCCCAACAGTTCACTGCTGGGTTCGAATTGGCAATCGCATAAGTCCCGCAGGGACGGCCGAATCCCCCAATGTCCTACATCAGCTTCGATTCTCACTGTCTGTTCAGGACAAAGGATCGACCGAGAATGGCTCAACCGTCCCTTCGGGACTTTGGGTATTGGCGACGCAATCCCACCCTTGAAAGGGTGGGCTATTCTCGAATCTCCTCTCCGGGAGATGTCGGTCGGAAATAGCTCATCGGATACAACAGCACACGGCCGGAAAATGTCCAAACTCCATGCACCGCTCCGGAGTGACTTTTTCAACCCGGACGCGGAAATGATTCCACCGAAAACAGCGGGGAACCATCCATCCACCGTTGGCCCGGAACCTGCCTCTCTTACCATTCGTATGCCTCCGCAAGATCATCAAGCACCTCTGGCCGGTAGGAAAGCTCGTAACTCACCTCTTCGACCCCAGGCGTTCATCCAAGCGGCGTCGGAAGTCCCGACGACTTCGGACGTGATCGGTGGGCCAGGGAACGCCTCCGCAGCTCCTTCTTTTCCTCTTCGCTCACCAGCAGCGATCCTGGATTGCTCACACCGACATCCTCCTCCTTTCAAGAAAGGCCAGCAAGACTAGCGGCTGGGAACGAGACTCGGGGAACTTGGTTCCAGAATGGATTCGATGGCGGATGGCAATTGCCGACAAAACTCGGAATGGAGAGCTTGTTTATGCTGTTCATCCAGTTTCAAAGAGTGGGATGCCGACAGGATAAGGCCGTGCAGAGTCTGCTCGCCATAGTTAAGCAATCCCTGACGCAATGGGATGGAATAAAGGGACAGCACCAAACCATAGACGACAGTATGCCAGCCAAAGGCTTTTCCGTTTTCAACAGCCTGCCAGTAGCGTTGGACCAGTCGATCGCCGCGCAGAGGGCGGAGCCGCTTGAGCTGGGTGGTTCCTGCCTGCTGGCTCGCCGAGGCGAACGGCTGAAGAATCGGCTCGCTCATAAGATGGCGATCCGTCGCGATGAGATCGCGGATCTCAGAACGGCTGGCCTGGTTGTAAGCTCGATAGATAGCGGGCATCTCGCACGAGACCAGAACTTGCGAGTAATAAGTCTGTAGAAAATGGCGCAACGCGCCCGGGTTATCCAAAGGTTCCAGTTGAAACGAGGGTGCCGCTGCCGATAGGTGCGAAAGGATTGCCGGGTTGCCCAACTCCTCAGCGAAAGCATGCAGCTCGCCGAGGATTTTCATCCCCACTTCCGACGTCAATGTTTTCTGGTCTAACATGCGATTCGACTCGTCCGCTGGCTTGGAAACCAAGCGTCTTGTCACAAAGACAGGGACGTTACACCGACTCGCTCGGCAGTGCCAAGAGGAATGCATTTCCCGGACAATAGAATCGCGGAAATGCTGGAAGCAGCCCGGCGCATCTCCGAATGAGGACAGGCGCGCCGCGGAGTCTTGCCTTCCTCTCCATGAACCTGACCTGGGAGCGCTGGCGTCTCGCCGGCGTGTTCCTAATTTCGCCACAGCAACTCGCCGGCGAGACGCCGGCGCTCCCAGGTTCATGGTCCCGATGCGGGTCCAATGTCGGAGGTGGAGGCTCTCCATGAAC
>CAMAWP010000254.1 GCA_945861765.1 Akkermansia muciniphila | reverse complement strand
TTCTTTCGTTTCTTTGGGCTGGACCGCTGTTTCTAGGTGATCTTTTGCCCAAGGACTTCGTTTCTCATTCGTTACAGATTCCTTTGATTGAATGTGCAGCTCGCTCGCGCCTAGCGCTTGGCCAACATCTCCGCGTGATCGGCCACCTTGGAGCCTGTTTTAAAACACCTGGAATCCTCGCAGCAGCCAAGGTAACGAGGCTCAAATATTCCTGTTTTCCGACCCGATACGAAGAAGAAGTCAGAACCTCCTCACGTCGGCTGCTACTTTTCAAACCGTCTCTTAATTCATCTCTGGATCCTTAGCGCCGTCCGAAAATTTTGGCCACAGCCTCGCCGCGGGATCGCACATGGAGCTTCTCGTAAATCTTCCGCAAGTGCCAATGCACGGTATCGAACGCCAGACCGAGCCGGTCGGCGATTTCCTTGTAAAGATAACCGCGGGCCAGAAGATCGAGGATTTCGCTTTCGCGGGCCGAGAGAGCAGCGGTGGGGGCCGGGGGGGAGTTCTGTTGATGAAAGTATTCGACGACTCGGGCCGCGATTTCACTCGACATGGGGGCGCCGCCGCGATGCACCTCGATGATGGCTTTGAGCAAGTCAGCCGGAGCTGTGCGCTTGGAGAGGTAGCCATGAGCCCCCGCTTTGAGCGCCTCGAAGATGTGCTCGCGGTCGGCGAAGACGGTCAGCATGACGATGCGGATGTCAGGCAACGCCTCCGTCAATTGCCGCACGCAGGTGACGCCCGACATCCGAGGGAGATGAATATCCATCAACACCACATCGGGCGATGCGCCTGGGATGCCTCGTAGCGCAGCCTCCGCCGAGCGAAACGCTCCCGCGCATCGGAAGCCTGGCGTGCTCTCCAGCAAGGTGGTCAGACTTTCTCGCAAACCATCGTTATCCTCCACCAAAGCGACAGAGACCACGGTCGGCGTGGGCGGTTGCGAGCGAGATAGGGTGGCCATAACGTTGTTCACTATCCTCGCTCGGGGCTGATTTGCCCAGCCACCAAAACGGGTGGGGGTGCCACGTTCCATATTCCGCTGGTTCATGGATAGGGAACACCTCCAAGAACTGGACGTGAATCGAAGCTATGAACCCACCCAGGTTCATGGCGAGACTCCACCTCCAACATTGGACCCGCATCGGGACCATGAACCTGGGAGCGCCGGCGTCTCGCCGGCGAGTTGCTGTGGCGAAATTAGGAACACGCCGGCGAGACGCCAGCGCTCCCAGGTCAGGTTCATGGAGAGAGATTCAATAGAAAGCGAAGCTTGGTTCCGTGCCCCGGCCGGGTCTCAACGACCAATCGGCCGCCGATCTCCTCCATCCGGTGGCGCATGTTCTCCAACCCGTTTCCGGCCGTGGATGACGGGTGGTGGGAAGCCGGGTCTTCGTGGTTGCCAAGCTCTGGTTTCGGAAGTGTCGGCGTGGCATCTCTCGTTTTACCGCCCCAGGAAAACCCGCAGCCGTTATCTTCGACGGTCAATTCGAGGGTGTGTGGAACGACTGCCAATCGCAGCCAGACTTCGGTCGCCTGGGCATGCTGGACCACGTTATGGAGGGCTTCCTTAACCACCAGAAACAGGTGATGCCGGGCTTCCGCGGACAACGCGTAAGACGGGGCGGAGGTCGGTAAATCGAGCCGGCAATGGAGGCCTGCTGGCCCCAGGAACTCCGGAGCGTACTCGCGCAAGTACGAGATCAGGCCAGCCAGCGAATCGAGTTTGGGATTTACGGCCCAGACGATTTCGTCCATCGCCAGGAACATTTCTTTGGACGTGGTGATCATTTTCCGGAGATGCACACCGGCGGACTTAGGGTTTTCCAGTTGGCATTCGGCCAACTCGCCCAGGATGGACAATTGCGACAGGCGCGAACCGAGATCGTCGTGAATGTCTTGAGCGATGCGAGCGCGCTCGCGATCCAGCGCGGTTTGTTGTTCCAGGGCCAGAATTCGCCGCTGCAGACGCAAGCGGTAGGACTGTATCCCCGCAGCCAAGGCGATCGCCACCAGACCGCAAGCCCCATAGAAGAGCCGGGTCTCGAAGAAATGGGGGGCGATGGAAACGGCAAACGAAGCGCCCGTGCGGTTCCAAAACCCGTGGCTGTTGCACGCGGTCACGCGGAAGGTGTAATCCCCCGGCCGGAGATCCGGATAATAGACGATGCGCCGGTTGTTGTCGTCCTTGATCCAGTCGCGGTCGTGCCCTTCCAATTTGTATTTGAAGCGGATTTTCTCCGGCGCGATAAAACTGTTGGCGGCGTAGTGGATTTCGAGGACGCGGCCGTGGCCAGCCGCCAAGGCCACCGGAATTGGCGTCGAGGGGGTCGGACTGAGTTCACGAAGAGGGTTCTCCGCCTCGTTTTTGAACGCAGCTTTGTCCGGGGTGGATTCGATCCCATCACCCCAGATTACCTCGCGATCAGCCACGACTCGGGCGATGACCACCGGCGGCTCCACGTCATCGCCTTGCAGTTGGCTCGGATCGACAACGGCCACGCCGCGTCGGGTGGGAAACCAGAGTCGGCCATCGGGAGCGCGGCAGGCCGATGGCAACCGATCTCCATTGCTTTCGCTGCTCAAGATGCCATCTGCGGCGCCGTATCGCAGACACTGAAGCCAGTTGGTGCGGCCATCTGCGACGGCCTGAAGGTCAGCCTTCTTCATGCGCCAGACGCCCTGATCGCCGCTTGCCCAGTAGGAGCCGCGTTGATCATCGAGCAGACTCTGGGCTCGGCCATCGAAGAGTCCCTCGAGCGCGGTCACGGACCGGATCTGGGTCCCCTGGATGCGGTTGAGCCCCTTCGGGGTTCCTATCCAAACACTGCCGTCCGGCTCCAGGAGAAGGGGCACGGCTGTGTCGGCGAGCAATCCATCGCGCATCCGGTACGATTCGAACCGGCCATTGAATAAGCGGTTGAGCCCGCCGTTGGCTGTGCCGATCCATAGGCTCTCATCCGGTGCTTCCAGGAGTCCCAGGACTTCATTGTCCGAGAGGCCTTCTTGGGTCGAGTAGCGCGCCACGATACGTTCGCGCCAGCAGATCAAACCGAGTTTGGAACCGATCCAGAGGCGTTGCTTCCGGTCCTGCAAAAGCGCCGTGATCGTCCAGTCACTCTGCCCCAGATCCGATGCCGTGAGTTCCGAAACGAAACTGCCTCCCCGTAGCGATTCCAGCCCATCTGGGCGCACTCCGAACCAGGGAATTCCCAAGGAGTCCTCGAGCACGGGAGCGACGTTCTGGTGGAGGCGACCACCGAAACCCGGACGGGCATTGGTGTAGGTGGTGAATTGGTCGAACTGTTGGAGCATGAGGCCGGAATCCATGCCGAACCACATCCTGCCATCAGCGCCCGTGGCCACGGAATAGACTTCGTTCTTGTCGCCGGTGGCGTTGGTGGTGAGAAGGGAACGGAAGAAGCGGGGCTCGAATTGGTCCAACCCTCCAACGCCTGTTCCGATCCAGACATTACCTTCCCGATCCGCCCAGGCGCAGCGAATGTCACGATCGGACACTCCTTCAGTTTCGCCGAAAGTGGTGAATTCGCCCTTATGGAACCGTATCACAGGTCCCCCAGAGGGTATAAACCAAAAATTTCCGGCAGCGTCTTCTTGCGCAAGCTGGCCCATGCTGCCTTCATTCCAGTCCGGCCGCGTTGGGTAACTCGACCATGTTCCGCTCACCCAACAAAGAAGGCGGCCCGGCACCGAGAACCAAATGCGCCCGGCCCGATCGGCAAACACCGCATGCACTTCCCCCGGCGGAGGGCCGATGATGTCTTCGAGAGTTTTCGACTGGCCGGTTTGTGGGTCATATCGAGTCCAACGAGGATTCAGCTTCGCGGGCACTCCCCCGATTCTCTCCGATACGCCTTCCACGATCCATAACCGGCCTTCCCGATCTTCCTGACCGAGGCTGAACGGCTGGGCAGGGTCGAGCCGATCCGCAAGTTGCGGAAGAGGATGGTGTTTTAGTATCCCGTTATTGAAATGATGCAACTGGTGGTCCAGAGAGAGCCAGAGTCCTCCGCGGCTACTCCCCCGCATTTCGTGAATCAGTCCCTGGAGTGGTCCCTGGCGGGTCGAGTAACGTTGAAAACTCCCGTGTTCGAAGGCGATGATCCCATCAGCGGTCCGCACCCAGAGCCGCCCTTCTGAGTCTTCCGCAAGCTCACGGCAATCCATGTCACCGGGCGTGCTGAAAGTGATCTCGTCGGTAAACACCTTGAACGTGTGACCGTCGAAGCGCGCCAAACCGCGACGGGTCCCGATCCAGAGATAACCATCCCGTGTCTGGCGCAGACAGGTGATGGTGCTTTGCGGCAAGCCGTTGTCGGTGGTCCAATGCTTGACTTGGTACGAGCGAGCGGCCAAATCCGCCGCCCCAGCGAACTTCGGCCCCAAAAGGAACGATAACAGCAGCCGCGCTCCAAAAACAAAAAGGAGTCGCAAGCTGTGCTGGCCGAACGCGGCCGATCCGGGAGTCATGCAGCGCGCCGGGAAAACGGAACGAAGACAACGCCGCCACTGAATTCGCATTCCAGCCAACATGAAGCGCAACTCACCGCTTGGCAAGGCTCGCCTGGTTGCAGAGGGGTTCCCCGCTGTTTTCAATGGAATCATTTCCGTGTCCGGGCTGGAAGACTCACTCCAGAGGGGTGCCTGGAGTTTGGACATTTTCCGGCCGGGTGCTGTTGAAACCGATGAAGCTTCCGACTGACATCTCCCGGAGAGGAGATTTGAGAATAGCCCACCCTTTCAAGGGTGGGATTAGGTCGTCAATAGCCAGAGTCCCGAAGGGACGGTTGAGCCATTCTGGGGCGATCCGTTGTCCTGAACGGACAGTAGGAGCTGGCGTAGGACATTGTGGGATTCGGCCGTCCCTGCGGGACTTATGCAATCGCTCATTCGAACCCGGCAGTGAACTGCCGGGCTATTCTCGAATCTCCCTCCGGGAGGCGAAGGCAACCAATAGGTCCAAACTCCAGTCAGTTCGGCTGTATGAAAAAAGATCTTCATCCGCTGTGGACCTATTCCACTGAAAACAGCGGGGAACCGGCTTGGCGCGGGCATGAACCAAGCCCTTCATTGAAACCGCAGGGGCGTCGGGGCTGATAGCAAAAGCAAACGCGAGCCGGGAAGGATGGAGCCCGACATTTTCGAAAACTTCGCTCGACAATGGGCGGATATTCTTCTAAGCGGTAACCATGCAATCCAGAAATCTTTTCGGCGGCCCCTGGATTGGCGACAACGCTTTCCATCAGGCCCGGCAACGTACCCAGCGGAGATTCGCCAAGCAGGTCACATGGGATTGAAACTTTGCCAAGATAACGGTGATTCACGGCGATGAGCGAAGCGATCATTTTTGACCGTATCACCAAGGTGTATGAGAGTCGGCAAATCGCATTGGCCGATATTTCTTTTCGGCTGCCGAGGGGTTCGACGGTGGGATTGCTGGGTGCCAACGGCTCTGGCAAGTCCACGATCATTCGCCTCGCTCTGGGTTTGATCACACCCAGCGCTGGCACTATCGAGGTGCTGGGCCAGCGGATGGTTCCAGGCGCGAGAGCGCTGCGCCAGCGTATCGGCTTTCTTTCTGATGACCCCGCTTTTCCGAAGGATCTGACGGCGATCAGCTATCTCCGTTTTGTCGGAAAATGTTTTGGCCTCGATCGCTGTGAACGCAAAGCGCGGATGGGCACGTTGCTGCGGGCCGTTGGGTTGACGGACGATGCGGGGCGGAAAATCGGGACCTATTCGACCGGGATGAAAACGCGGCTTGGAATCGCCGCTTCATTGATGAATGATCCGGAATTGCTCGTCTGGGACGAGCCTACCGCAGGACTTGATCCGATCAGTCGGCGGCAAACGCTCGAACTACTCGAGACGTTGCGCGGTCAAAAGACGATTCTTCTAAGCTCGCATATCTTGGGTGATATTGACCGCGTCTGCGACCGCTTGTTGGTGCTCAACCAAGGACAAAGGCTTTTCGACGGGCTTCGTTCCGATTTGGAAAATCTGCTGCCCGAGAGCGTCTTGGAGCTGCGCGTCTCGGGGTCGGTCAGCCGGTTTCGAGCCGCGATTTCGGAGCGATTGGGACGAGAGGACCTTTGCCACGAAAGCGATCGGGTGCGGCTTGAATTGAAAGGCGATGGGAAGGTCGGAAAGATCGTCGAATCCCTACTCGTGGTGGCTAAAGAAACCGATACGGTTATCGAAGGCATCAACTCCACCAGCCGACGGCTTGAAGATGCCTATTTAAAACTCATAACAGAAGACGAATTTCGTGGATTCCTCCGTGCTACCAAAACCTGATCTGGGCGACCCATCCGAATCGGGCCGCCAAGACAAAGCGCTCCCTCCGGCTGCACCCGGCGCGGATGGGGCTAGTCCTGGGCCGAAGGGCCGTCGGCTGCCCAGCCGGTGGCAATCCATACTTGTGCTGACGCTGGCGGATTTCGATGCGATCTGGCGTTCCTGGCTCTGTCGCGGCTTTCTCCTGGTCAGCGCGCTGGTCACCGTTATTGAAATGAAAGGGATGCAAGCGAAGCAGCAGACGGCCAGCCAGATGCTTGAAGCGGTTTACATCACCTACATTGTGGTGTGGATGCACGGGGTCATCTTCATTGCTGGAGGCGCGCTGGCCCGCGAGCAAGACTGCCTCAGCGATGCGATCCTCAGCCGTGGGATCACTCGCGGTGAGTACATGAGCGGAAAGTTGGCCGCGCGCTGCCTTGCGATTCTTCTCATGATCGGATGCGTGCTGATGCCTTCGAGTTTTTGGGCGATTCGCCAGGACAAACTGGTCCGCACGGAAGATGGCTACGTCGCTTCCCACGCCCAGAACACAAAAGTGGAGGCTTGGGATCCGAAGAAACTGTTTGCTGAAGCGAATGGAACTGTTCTGGAAAAGAAGGTCGAAGTGGGAGACGCGGTTCGCGCCGGAGATGTGCTGGCGCAGCTTGATGACCGTTTTTTGTTCCATGACCACGAAAATGAACGACGCGGGGAAGAGAATGCCCGGAATGATGTCACCAACTGCCGCCGTCGTTTCGAGGACGCGAAGCGCGCCGTCGCGCAAGCCGAAGATGGGCTGGTCCGCGCCGAGCGCGCCTTGATTGCGAAAGACTTGCTGAGCCGGTCGGAGCAAGCGGACAAGGAGACGGAGATTCGAACTCGCAAGCGCGATCTAAAAAACACGGAGAGCCAGTTGCGGATAACGGAAGATGCCATTGCAACAGCCGAGCGCGCGGTCGAGAATGCGCAAGGGAAAGTCAATGACGCCCGAAAGCGGCTCGGGCACTCGACGATCACGGCGCCGATCAGCGGCTATATCACCGAGGTCACGGTGCAAAGGGGGCAGCCGGTTAATGTCGGCACGCCGCTTTTTGCCCTTGCTCCGCTTGACGAATACCAGGTGCGGGTGCCTATTTATAAATATGAAGAGTTCAAGCGCCTCAAAGCGGGATTGACCGCCTACATCAAGATCGAGCAGACGGAGTTCACCGGCACGATCGACCGGTTGGGCGCAGCCACTCAAACGGACAAGTGGGGCCGAGAAAGCAATTTCGGCATTGTACGATTTAAAGGGAACGGGACGCTCGGACTGCTTGGTCTGAACGCGGATGTTCGCATGGTCATTCCTCCTCCCTCACAGCAAACGAACCGTATGACGACAGTCCTGAACGCTTTGACCGGGCGCGCCGCTAATGACGTAAAATCCCGCACTGCCTCCGTCACCACGGGTTGGATGTTTATTAGCTTCTGCAAAGTGATTGGTTGTGCGTGCCTGCTTGTGACCCTCACTCTGCTCGCATCAGCCGTCTTTCGAAGTCCTCTTATCGCGATCCTGAGTGTGATCGGCCTCTGGCATGTCTCGAATCTACTCTTCGATTTCGCTGGATTGCCGGAGCTTTCGTATCTCGAAATGATCCGGACCATGGACAAAGTGCTCGGTGGCATTGCGAGTCCTTACACGGAGCTTGGCAACGTAGCCTGGTTGTTCGGATTCGCCACGGTCTTCGGGATTCTCGCCCTGATTGTTTTTATTCAGCGCGATCCGCCCAAATGAAGCTATGAAATTCCTTCGCTTCTTTGGAGAGCGCGTGACGAGTTCAAGGACGACGGCAAGCTCAGGCGGAAACTGGTTCAACAGCGCACTGCTATGTCTCGCCCTCGAGCTTTCAGCGGTTATTTCACGCGGGCAGAGCAGGACCACAGAAGCACCGCAAACGACCAATGCCTCACCTCCCGCCATTGTTCTTGGTGTTCCGCGCGTCAAGGACATGGATATTCTTTTGCTCCAGAATGGTGAAAAACTTTCCGGAACCATTGCGAACGAGTCCATCAGCTTGAAAACGTCGTACGCCGACCTGAAGTTCGATGGCCGGATGATTGCGGCGATTGATTTGCAGGGAGCGGACAATCCAATTGACTCGATCCTCACCGTGAACAGCAATCGCTTTTCCGGCTTCCTCACAGATCCGTCATTTGTCATTCGGCTCAATACAGGCGAGCAAATGGCAGTGCGGCGTGAAAAGGTCCAGAAGGCCATTTGGCGTGCCCGCGAATCCGAATTGGGAGGCTTTCCGCCGCACCAATTCATCCTGCTTCAGAATGGCGATTTCTTCACTGGCAAAATCCTCAACATCCCATCCATCACCATCGAAAACCCCACCCAACGTCTGATCTCGCTGAGCGATCTTGAATCGATCCGGCTCGTCACCGGTACCACTCCTCGAGCGAAGCTTCGTTGGCCCAATGGCGAAGTTCAGCTAGTAACACTGCAGGCCGAAGATATCGAGTTGCAACTGGACGCGGGCCCGAAGGTCAGTCTCTACCGCGATCATATCGAAGTCATTTACTGCCAGGACGGATTTAACCCCAATACTCAGAGCGCGACCAACCCTCAAGCTGTCGCGCGCGAAGGTGCGAGCCCGTCAGGCTCGGCCCCGTCGAAGGCTCCAGAAGGCATGGTTTGGATCCCGCCCGGAAAATTCGCCATGGGCAGTCCGACCGACGAACTGGATCGAGGCTTGGACGAGGGCCCGCAAGACCAGATCACGATTCCTCACGGTTTCTGGATGGGCAAATGTGAGGTCACGCAGGGGGAATATCTCGCCGTGATAGGAACCAATCCGAGCCACTATGCGGGAGATCCGACTCGACCCGTGGAAAAGGTGAGCTGGCACGATGCGATCGATTTTTGTTCCAGGCTGACCGCGAAAGGGCGTGAAGATGGAACCTTGTCAGCGGATTACGTTTACCGTTTGCCGACGGAAGCGGAATGGGAATACGCCTGCCGTGCTGGAACAAAAACACGTTTCAGTTTTGGTGACGATCCCAGTTACGCGCGTTTGGACGCCTACGGCTGGTACACGGGCAACAGTCGGTCGGCAACCCATCCTGTTGGAACCAAGCTGCCGAATCCATGGGGCCTGCATGACATGCACGGGAACGTCTGGGAATGGTGTTTGGACTATTTCAACCGCTACGGCGCGACTGAAGGCTCTGGCAAGTCCCGCGCATCCAAGAGTTCCCTTCGCGGCGCGCGCGGCGGATCTTGGCTCTATGACGGCCACTTTTGCCGGTCGGCGAATCGCGATGATTACTTCCCGTCAAATCGCTGCAGTGACCTAGGCTTCCGCGTAGTCCTCGCGCCGATTGACCCGTGATGGGACCGTCGTGGGAGGAGCCTATGTAAAAAGAGGCGTCCAATCACTCACGCCGTGCAGAGGATAATTCCTGGAGATGTTCCACATCTGAAGCGTTATGCAGATGGACGAAGCGAGAGAATTCGAGGAGGCTACGCAAACACAAGATACTCACCGGCCGGGTAAATGGCGGCTGACTCAGGACTTCCTTTCTTTCGGCATTTTGCGTCTTTTTCGGCCATCCAACTTCCGGATTAGGGATTACCGGCTGACCGGTTTCATTGTCAGCGGATCACGCAACGGCAATTCGACCAAGCGGTTTCCCGCGATTGACTGCAAGGTGACGGGATGATCGGGAAAGCCTTTCAGGATATCGTCCTTTTGGCCGACCACCAAAATCACCAGCTTCTCGGGTGTAAGATATTTTCGAGCGGCGCGCTGCACATCTTCAGTTGTGATTGCAGCGATCTTCGAGCGGTAGTTTCTCCAGTAGTGCGGATCTTTGGCATAGCGGCCAGACAGCTCATCCTGGGCAAATGTGTTGGCAGTCTGGCTTTTCGTCGCGAAGGTCCTGGGAAACGAATCGATCAATGATCGCTTGGTCGTGTTGAGTTCTTCGTCGGACACTGGTTCAGCGACAATCCGTTTCATCTCCTCGATGACTATCGAAGCGGCATAGGCCACGGTGCGGGATTTGGATTGAAAGCTCGC
>CAMAWP010000253.1 GCA_945861765.1 Akkermansia muciniphila | reverse complement strand
GGGGCTGGAAAGAAACCTTCGCGCCCAAGAGCCCGGTGGCCAGTCCCAGCGGCTGACTCCTGCCGCAATCCAAACCCGGCCCGTTCGTTCAATCGCGGAACTCTCCGCTCCGCCGCCGGTGCCACACGGCTCCGCCGGACGGTTACTTTAAAGGTAGGGCGCGTCACTCCGTGCGCGCCGCGGCTTGGCCATTGGCAAACGGCGCGCAGAGGGCTGACGTGCTCTACCGGACCTCCTGGTTCAAGCCTGGATTGACTGCGGCCCAAAAGCAGACCAAAATTAGGCCGGTATGAAAACCTGCACTGTCAGCGAGGCCAAAAGCAAACTCGGCGAACTGGCCGACGCGGCCATCAAGGGCAAGCCGACCGTCATCATCCGAGGCGGCAAGCTCGTAATCCTGCAAGCCTACGCCCTGCCCGACCACGCGGACGAGTTTGAAGCGCTCATTCAAGCCGGCAAGGACAGCCCGCACCGGCCGCTCACCCCCACAGTCCTCGACGAAATCTGGAAGCGCGGTCGCGCGTTGGCCAAGGGATGAAAGTCCTCGTCAGCCAGCGGGCGGAAGACGACCTAGCACGCATCTACGGCTACATCGCCACGCGCAACCCGGACGCGGGGGAGCAGTTCAAGACCGAGGCGGAACGGGCGCTCGCCCTGCTCGCGGAACATCCCGAACTGGGGCCGCGCCCCGGCTGGGAAACACGTCACACCAAGCTCCGGTTCTGGGTCATCAGCCGGTTCCACAATTACCTGATTTATTACGAACCGAGGGAGACCGACATCTCGGTTGAACGAGTGCTCGACGGACGCCGCGATGTGCGGCGCATCATGGAGGAAGGCGTCGAAGACCCCAAGGAATGACCATGCTTTGCCTGCGCTCAGCAAGTGCGCATGATTTGAGTTCACTCAAATGATTCAGACAAAAAGCAATCCATTGGTCATCTCTGACCCCTTGACAAGCCGTGAATAGTGAGAGGGGGATTTCCATCATTGCGTCTTGAAAGACGCTCTGTGATCGATTCTGGGCGATTGCTGACCATCCAGGGAGCCTTCCTGAACTCTGGCGGGTGGTTTCAGTGAAGCTTGAGACAGATGGTTGCGTGGAAAGCTGGCCGGCACCACATCTTGAGCTACCCGGGAGTTATCGCCCCGAGGTTGGCGTCTCAATTTTAATTTGCCGCTTTTACATTGCGGGCGAACCTCTACTGTTCCGGCATGGCACGATTGTTACTCCAAGGGAAAACATCGATTCTTGCCGTTCCCACATGATCTGGGTCGCCCTATCCGAAAAGGACACTGACAACGCCGGGCTGAAAAAGCGCTTCTGGGACGCCGCTGAGCAGTTCCGCGCCAACTCCGGCCTCAAGTCCCAGGAATACTCCTCGCCTGTCCTCGGCCTGATCTTCCTGCGCTTCGCCGCCCAGCGCGCCAAACTGAAAGCCGAGTGCGACGTGCCAGGTCAAATCAATCACCGTTAAACGCATGATCTCCGTCATTGAAACCGCCGTCGCCAAAGGCAACGCCCCGATCTTCCAGTTGAAGGTCGTCCTGCTCGGCAGCAAGCCGCCTGTATGGCGGCGGATGCAAGTGCCCGGCGACGCTAGGCTCGACTGGCTGCACGCTGCCCTTCAGGTCGTGATCGGCTGGACCAACAGCCATCTCCACCAGTTTAAGGTGGGCGGGCACTGCTACTCCGACACGCGCCATCACTTTGCCGAGTTTGAGGGCGACCCGGAAATCCTCGAAGAGCGCAAGTTCACTCTCTCGCAAATCGCTCCGCGCGCGCAGGACGCCTTCGGGTACGAATACGACTTTGGCGATTCCTGGGAGCACGAGATCACGGTGGACAAGATTCTTCCGCCCGACGCGGTTGCCGCCACGACCGCGTTCTGCCTCGATGGCGCTCGCGCCTGTCCGCCAGAGGATTGTGGCGGCGGTTGGGGCTACGACAACCTGCTCAAGATCCTCAAGAACCAGAAGGACCCGGAGCACAAGAGAATGAAGGAATGGCTGGGCCGCGGGTTCGACGCCGAAGCCTTCGATCCTGCGAAAACCAACCTCTGGCTGCGAAAACTGAAATGGCCGCGCGTGACTGAGGCACAATTGCGCAAGGTGCTCATGAGCCGGGACGACTACCACGAGTGACCAACAACACGCACTGCCTTCCTCACTGATTCCATGATCTGGATCGCCCTATCCGAAAAGGACACTGACAACGCTGTTGTTTTCCATTGCGACCACACGCGCAGTTTTCTTAAATCATGATCCGCCTCGAAGACATCAAAACCGGCCTTTCGCTTACAAGCCTTGAGCCCGGGATGATCGTGACCGTGATTGCCGCCGTTCCCATCGGCACCGGCGCTGCGCAGGTCATCTACAAATTGCCGGACGGCACTATCCGTGAGCGGCTCGTCGGTTCCGCGGACCTCCACACCTTGGCCATTGCCACCACCGAACGCCCGTGGTCCTTCGACGGTGACGGCGAGGCGTTCAAGCTGGCGGTCGAGGCCAAGCGCATCGACCTCGCGTTCCTGTTTGACCCGATGATGGCCGTCCACACATCGAATGTGGAGCCACTCCCGCACCAGATCACCGCCGTCTATGAATCCATGCTGCCGCGCCAGCCGCTCCGCTTCGTCCTCGCGGACGATCCCGGCGCGGGCAAGACCATCATGGCCGGCCTCTACATTCGCGAACTCATCATGCGCGCCGCCACCGCGACCGCCACGAGCCGGTTCGAAGTCGCCAGTACGGCCGCAGTCCACGCGAATTTTCTCTGATGAGCCAAAACCAACTCGCCAACATTGCGCACCTCGAAGCCGACCTCTGGGATGCCGCCGATAATCTCCGCGCCAACTCCAAGCTGACTGCGGGCGAATACTGTATGCCGGTGCTCGGTGTCATCTTCCTGCGGCACGCCACCAATCGTTACCAGGACGCGCTGCGCGAGATTCAGGCCGACCAGGCGGCGGGCAAAATGCCGAAGCGCCCGCTCACGGCCGCCGATTTCAAGAAGCGCCGGGCCTTGATGCTGCCCGAAGCGGCCCGCTACGACACCTTGCTCGCCCTGCCCAAGGGTGCGGACCTTGGCACGGCGCTGGTGGACGCAATGAACGCCATCGAGCGGGACTTCGCCCCGCTCAAGGAGCAGATCCCCAAGGAATACACCAAGTTCGAGAACTCCCTGCTCGAAGACCTGCTCCGCGTGTTCGACAGCGAGACGCTCCGCACCGCCAGCGGCGACGTGTTCGGGCGCATCAACGAATACTTCCTCATGAAGTTCGCCATGCAGGGCGCGCAGGACAACGGCGAGTTCTTCACCCCGCCCTCGCTCGTCCAGACCATCGTCAACGTCATCGAGCCGGACCACGGCACGGTGTTCGATCCGGCGTGCGGGTCGGCCGGCATGTTCGTCCAGTCCAGCCACTTCATGGAAAAGCGCGGCCAGAGTGCGGCGCAGCGCGTGGTCTTCTTCGGGCAGGAATACAAGACCAGCAACCTGCGGCTGGCGAAGATGAACCTCGCCGTTCACGCGCTGGAGGGCGACATCGTGGAGGCCAACACCTTTTACCAGGACGTGCATGAGCTGTTCGGCAAGTGCGACTTCGTCATGGCCAATCCGCCGTTCAACGTGGACAAGGTCGATGCCGAGAAGGTGAAGGACGACCGCCGCCTGCCGTTCGGTTTGCCGGGCGTGAACAAGGACAAGAAGGTTTCCAACGGCAATTACCTCTGGATTTCCTACTTCTGGAGCTACCTTAACAAAACGGGCCGCGCCGGATTCGTCATGTCCTCGCAGGCCAGCAGCGCCGGGCACGGCGAGGCCGAGGCGCCTCAAGCTGATCGAACGAAACACGGAAGGCGACCTCGCAGGCCAGCAGCGCCGGGCACGGCGAGGCCGAGGTGCGCCGCAAGATTGTGGAGACCGGCGACGTGGACGTGATGATTTCCATCCGCTCCAATTTCTTCTACACCCGCACCGTGCCGTGCGAACTGTGGTTCTTCGACAAGGGCAAACCCGCCGAGCGCCGCGATCAAGTGCTGATGATTGACGCGCGGAACATCTACCGGAAGGTCACGCGCAAGATTTACGATTTCACGCCGGAGCAACTGGCCAACCTCACCGCCATCGTCTGGCTGTATCGCGGGCAAACCGACCGCTTCATTGCGCTCGTCCAGCAACACCTTGAACGCACGCTGACCGAAGCCGCCGGCATCGCGGGCCAGGCCGCGACGTTCCGACAGAGTTACGACGCGCTGGCGGACGCTGCCGCCCCGTTCCTGAAAACACTGCCCAAAGAATCGCCGTTGCGCGAACTCGTGAAGGAGCGCGACGACGCGGCCAACGTCTGCTTCGCGGCGTTGGGCAAATGGACGGCGCGCATCGCGAAGGAATGGAAGAAACCGTGCGAGCCGAAGCTGGCCGCGCAGAAGAGGCTGCTCGCCGAATTGGACGACCTTGCCACCGCCTGCCGCGATTTGGTGAAGGACGTGGATCTCGTTTTCAAACTCGCGGCGCGCGTGGTGGACGCTTTGGGTGAACGAAGCAAGCACCTCCTCTCCCCGGCCCTCTCCTCCATTCCGAATGGAGGAGAGGGAGAAGAACCGCGCCCCGCCGGGCGCGCGTCACCACTCCCTCTCCCCGCGAGGAACGAGCGGGGAGAGGGCCGGGGAGAGGGGCAGCCCGAACTCAACCTGCGCGCCCTTGGCAAGCTGGAGAAGGAACTGGACGCACGGCGCAAGGAGGCAGTGGAGCAACTCAAGGCCACTGCTTATTTCGAGAGGCAGGCGCACTGGCTGCTCTCGCGGTTTCCTGACGCGAAACTCGTGGCCGTGCCCGGTCTGGTGAAGCTGGTGGACCGGAAGGAAATTGAAGCCGCCGACTGGAGTCTCACGCCGGGCCGCTACGTGGGCGTGGCGCCGCCGGAGGTGGATGAGGATTTCGATTTCGAGCAAACCCTGGGCGACATCCACGTTGAACTGGCCGACTTGAATCGGGAAGCCGCCGTGCTGGCGAAGAAGATTCAGAAAAACTTCGAGGGGCTGGGCGTATGAAGCTGCGCGAAGCAACGCTCGGCGAGATTGTCTCGGGCGACCACGGCTTGGTTCAGACAGGCCCGTTCGGTTCACATCTGCACCAGTCTGACTATACTGACGAAGGCACGCCGGTCATAATGCCAACGAACATCGCGGATGGCCGCGTCGTGACTGATGCAATTGCCCGAGTGTCCGACCAGACCGTTGACAGACTATCCCGCCACAAACTCAAACCGAGAACGATAGTTTTACCTCGACGAGGGGAGATTACAAAACGCGCTTTCATACGAGAAGAGCAAGAAGGTTGGCTCTGCGGTTCAGGGTGCTTGAAAATCGAAGTGCATGGCACTGATGTGCTGCCGGAGTTCCTCTACTACTACATGGACCAGCACGAGGTTGTCCGGTGGCTAGAACAGCACGCTGTTGGTTCAACGATGCTTAATCTGAGCGCAGGCATCGTGAACGAAATGCCCGTGCGTTATCCATCGCGAGATACGCAGGCGAAGATTGCCGAAACACTCACCGCCTACGACGAGTTGATGGAGAACAACCGGCGGCGGATGGAGTTGTTGGAGGAGTCGGCGCGGCTGCTTTACCGGGAGTGGTTCGTCCGCCTCCGCTTCCCCGGCCACGAACACGCCCGCCTCACCCACGGCATCCCGGAAGGCTGGGAGCGGAAACCGCTGACCGAATACACCAGCTTCCTCAAGCGCGGCATCACCCCACACTACGACGATGACGCGGAAGGCCTCGTCATCAATCAGAAGTGCATCCGCGACGGTCGGCTGAACCTGAACCTCGCCCGTCATCAGTCGCGCGAGTTCTCGCCTGAACGTCAGGTGCAGGTCGGCGACGTTCTGGTGAACTCAACCGGCGAAGGCACACTGGGCCGCATTGCGCCGGTCAATTCGCCGGTGGACAACTGCACAGTGGATACGCACGTCACCATCGTTCGCCCGAAACCGGGAATCCCGATTTACTATTTCGGCATGGCAGTCATGGCTTGGGAATCGCGTTTCTCAACGATGGGCCGAGGCGCGACAAATCAGACGGAACTTTCGCCGAGTCAAATCGGAGAGGCACCGATTCTGATGCCCAGCAAAACCCTGCTGGACGAGTTCGAGTCCTTCGCCGAACCAATTTTCAAGCAGGTGACGAACCTTGTTTCGCAAAACCAAAAACTCCGCTCCGCGCGCGATCTGCTGCTGCCGCGCCTGATGAGCGGGGAGATTGCGGTGTGAGTGAAATGAACCTCCTCTCCCCGGCCCTCTCCCCCGCTCCGAGCGGGAGAGAGGGAGAAGAAGCGCGCGCGGGTGACGTGCCCATGATGGACATCGCCAGGTGCGGTGGCTTTCTCCCTCTCCTCCATTCCGAATGGAGGAGAGGGCCGGGGAGAGGAGGCGCGTGGTTGCCTGCCAGCCTCTGAAAAGAGTAAACTGCCCGCATGAATTCCACCGCCATCGCCCGCCGTCTCCGTCGCGACCAGACGGACGAGGAAAAAGAATTGTGGCGCGCGTTGAAAGCGGGGCGTTTCGCTGGTTTCAAATTCCGCCGCCAGCATCCGCAAGGGAAATACTTCCTGGACTTCTACTGCCCGACGGCCCGGCTGTCCGTGGAACTGGACGGTTTTCAGCACGGTCTGCCGGAACATCTTCAGCGTGATGAGGAGCGGGCGAAGTTTCTCGCGGCCGCAGGCATCGAAGAGTTGCGATTCTGGAATCATCAGTGGCGGAAGAACCGGGAGGGCGTGCTGTTGGACATCTGGGCGGCGCTGCATCGTCGGACGGGTTGTGTGAAGGTGATGCGGAAAGAGCAGAATCAGCGATTCGTGCCACCGAAGCCGGAGCAGTTGATTGAGAAGCCGGCGATGAGTCGTCCGCGCCAATGAAACGAACCTCCTCTCCCCGACCCTCTCCTCCATCCGATGGAGGAGAGGGAGTGCTTCAGCGGTTGCCGGGAGCGTGGTTTTCGATGAGACTGCCCGCGCAGATCAGCCCGCGAAGTTTAATTGAGTGGATGCCAGCAGCGCGTTGCAACTGGCTGGTTTGCAGCGAGTTCTTATTTGAGTGGAAAACGTCGTGATGGAAATCTTGGTTTGACCGACATGGCCTGCACCGACAGCACCTGCGAAAACCGGCTCCTCCAGAAGGCGTCAGCCCGGCACCCCCGCGACCTGCTGCTGCCGCGCCTGATGAGCGGAGAGATTGCCGTTTAACAACCATGTCCGAACCGTATTCCATTTTTGAGATTCAGCCCGAGTGGGTGCTGGAGACGGAGGGCATGGGCAGCAAGGAGAAGTTCTGGTATCGCGCCAAGGACGGGGAACCGGAGTGGCTTTTCAAGTTTCCCCAGCCGAACACGGGACAACATTGGTCCGAGAAAATCGCCGCGGAAGTGGCGGCGTGCCTGGAGATTCTTCATGCGCGCGTGGAACTTGCGGTCTTCCGGGGCACGCGCGGCTCGGCCACGGAAACTTTCGCGCGGGATGGCCGCGACCTGTTTCACGGCAATCAGATGCTGGCCGGAAAAGTTCTCGGCTACGACCCGGCCAAACAGTTTCGCCAATCAGACCACACGCTGGAAAGCATCCTGACCGCCATCGACCGGACGTTCACCACCCCGGAAGGGGCGCGCAAAGCCCGGATGCGGATGGCAGAATACATCGTGCTGGACGCCGTGATCGGCAACACCGACCGACATCACGAGAATTGGGGGATCACACGGAAGCAGGTCGGCGAACGCTGGCAAGGCATGTTGGCCCCCACTTTTGACCACGCCTCCTCTCTGGGCCGGGAACTCGTGGATGTCAGCGAGGGCAAGTGCCGTCAGCGTATTTTGCAGGCGGGCCGCGTGGGTGCCTACGCGGAGAAGGCACCGGGTGCGATTTTCTGGGACAAGGCGGACAAACGGGGCCTGAGTCCGCTGGAAGTGGTGCGGCGGGCTGCTCTATTTCACCCGGATTTGTTCAGGCCGGCGCTGGCGCGACTGGCGCGGCTGAACCGGCCGAAGCTGGCGGTGATTATCTCCCGGGTGCCTGAAGGATGGATGTCGCCGCTGGCCCGCGAATTTGCTATTGAGTTGATGTGTTACAATTCCGAAGAGTTGAGTAAGTTAACGCCATGAACCAAAAGACGCTGTTTCTAGCCTGGCAGGACAAGGCGCGGACGCACGAGTGGTTTCCTGTGGGACGGTTGGATGTAGAGAAACCCGAATCGCACTACCGTTTTCGCTACGTGCGAGGCGCGGAGCGCGCACACGAACGCAGCGGATTTGAGCCACTCGTGGATTTCCCTGTGTTCCACCAGAACTACGAGGCCTCCCAACTCTTTCCCTTGTTTCAAAATCGCGTCATCACACCGGGACGAAAGGACTTTCTGGAATACCTCCGATCAATGGATTTGGGGGAACAGGCCGACCCCATTGAAATCCTTTCGGTGGACGGTGGTTATCGGGCCACGGACAGTTTTGAGGTCTTTCCCAAGATTGAACGGCGCGAAGACGGCGCGTTCCGCTGCCGCTTCTTTCTACATGGCTGGCGTCATGTCGGCGAGAGCGCCCAGCAGCGTTTGCAAACGCTCAAGCCGGAAGAAGAGCTTTCTGTGGCGATTGAACTGACCAACCCCACGACGCAGTTGGCCGTCCAAATTCAGACGAAAGATTATCACGTCATTGGTTGGTCGCCGCGGTACCTCGTGGCCGACCTCGTGAGCGCGATTGCGAAAGCACCGGGAGATTACGAGGCCAAGGTGGTGCAGGTGAATCCTGTTCCCACGCCGTCCAAGCAGCGACTCCTGATCGAATTGCGCGGACACTGGCCGGATTACGATCCAATGACCCGGGACGATTTCGAGCCGCTTGTCGGGTGACGCGGCATGGCCTTCACCGATATCAACAGCGAAGACCGGCTCATTCAGAAGACGTTCGCCGAGCATCTGCAAACGGTGTTGGGCTGGGAGAGCGTGTACGCCTGGAACGATGAGACCTTCGGGCCGGATGGCACGCTGGGCCGCGCGGACACACGCGAGGTGGTGCTCACGCGCGACCTGCGTGCGGCACTGGCGCGGCTAAATCCCCAATTGCCGCCCGCCGCCCTCGCCGAAGCGGTCCAGAATATGACGCGGCACGATTTCTCGCGCACGCTGCTCCAGCACAACCAGGAGTTTTACCAGTTCATCCGCGACGGCGTGCCGGTGAGCTACAAAGACGCGCAAGGCCAGATTCGCGACACACGGGCGCGAGTGATTGATTTCAAGAACGGGCGTGGCGCGGACGGGAAGCCGAACAACCGTTTCCTCGCGGTCCGCGAGTTGAAGATGACCGGCCTCCGCGCGCCCGGCTACAACCGCCGCGCGGACCTCGTTTGTTTCATCAACGGGCTGCCCCTGGTCTTCATTGAGTTGAAGGCCGTGTACAAGAACATCCGCGCCGGGTTTGACGGGAACCTGCGGGATTACATGGAGGAACACACCATCCCGCACGCCTTCCATCACAACGCCTTCCTCATCGTCAGCAACGGGCATCGCGCCCGCTACGGCTCCATCACCAGCGGGTGGGAGCATTTCGCAGAATGGAAACGTTTGGAGGAGGACGACCGGAAGGGCAGCGTGGACGCGGAACGGCTGCTCAACGGGATGCTCGCCCACGAGCCGCTGCTGGACCTGGTGGAGAATTTTATCCTGTTCGACGCGAGCAAGCCGGGCGCGACGCGAAAGGTGATTGCCAAAAATCATCAAGTGCTGGGCGTGAACAAGGCCGTGGCGTCAGTGCGGCGGCAGGAAGCATTGAAGCGCCAGTTCCCGCCGGAGCAACGGCTCAAGCATCGTGTCATCGCGTTGCCCACGGCGGAGTTGCTCCCCGACCAGATTGGCGTTTTCTAAGTAGTGGTGTTTACACACCAAGTCATTCCAGCGTGCGATCTCGGCTGGATCGACTAAGCATCGGACTTCCAGCGCATTCAGAACAGAGGATTGTTCGCGCTTGGGCAGGCAAAAGAGTGCTGACATCCCGTGAGTAAAATAGAGTCAGCGGAAAATGTCCAAAAATTCGCTCTTTCTTTATATCCTGGTTGACCGAATTGCATTTCTTGAAACCGCCCTGGCGACCTTCCGTGCATCTCGAAGTTGTTGGTCCAGACAAGTGCGCTGTCTGCCGCTGCAGAGCGGCGCTTGAAGTAGCCGTGGCTTTCAAGCCACGGGCATGCGACCCCCCGAGTAATAAGTCGCGGAGCGACGTTCGATCAGATCGCCAAATCTCCGGGGGATCAATCGTCGCTTCGCGACTCTTGAGATCCCCCGGCTCATTCCGTGGGTTGAAACCCACGGCTACCGTCAAATCA
>CAMAWP010000252.1 GCA_945861765.1 Akkermansia muciniphila | reverse complement strand
ATGTGCGGTTCAAAGTGGAAGTCCAGCAGAGCATTGTTGCGCGGTTGAACGAGCATGATGTCAAGACGCTGATTATGAGGGAGGAGCTTTTCGGCTGTCCGCACGAGGAAGGGATTGATTATCCAGAGGGCGAGGCATGTCCGAAGTGTCCGTTTTGGAAGGTGCGGGATCGATACGCCGCACTCGAATGAAGAATGCGAATCAGGTCACTGGCGCGAACTCGGGCGAGTCGCGTCTGTTGCCAATGCGGGCGCGCTGCGCCGCCCCGCGTCGCATGGCTCCCCGCTGTTTTCAGTGGAACCATTTCCGTGTCCGGGCTGGAGAACTCACTCCGGAGAGGTGCCTGGAGTTTGGACATTTTCCGGCCGTGTGCTGTTGTAGCCGATGAGGTTTGCGACTCACATCTCCCGGAAAGGAGATTCGAGAATAGCCCACCCTTTCAAGGGTGGGATTAGGTAGCAAATAGCCAAAGTCCCGAAGGGACGGTTGAACTCTTCTCGGGCGATCCTTTGTCCTGAACAGACAGTAAGAGCTGACGTAGGACATTGGGGGATTCGGCCGTCCCTTCGGGACTTATGCGATGGCTAATTCGAACCCAGCAGTGAACTGCCGGGCTATTCTCGAATCTCCCTCCGGGAGACGAAGGCAGCCAATAGGTCCAAACTCCACTCAGCCTGGCGGGATGAAAAAAAGGTCTTCATCCGCTGTGGACCTATTCCATTGAAAACAGCGGGGAACCCCATCCATCGGGCAGCACTCCTTTTTTCTTTAACGGCACGCCTGTGGATGCTTATTCTCGAACCAACGACAAGAATCCCTATCCATAGCCATTGACCCGGATATCTCATGAAAAATGCGAATCGAACATTGGCCGTTGTTTCGAGCTGTGTGCTTCTGATGAGCGCCAGCAGCGCTTTACCACAGGACTGGCCCCAGTGGCGCGGCCAGAACGGCGACGGGAAGGCGACCGGGTTCAACGCCCCTCAAACCTGGCCCAAGGAATTGACGCAGAAATGGAAAGTAACCGTCGGACTGGGGGACGCAACGCCGGTTCTGGCGGGCGACAAACTTTATGTGTTTACACGACAGGGCGGGAGCGAAGTCGCGCGCTGCCTCGATGCCGCCACGGGCAAGGAAATTTGGCAGGAGAAGTATGATGCACTCGGCGCAACGGGGCCGTCCTCGGGACACTCAGGACCCAGAAGCTCGCCGACGGTAGCCAACGGAAAAGTCGTGACGCTCGGAGTTCGCGGGACGCTCTCCTGCCTCGACGCAGCCACCGGCAAGATGCTATGGCGCAAAGATGATTTCCAGGGTGCCTGGCCTCCCTTTTTCACGTCGTCGTCACCGATCATCGTGGATGGCTTGTGCATCGCACAACTCGGCGGTAAAGCCAACAGTGCCATCGCTGCCTATGACTTGACCACCGGTGAACTGAGATGGAAATGGTCCGGCGACGGCACCGCCTACGCCTCGCCTGCCGTAATGAGACTGGGAGGCGCCAAGTGGGTCATTGCACAGACAGAGTCGAAAATGGTGGCGATCAGGCCGGATGACGGGAAGCTTGTGTGGGAAGTTTCGTTCGCGGTTCGAGGCAGAGGTTACAACGCTTCGACACCGATTGTTGACGGGCAGACGATCATTTACGGCGGCCAGGACCGAGGCATGAAGGCTGTAAAGCTTGAAAAGGAAGGGGACGGCTTTGTTGCCAAGGAACTTTGGAGTAACGCGGAGACTTCCGTGCAATTCAACACGCCGGTGATCAAGGATGGCCTGCTCTTCGGTGTGACTCAAAATGGAGACTTTTTTTGCATCAACGCCCAAACTGGCAAGCTGGCATGGACTACACCTGGAGGAGGAGGACGCGGTGGTTACGGATCCGTCGTAGATGCCGGATCGGTCCTGCTGGCATTGACTCCCAAATCGCAATTGGTCGCCTTCCAACCGAGCGAAAAGGAATACAAGGAACTGGCCAGCTATAAAGCCGCCGAGACGCCCACGTACGCGCATCTCGCGCTTTCGGGGAATCGCGTGTTCGTCAAGGACCAGGATTCCGTAACCCTTTTGACCGTCGAGTGAGCGACGTGAAACGCCAGCTTGAAAGTCGGTGCCTGCATTCGCTGTTAGCCGGTGCGTTTGCGGGACTTCTCGTCCTTGGTCTGATCAGACCACCCGGCGAAAAGGGCGACAGCTCAGCCGGTTTGCGTGCTGCCCAGCTTGAGCAGAGTCAGACCACTCTCGCGGGCGGCGATCCCTCGCTGCAAGTCGAACGAGATTGGGTGGACAGCCGTTGGAGTCGAACGGATGTCGGCCAGTTCCTCGCGTCTAATATTGAATTACGCGGCAGCCGGATCGCGAAGGGCCTTTCGATCAAGGTTGGCGAGCATGACGAAGGTGTCGTGTGTTTTGACACCGGTAACTGTGCGCTTCGCGCGGGTTGGGAAGGCGGATTTCTCAGGTTTTCTTCCGCCCGTTTCGGTCTCATTCAAGCGCCGCAAATCGCCGGTCAAATCGCCTTCATCACGCCGGAGGGGACGGGTTGGCTCGGGACGACCAACCGCTACTCAGGCTTGCATCTCCACGGCAGACGCGTGGTGCTCGAATACACGGTGGATAACGTCCGCGTGCTGGATTCGCCATGGCTCGAACAGCCTGACGATCTCTCGGTCTTCACCCGTTCGCTCGAACTACCACCTTGCCACCGCGAGTTGAAATTGGTCGTGGCGGTCGGTGCCGAACGAATGACAGTCGCCTCAGATTCGCAACATAAGCGAGCCGTAGCCGGCTCTGGGCCGACCGATCTTGCTGTCACTGCCATCGGCTCAAACGTTCACATCACCAATGAAACCGGAAGGCTCAGTGTTGTGTTTCCCGCGCACGACAAACCCCGGCGCGTCAAGCTGCTGCTTTGGGCCGGCGACAAAGCCTCATTACCGAAGTTCGTCGCATTTGAAAAGATCGCTGGCGAGCCTGAGAACCTCTCGGCGCTGCTCACCCCGGGACCCGCGCGCTGGGTGCCGGAGTTAAAGACGTCCGGGCAACGCGGACTCGACACCGACATCCTCGCCATCGATGCGCTCACGCTTCCTTATGAGAACCCGTGGCATGCGCTCATGTTCCTGGGCGGAGTCGATTTCAGATCCGATGGCGCCGCCTACATCTGCACCATTCATGGCGACGTCTGGCGAGTGACCGGCATCGACGACTCGCTGAGGGGCCTGCGTTGGAAACGTTTCGCGACGGGTCTGTTCCAGGCGCTCGGTCTCAAAGTGCGTGACGGGCAAGTCTTCGTGCTGGGCCGGGACCAGATCACGCGGCTCCACGATCTCGATGGCGACGGCGAAGCCGATTTCTACGAAAACTTCTGTAACTTGATCGACACTGCGCCCGGTCACAATTATGTGACTTGCTTAGAAAAAGATGACAGCGGAAATTTTTACTATGTTGATCCGCGCGGCGTGCATCGGATTTCAGCGGACGGAGGGCGCAAGGAGACGCTTGCGACCGGTTTTCGCAACCCGAACGGCCTCGGCGTCAGCTCCGACGGCAAGATCATTACAGTCGCGCCGCAGCAAGGTGAGTGGACGCCGTCATCGGCGCTGTGCGAAATTCAAGTCGGCGGCTACTACGGACATGGTGGACCGAGAATACGGAGCGAGCGGCCGCTTGGCTACAACCCGCCGCTGTGCTGGATTCCTCACAGCGTGGACAATTCCAGCGGCAGCCAAGTCTGGGTGCCGCCGGGGCGATGGGGTCCTCTCTCGGGGCAAATGCTGCACCTGCTTTGGGGTCGGTGCGGATTGATGCTAACGCTGCGCGGTGTGGTGGATGGCATTCCTCAAGGGGCTGTCGTCCCATTGCCCGGACGTCTTCTTTCCGGTCCGAACCGGGGCACGTTCAATCCTCGCGATGGCAATCTCTACATTGCAGGTAGCAGCGGTTGGCAGACGAGCGCGGTCAAAGAAGGGGCGTTGAATCGGATTCGGTTGACGGGCAAACCTGTTTATTTGCCGATCGCCTGGCACGCGCACAGCAACGGCTTGACGCTGACGTTTACGCAACCGCTCGACCGCGCCACGGCCGAAGACATCGGCAGCTATGCCGTTCATCAGTGGAATTACCATTACGCGGCGCACTACGGTTCAAAGGATTGGTCCATCGCAAACGCGGGGAAAGAAGGCCGCGACGAGGTCATTGTAAAATCCGCCCGCCTGTTGCCCGATGGCAAGACGGTTTTTCTCGATGTGCCAAACCTGCGGCCCGTGATGCAGATGGAGATCAAATACAACCTGGACGCCGCCGACGGCAAATCGCTGCGGAGCCAGCTCTGGCTTACCTTGAACCGGCTCGATGCAGAGCGGCGTTAAAAGCTTCCCGTCAGCCGAGGAAGTGGGCGACGAGCGCGACAATCCCAAGGTCAAGCTGACCGACCGCAAGGTCCTTCCCCTCAATCCCGTCATCACGCGCGGCCAGGACCCCGAACTCTTCTGGATGCACAAATACGCCACCGACGAACAACTCACGGCGCAATTGGATGAACTTCAGGCCAAAATCAAAGCTGGTGACACCGCCGGAGCGCGCACCGTGTTGGAACTCCTCCGCGACACCCTCACGCATCGCTACGAGCAGCCGGAGGATGAATTCAAGGCAACCATTGGAAAATCATGGAAGCTGGAATGAGGCAACTCATCGAAGCCAACCGTGTGGTCGCGATGAAGACGGTTCTCCGCTTTCGGAGGCTCAACTTGGATTTTCCGTTCAGACCTCTTGGCGATATTTGGATGGATGCGGCGGGAGGCGATGGAAGCGACAAGCTCTGCGTTGTTCAAACCGGTTTGAAAGTTGTTCAGCGCTGCCTCCTGATGACCACCGACCCTGGCGATTTAGTGCTCGACCCGACGTGCGGTTCAGGCACGAGCGCTTACGTGGCCGAGCAGTGGGGACGCCGTTGGATTACGACCGACACCTCGCGCATAGACCGCCTCGCCCATTCCGCCCTGCACGCCGAAGGCTGGTATCCTGCTGAGGTGGGGCGAGACTCAGTCGAGCCGTCGAACGAGCGGAGCGAGGCGAGCAAAGCGAGCGTCAAGAAAAGTCAGGGCTCGACGGAGTCTCGCCCCACCATCGAGAAAAAAGCTTACGTCCACATCGGCCCGAAGTTCGGCACGGCGAGCAAACAGGCCGTGACAGAAGCCATCAATGCCTGCCGCGACAAGCGCGACGGCAATTTCCAGGTGAACATCGTCCGCATGCACGACGACCTGCTCCGGCAAGGCCTGCTGAAGAGAGACAAGAAAGCCGCCAGCTTCGTCACCATCGGCGAGCCGGACATACGGCTGCACCTGGGAGCGCCGGCTTCCAGCCGGCAGCCCGCAACGAGCCGGCAAGATGTCGGCGCTCCCAGCATGGCCACCATCGAGATTGCCGGCCTCGACATCTACGATCCCATCAAAGACGAAATAAAATCCCGCGACGTCATCGCCTACTGGATGGTGGACGACGATTACGACCGTTCAAACTTCGTCGTGCGCCAGGTCTTCTTCTGCGGCGGCGGCAAAGACGAGTTCGACGAGTGAAAACGCGGCCTGAGCGACCTCGCCAAAGCTGCGACAAAGAGGGAGGCCGAACAAACCTTGAAGCTGCAAATTGACGATGAAGCCTTCGCCCGCATCTACGGTCACACCAGCCATCCGTTCCCCGTGAAGAAAGGCCAGAAGATCGCCATGCGTGTCATCAGCCAGTTTGGGGAAGAAACGACGAAGGCATTGGAAGTGAAATAGCCGCATTGTTTCTCTCGGTCACGCGCACTATAGCTCAGTGACGGACGAGAGCCTCTGCTCGGCCCGAAGCGATGCCGGCGTTGCGACCGTTCTTCCGGAATGAACGCAGGGCCAGGAGCATGGCGGCGACGACCAATACAGCACTGAAGAAAAAAGCCGCGCCCGGCAGATATACGGGAGCTTCGTCGCTGATGAAATAGCGGAAGAGTCCGGTGGCGATGAGTGGTCCTAGAATGCCGGCGACGCTCGCCAGGCTGGTCAGCGAACCTTGCACGCCCCCTTGCTCGTCGGCACCCACGCCGCGAGAAATCAGCCCTTGGACAGCGGGTCCCATGATGCCGCCGAGGGAGCCGACGACGAGGATCGCATAGATCATCCAGCCTTCGGTGGCGAGCCCATACCCCGCGTAGCTCAGCGCGCCAATGCCGAGCCCGAGCACTGCCGTCTTTTCCTCGCCGAGACGCCGGACAACCGTCCCCGTCAGCCCGGCCTGAACGATCGCAGCCATCAAGCCAACAATGGCGAGCGATATACCGATCTGGCCAAGTGTCCAATGGTAGCGGTAGCCGGTGTAGATCACCCAGGTGCCAGGCAACACTTGATGCGCCAGGTGGATCAGAAAGTAAGTTCCGGCAAGTCCAAAGACCATCGGATAACGGCGCAGGTCGAGCAACGAACCAACCGGGTTCGAGCGGGTCCAACTGAACGCGCGGCGGTTGCCCGGGGCGAGCGACTCCGGAAGCATTAGCCAACCATAGAGGCAGTTCAGCAGCGTGAGCCCGCCAGCGACAAGGAAAGGGACGCGGAGTCCGACGTTTCCCAAAATGCCACCGAGCGCCGGCCCGAGGATGAATCCAAGACCAAAGGCCGCGCCGATGAGGCCGAAGTTAGCCGCCCGTTTTTCCGGAGGACTCACGTCCGCAATATAAGCGGTGGCGGCCCCGAAGTTTGCGCCGGTCATGCCTGCGATGATCCGGCCAACAAAAAACCAGCCGAGGTTAGGCGCAAAGGCCAATAGAAAATAGTCCAACCCCGATCCCAAAAGAGAGGCGAGAATGACGGGCCGACGGCCGAAGCGATCCGACAAACTGCCCAGCAACGGGGCAAACAGGAACTGCATCAACGAGTAGAGCATGAAGAGCAGCCCTACGGTCGTTAGCGCGGCAGGGACGTTGCCGCCTTGGAATTTTTGCACGAGGTTGGGCAAAATCGGAATGATCAGCCCGATCCCGAGAATATCGAGAGCGAGCGTGAAGAAAATAAAACCGAGCGCTGGTTTTCGCGGAGTCACGACGGCGCGTAGTAGAATCGATTTCCTAGGTGGATGGCAAGGCGTGGTTCGAGCGACGGCGGACGGTTCTCCGTTGTTTTGAGTGGAATCATTTCCGTGTCCGGACAGGAGAACTCACTCCCTAGGGGTGCGTAGAGTTTGGACATTCTCCGGCCGTGTGCTGTGGTATCCCATGAGCTATTTCCGACTGACATCTCCCTCCGGGAGACGAAGGCGGCCAATAGGTCCAAACTCCCGTCATCCCGGCGGGATGAAAAAAGGGTCTTCATCCGCTGTGGACCTATTCCATTGAAAACAGCGGGGAACCGGGATGCGCCAGTCAAGCCTGCCGCACCGAGGTTGTAAATCCAGCACCCAAGCCGGCTCGACTGTGGGGTGGATCGTGTTATCCGCTCGCGTCTTCAGAAACCAACGGCTTGCTGGCATCAATAAAGAAAAACAGCAACGCGCTCGCTAGCAGCGCGACTCCCATGCTGCCGATGGCCAGGTTCCATTGCGATGTCCCTGCCAAATATCCGATCAAGGTCGATGAGATAGCGCCTCCGATTTGCGCCGCTGTGTTCATGGTTCCCGTGACCGTGCCCGCGTGGCGTTTGCCTATATCGAGGCACACGGCCCAAAAGGTTGGAAGCGTGAAATCGGTCGAGGCGAACGCGCATGCCAGCGCGATCACCGCAAACTCAGGCCCGTCCACCGCGAAGGACAGAAGCACCCAGACGCAGCTTGAGCCGAGCCCGATGAGGCCGGCAGTGCGACGGCCCCAACGGAGGCCGAAACGCCGCACGAGCGCGTCGCTAGCAAAGCCTCCGAGGGCGCAGGCGGCCGCGCCCAGCAAAAACGGCAGCGCCGCGTACGGAGCCCAATCCTTTAGCCCGCGGACCTCCTTCACATAAGAAGGCATCCAGAAAAAGAAAAACTGGACGCCGTAGCCATAGACAAAATAGGCGAGCACAATCGCCCAGATATTCGGGCTCCGGAAAATAACACGCCAGGGCGTCTTCTCGTTGTGCGAAGTCGGCAGCCCTCCCTTCTGGATCAACTCGATCTCCGCCGCATTGACCCCTGATTTTTGGTCGGGATAATCTCGATACCATAAATACCACGCAACAGCCCATACGAACCCGAGGCTTCCAAAGATGTAAAAAACCGTGCGCCACCCCACATAGGTGGAAAAACCGAAAACGACACTCGCCTTGTCCGGATCAAGCATGGGAGCGACGAGCAGCGGCGCAAAGGCGCCTCCAAGTCGGCTCGACATCCAAATGAGACCGTGCGCCCGCGCCCGCTCCACAAATGGAAACCATCTCGAGACAACGCACGCTGCGTTTGGGTAGGCACCGGCCTCTCCGGCACCAAACAGGAAGCGCGTGATCCACATGCTGAAAAAGCCAGTCACCCGGCCTGTCAGCACCGTAAAGACCGACCACCAGACAACAATGCGCACGAGCATCCGTCGCGGGCCAAATCGGTCGCCCAACCATCCACTGGGGATTTCAAATATTCCATAGGCAAGCTGGAACGCGCTGAAGATCGCCCCGAGCTGGAGGGGCGTAAGCTCCAGGTCACGGCGGATAAATGGTCCGGCGCCGCCAATGACCATCCGGTCCAGGTACGTCACAATGGAGAGAAGAAACAACATGCCCAGCACGCGGTAACGAACCCAAGTGGGGCGTCCGGCGTGGGGGGTGGCACTTTCGGCGGACATGCGGATTCTGGATTGTCACTTCGCCGGATTGCTCTGCGGTGGCGGAGCGGCGGTGCGAGCGGGCCCGGTGCGCTGAATCACTTCGTCCGCCTTCAACTGCTTGTCCTCGGCCCCGGGAAACTTGACCAAAGGCTGAACTCTCACCCACTCCTGTTCCGACACTCCTGTTCCGACACCTTCCGGCTCTCATGAAGGAAAAGGAATGTTCCCTTTTTGTTGGCGATGAGGATGTCGTGAAGTCCGTCGCCATTCACGTCCGCAATGCCAATCTGACGGCCAACACCGGAATCGTTGTCGATCAAATGAGGCACCCAATCGACCTTGCCATCGGAGGTGCGAACGAGTTGGAACCAGTATAACACAGCCGGGGCGGCGGGATCAGGATCACCCGTCGGCCCATGCGCCCAAAAGCATTTGCCGGTGACGATGTCCTTGAGTCCATCGCCATCCAGGTCCACGAGTTCAACGGCATGGAGCTGCGAGAAGGCAATGCCGTAGCGGTTCTCCGACGGTTCCTTGTTCATGAAAACATGCCCTTGGAACCGCGGGTGGCCGTCGGCGTCTTTCTCCCGCAGTTGTTCATACCAGCCCAGCCCGTAGCCGTGGCCAGCGATGCTGGTGACCACGTCGTGCAACCCATCGCCGTTGACATCATAAGCAAACATCTGCGCCCCTCCGCCGGGACTGAACATGGCGGGATGCAGCGCCCAGGTGGCTGCGGCGGTGCCTGATTTCGGCTGTTCCCACCAACCGCCCCGTTCGAGAATATCGAGCCGCCCGTCGCCGTTCACGTCGCCAATTCCAAGGCCGTGATTGAAGTTGCCCCACGGGCCTTTGCCGGAGACCGAGGTAAACGGCCATTTCGCGGTGACATGGTTCCAGTTCGGTGACGCATAACCAAACGTTCCGCCCGAATTGCAGATGATCTCCGGACGTCCGTCCCCTGTGACGTCCGCGAAGGTCGGTGATTCATTGTCCACCGCGTCAAAGACATGATGCCGTTCCCAGCGCTGCGCCTTGCCCGCCGGGTTGATATAGAGAAACGCCGGAGTGCCCGGCAAGCCGTAGGTTAAAACGTCGTTCCACCCGTCTCCATTGAAGTCGTGAACGAAAGAGAAAAAGTTGTCGCTCGAATACGCGTTCTTCCTACCGAGCGCGCCCTCGAAGCCTGGCAGTTTCTCCGTGGTTCCATCGGCTTTCTTGATCGTGAAAGTGGCCGCTGGTGGATAGATTTCGTGGCGCTTGGTGAAATCAGGCCCTTCCCACCAATACGGGCCGGACACGGCGTCGGGCCTTCCGTCCCGATTGATGTCCCCAAAGCTCGCGCCCTCGCTCCAGTAGTAAGGGTCGAGGCGCAGCTTTTTGAACGAATGCATCGTACGTTCCGCGGCAGAAGCGACCAAAGTCAACGAACAGAGCGCCGGAAGGAGGAAAGGGAATCGTTGCATAAAACTCTTTTCGCAGAGCCGGCCTCGGGCGTCAACGCTGCGTAGGCGGAGCCAGCAATTCTGCCCATGAACCTGGGTGGGGTGAGAGTCCCCTCGAACCCTGACCTTTTCTGGCGCTCGAGCATGTCAGGGCTCGACGGCTTCCGGCTCGGAGACTACAGCTCGGAGAGAGTCTCGCCCCACCGTTCAAGGGCGCAAGGGCGCAAT
>CAMAWP010000251.1 GCA_945861765.1 Akkermansia muciniphila | reverse complement strand
GGTGCAAGCCTTTCGATTTTCCAGCTTCCATCCTCCAACCCAGTGTAAAGAAACCGGTCGTGCAGTCGGTTGCCGCGCCCCTGCCAGAACTCGATGGCGCGCGGCACCACGCGGAAGCCGCCCCAGAACGATGGCATCGGGACGCGCCCCTCCTGGAATTTCCGCTTTGCCTCCTCCCACTTCATCTCTAGCAGCGCTCGGGCGGAGACCACCTGGCTTTGCGGCGAGGCCCACGCTCCAATCTGGCTGCCGAACGGTCGAGTCACGAAATACGCCAACGCTTCGCTCGTCGGCACGCGCTCCGTGACGCCATCGACCGCCACCTGCCGGTGCAACGACAGCCATGGAAAGAGCAGGGACACGTTCGCATTCTCGGAAATCTGCCGCGCCTTGCGGCTCTCAAGATTCGTGTAGAAAACAAATCCGCGTTGGTCAAAGCCTTTTAGCAAAACAGTGCGCAAGGCCGGACGCCCATCCGCGCCAACGGTCGCCAGGCTCATCGCGTTCGGCTCGATCAGCCCGGACTCGCACGCCTCATCTATCCAGACTGCGAACTGCTCGAATGGATTCGCGCTCAAGTCCTCACGGCGTAATGCGTCGCCGTCGTAATGCACTCTCATGTCATTCAGCTTCATGGCGACTTAGCCGCTACTGTTTCAGAAAGGGATGATTTTTGATTTGTTGGCCGCATGCGTCAAGTGTTTCAGTCAGGTTCTCACAAGGCGCTCGCTTATCGCCCGATCGAATTGAACAACTCCTCGTGCTTGTCCACGCAGGCGACAGCCTGGATAAGCGCGTTCGTGTTGAGTCGAGTGATTGGGGCATCCGCCACGTAGTTTCGCATCCGACAACCCGTCAAACTCGCCGTAAGCCTTTTTTCGCCGCGTACCAGAAGAAAGTCCTGCGACTTACCGAGCGTCGTCAGCGCCGAGTTTCCGCCGGAAAAGGCTTCGACGTTGGCGATGGCGGTGTGGCCCTGGCCTTCGATGATGATCGGGTGAATGTCTTCCAACTTCGGACCTGTGTTGGCGATGATGGAACCTTGGGCGATTTGCCAGTTCCTGTTGAATGTGCCGTCCCCAAGCTTGTGGATGCCGACGGTCACGCAGTCCAGGTTGAAATTCGATAGTTGTCCGTAGCTCGCCGGGCCGAGGTAAACGCCGCCATAGACCCCGAAGGTGAACAGGTCGATCAACATGGCGTTGTCCGTGTGGTTGATCGCGTAAGTGAACGTCCGCGCCGCGACCACGGCATCGATGACGGCGCGGCTGTAACCGCCTTTGATGAAGCGCTGGTTCGCCGGGTTGACGTGGCAGTGCAGGATGCGAGGGATGTCGTAGCAGTAGTCGATGCGGATGAACTCGCCGCTGAGCGGATAGCCGTAGCAATGCTCGAAGAGAATCTGCTCGCAAGGCTGGGCGCGGGCGGCGTTGAAGTCCATCGCCACAAACTCGCCATAGAACGTGAGACACGACAGCGTCACTCCTTGGGCGGCTTTCGCGCGTGAGACCTGGATCGTGGGCGGGTATCGTATGATCTTTGCCGGGTCGTTGAGTGTCTGGCGTGGATACCAGAACTGCAGCCCGCGCAATTGTGTCGCGGCTTCGACGACAATGAACGGTTGTGTCTCGTCATCGATGCGGAAGACGCTGCCCACGGGTTGAGGCTTGTCCGGATGCCGAGTGCCACGTCCGACCGGTCCTTGCACCCCGACGAGCGAAACGTTCATTCGCAGCACCACGCCGCCGTCCACCGGATACGGCTGGTCAGTCGGATCGACGAAGAGTGCGGCTCCCCGGGGCGCAGCCCAATCGATGGCGCGCTGGAGAGCAGCTTTGTTGGCGGCCGGCGTGTTCGTGGGTGTCACGCCGAAGTCGCGAATGCTCCTGTAACCGGCAAACGGAATGTTCAGCTCATCTGCTGACACGGTCGCAAGACCGCACAGGTTCAGAAGACATGAGAGAGTGGCAAGCCACGAGGCTCCGGTGATCGACTGTTGTGATAACATAGATTTATAGAATTCTGAATCTGCCTGCCCGAGAAAACAATGCTCCGCTCGGGCAGTTGGATAACGTCGTCGAGAGGATAGAGTGGGTTGGTCTTCATGGGCGTGATCGGTGCTTTGAGTGAACACGCCAGGGCTGGGAAAGAAATGACCTACGTCAAGGCGGCGTCGCCCCGTTGACGCCGAAACTGCCCTCGAAATCACCATCCCTCAAACTTTACGCCGGACCTGAAGGCTCTGGAGGTGCGGTGCTCGAAGGCGACGAAAAATTTCGGGACGATCACTGAACACTCGCGCATTCGCGTTCCTGCTATTGAATGATTTTGCCAAGAGCGCGGAATCTTCCTAGCATGGCGCCGGATTTTGGTAATCAGTAAATTGTGACGGTCGCAAATGAGCATTACATACCTTGAAGCTATTCGTGAGGCGCAGGCACGCGCCTTGGCTGAAGATCCGCGCGTGTTTATTTATGGCCAAGACGTGGGCGCTTTCGGCGGTGCTTTCAAGGCGACGAAGAACCTTGCCCAGGAATTCCCGGGCCGAGTGATCGATTCTCCCATCAGCGAGGACGCCATGGTCGGTGCAGCCATAGGAGCAGCGATTGAAGGGATGAGGCCCATCGTCGAAATGCAATTCGCCGACTTCTCCACGGTCGGCTTCAACCAAATAGTGAATCAGGCCGCCACTCTACACTGGAGAACTCAGGTGCCCTGTCCGATCACAATTCGACTTCCATCCGGTGGAACGTCAGGCAGCGGTCCGTTCCACAGCCAAAGCATGGAGGCGCTCTACGCCCATTATCCAGGCCTGATAGTGATGACGCCGGCGACGGTGGAAGATGCGTACAGCATGTTGCTGGAAGCCGTCGCGATCGATGATCCGGTCATCTTCTGCGAGCATAAATATCTTTATTACCACTTAAAGGCCGAGGCGCTTCCCACCGAAGCGATGCCAGTCGGAAAAGCACGCATCGCCCGTGTTGGAAGCGATCTCACGATTGTGGCTTACAGCGCGATGGTTCATGAAGCGCTGGCTGTGGCTGATGAACTCGCCACTGAAGGAACGTATGTGGAGGTCGTGGATTTGAGGTCGGTCAAGCCCTTGGATACCGACACTGTGATGGCCTCGGTGGCGCGCACGGGCAGATTGCTTTGTGTTGGCGAGGCGTTCCCGTGGGGCGGAGTCACGGCCGAGGTCGTCGCTCGAGTGGCGAGCGAGGGGTTCGATTTGCTCGACGCTCCGCCACAACGGCTGAACGCCAAAGACACACCCATACCTTATCATCCGACGCTGTGGGCTGCTCATCGTCCAACGGCCCGGAGCATCGCCAGCGCGGCCCGAAATCTTGTGCGACTTTAGTTATGCCGCAAATCCCCATCATCATGCCGCAGCTCGGTGAATCCATTGCCGAGGCCACCGTAATCAACTTGCTTGTGAAGGTCGGCGATTGTGTCGAGACCGACCAGGACGTGGTTGAAGTGGAGACCAACAAAGCCACGATGAATGTCACTGCACCGTGCCCGGGCCGCGTGAAGGAATTCCTCGTCACCACTAACGAGAGCTATCCGGTCGGTGCCGTGCTGGGCTATCTGGAAGTGAGCACGGAAGACGCGATGCGGCTGGGTTTGGACACCCTGACTTCGGCGGGAGCGCCCATCCAGACCCTTCTCAACGGGGGTGGTGATCCTCAAAGCGATCCGAAAAAGCAAGGCGTGGAGCCAACCGTGCGGGGTTTGCCTGTGCCGGCTCACGCGGCCGGGGCGAGCTATATGTCGCCGCGAATGAAAGCGCGCATGAACGAGCTCGGGCTGCACGCAGCCGATCTGGCCGGAATTGCAGGGAGCGGGACCGCTGGGCGAGTGACGATCGAGGACTTTGAAAAATTCATCAAGAACCTCGAAAAGAATAAGATGAGCCCGGCTTCCACGATGCGTGTGGCCGTTGCAGATGCCATGAGGCGCAGTTGGGCCCGGCCTTTGGTGACGGTTGCTTTGCCGATCTGTATCGATCCGATGCTGGCGCATCGCCGAACCTGTGATCCCAAGCCTGGGCCGGCGCTTTACGCCTTGCGGGCGCTCGCGTTGGCTTTGTCAGAAAACAGCGCTCCAGCCGGACGTTTGATTGGGAATCGCATCGTGCATCCGATGGCGATCGATGTCGGTTTTGCGGTCGAGGCAGCGGACGGTGTTTTGGTTCCCGTTCTTCGGGGTGCGGACAAACGGCCGATGAGTGATTTGATCCAGCGGTACAACGAGCTGATTGATTTGGCTCGGAAGCGGCGTCTGCCGACCGATGCAACGGGAGGATCGATCGCGACCGTGACAAACTTTGGAACATTCGGCCTGACCTGGGCGACGCCGATTCCATTGCCCGAACAAACCCTTGTGTTGGGGATGGGCGCGGGGCGTCGCGTTCCAAGCTGGGATGAGGAGAAAGGTCAATTCGTGCCGGTGATGGAAGCGAATTTAACTCTGAGCTTTGATCATCGGGTTCTGGATGGCGGTGCGGCGGGTCGTTTGCTCGCGGACATTGCCGCGCTGCTAAGTCAGCCGGAAAAACTGTGAAGCACTCGATGCGAACCAGCCGATTCACGCCTCACGCCTCACGTGCTGTGCTCTCATGAAATTCGGCGCGCACATGTCCACGCGTGGCGGCGTTTGGAAAGCGCTCGAGCGCGGCATTAGTATTTGCTGCGACGTCGTTCAAGTTTTCGTTAAGAACAACATGCAATGGTTCGGCAAGCCACTCCAGCCAGACGATCTCTCTCAATACGCCAATCAAATGGCCAGGAATAAACTGGCCACTGTGTTCGGTCACACCGGATATCTGATCAACCTCGGGGCGGCGCCATCGGAGAATAGAGACAAATCCCTGAAATCCCTCATCCAGGAAATTCATCTGGCAACCGATCTCGGATTGCCGTTCTTGGTTCTGCACCCCGGCGCTCATTTGGGTGCAGGAGAGCAGGCCGGTCTGGACCGCATTGTCGATGGGCTGGATGAGGTTTTTCGCGCGACAAAGGATTCCCCCGTTCGGATCGCGCTCGAGAATACGGCGGGGCAGGGGACCTGTCTTGGCCACAAGATTTCGGATCTCGCCGAAATCTATCGACGCGTGAAGCAGCCTCGCCGCCTCGGTGTGTGTCTTGATACGGCGCATTTCTTTGCCGCAGGCTACGATCTGAGGATGCCAAAAGGCTGGGACGCCGCGATCGCCGAGGTGGACTCGATGATTGGGGTGAAGGAAGTCTTAGCTTTTCATTTGAACGATTCCAAAACGGATCTTGGATCGAGAGTCGATCGCCACGCCGGCATTGGCGAGGGCAAAATTGGCCGCGAACCCTTTCGGCACATTGTAAATGACGAGCGGTTCCGCGACTTGCCGGGTTGCCTTGAAACACCTAAGTCTGACGACCTGCACGAAGACGTGGAAAACCTCGCTATCCTGCGGTCCTTAAGCTCGGTTCCCGCGACATCTCTAGACTAATTATGAATTCATGTTTTTCTACTTTTTCGTTTCCAACGACCACCGTGTTTGGCGCTGGTTCATTGACCGAACTGCCATCGCGCCTGGAGGGCATAGGCATTAAGCGCCCAATGATTGTCACTGATTCCGGGTTGCTCGATACTCAAGCTTTCGCACTGCTGCAGCAGGCGCTGGGAGTGGAACGGCGCGGTAAAGACTGGTCGCTCTTCTCAGGCGTGCATCCCAATCCTATCGAGCAGGACGTCATCCAGGCGGCCGCGACGTTCCGGAAAGAGCAATGTGATGGAATAATCGCTTTCGGCGGCGGTAGCGCCCTCGATGTCGGCAAGGCGACGCGGCTTCTCATTAAGCGGCCGGAGCTGCAGATCAGCCGATTCGATTACAAGGAGGATTGGACTGATCTCGCTCCTTGCATTTGCATTCCAACGACCGCGGGCACGGGCAGCGAGATTGGACGAAGTTCAGTCATCACTATCGAAGCAACGCAACGGAAGGCCGTGCTATTTCATCCCGAGCTGCTGGCGAAGCTCGTGATTCTCGATCCGGAATTGACTCGCTTGTTGCCTCCCAAACTCACGGCGGCGACTGGTGCCGATGCGTTGATCCATTGCATCGAATCATTCACCTCGCCTGTTTTCCATCCCTTGTGCGACGGGATCGCGCTGGAAGGCGTTCACCTCATCGTGGAGGCGCTTCCTCGCGCATTTCGAAATGGGAATGACATCGACGCTCGAGGAAAAATGCTCGTGGCGGCTGCCATGGGAGCCGTGGCTTTCCAGAAGGATCTTGGAGCCACCCATTCCTTGGCCCATCCGTTATCGACGATTTGCGGAATGCATCATGGCACGGCGAACGCCCTCTGCCTGCCCTTTGTGATGCGATTCAACGCCGAGCGCAAACCTGGGCTTTATCGTCGTGTTGGCCTAGCTAGTGGTTTGGATGTGTTGAAATGTTCCGACACCGAAGCGGATGCGTTGACGATCAATTTCATCAGCAAATTCATGATCGATCTTGAACTGAGACCTGGACTGCGCGCCTATGGCGTCAAGGAATCAAACATCGAGGCGCTGACCGAACAGGCCATTCAAGATTCTTGCCACCAAACGAACCCCGTTCCGGTGACAGCCGCTGATTTGAAATCTTTATACGGGAGTGCGCTATGAACGAATTGCCAACACAGCTTTTCATCAACGGCGAATTTCGAAAACCAGCGAAGGGCAAATCGATGCCGCTGGTCAATCCCGCCACCGAAGAGACGATTGTCGAAGTCGCCGCCGCAACTGGCGAAGACGTCAACTCAGCGATTGAAGGCGCGCATCGGGCCTACCGGCAAGGCTGGCGCGACCTGACGCCTGGCGAGCGCACGGAGATCTTGTTCAACATTGCCCGGCTGCTGCGCGAGAATTGCGAGCGCATCGCTCAGCTAGAATGCCAGAACGTCGGGAAACCCATCAGCGATGCGCGAGATGAAGCGGGTCTGGGCGCGCGCGTGTTCGAGTATTACGCCGGAGCGATCACTAAGTTTACTGGCCAAACGATTCCGGTATCCCGCGGTGGATTTGATTTCACCTTGCGCCAGCCTATGGGAGTCGTGGCGGCGATTGTCCCCTGGAACTTTCCATTCCCGATCGCGTGCTGGAAGGTCGCGCCGGCGCTGGCGGCTGGCAACTCGGTCGTTCTGAAGCCCGCGTCGCAGTCTCCTTTGACCGCATTGCTGCTGGGGCAGATCGCCCATCAAGCCGGACTTCCTCCCGGCGTCTTGCAGGTGCTGCCGGGATCAGGTCAGGAGATTGGAGATGTTCTTGTCACTCATCCGTTGGTGAGAAAAATCTCGTTCACCGGTTCAACCGCGATTGGATCGCGCATCATGGAACTGGCGTCGCGTGGACTCAAGCGGATCTCGCTCGAGCTCGGCGGCAAATCGCCAAATATTGTTTTCGCCGATTCAGATCTGGACCGGGCAGCCACGCTGTCTCCGATGAGCGTGTTCGCGAATACGGGCCAGGATTGCTGCGCGCGAAGTCGAGTTTTTGTGGAACGTTCGGCTTTCGACCGTTTCGTCGAGGTCTTTACGGCGGCGACCCAACAGCTTCGCGTCGAGAATCCGACCGGCGAAACGTGTCAGATCGGTCCTCTGGTGTCGGCTGGCCAACGCAACGTCGTGGAGGAATTTGTTTCCAGCGCGAGAGATTTGGGTCGTAAAATTGTCACTGGCGGTGACCGGCTGTTCGACAAAGGCTACTATTTGAAACCGACGGTGATCCTTCAAGTGGAGCCGAATGATCGCGTCTGGCGCGAGGAGATCTTTGGTCCAGTCGTCTGCATCCGGCCTTTCGACGACGAAGCTGCCATGATTGAGGAAGTGAATGATTCGCCTTACGGACTGAGCGGGTCACTTTGGACGAACGATTTGAGGCGAGCCCTCCGCGTGGCTCGTCGAGTGGAGAGCGGCGTCCTCAGTATCAATTCGCATAGCAGCCTTCATGTGGAAGCGCCCTTTGGCGGTTTCAAACAAAGCGGCTTGGGGCGCGATTTGGGGATGTCGGCGATGGAAGGATATACGGAGCTTAAGAATGTTTATGTGGCGGAGTGATGGTTAATGCGTGATGCGTGATGCGTGATGCGTGATGCGTGATGCGTGATGCGTGAAAAGACAGCAGGATGGCGGTCATATGTTGCGCATCATTGCTTTCGATTTTAGCGAGGCGAGCAATGAACTACGAAAAATGGCTGATGTTAGTTCCGGTTGAAATCACTGGTGATCCATTGTGGAAGGTGGAAGCTTATCGGTTGGGACTGTTTGCGGCCGAGATCGGTTGGTACGACGTTACTAAATTGATGCACGACAAGCGTACGTTGGCTCTTTCGGACCAGCTTTATCGAGCATTAGGTTCCATTGGCGCAAATGTTTCCGAAGGATATTCACGTGGCACGGGTAAAGATCGTGCCCGATTTTACGAATATGCGCTGGGCTCGGATCGAGAGGGGCGCGGATGGTACTACAATGGTCGTCATGTGCTGGGCGAATCAGTCGCTATCCATCGTCTGCAGCTTTTGACCCAATTAGTTCGGTTGCTCCTGACCATGATCCCGCAGCAGCGGGCATCCATTTTGCGTGATGAAAGTCCTCCGTACTGCACAAACACGGCATCGTGGCGCGCAGATACCTTCGACCCTGAAAAGGACCTGCAACATCTGCTCGAAGCTGTGCCTCTTTCTTAGTCACGCATCACGCATCACGCATCATGAATTTCAAAACCTTAAAAGCCAAAATCAAATCGGGCGAAATCGATACCATCGTCGTGGTTTTTCCGGACGTCATGGGGCGTCTGATCGGCAAGCGCTTCACCGGCCAGTTCTTTCTCGACAGCGTGGCGGGGCACGGAACGCATAGTTGTAATTATCTGCTGACCGTGAACATGGAAATGGAACCGATGGCAGGCTTCAAATTGGCCAACTGGGAGAAAGGCTTTGGAGATTTCCAAATGCGGCCAGATATTTCGACGATTCGTGCGCTGCCCTGGCAAACCGCTGCGGCGATGGTGATCTGCGACTATCACCACGACGATGGCAAGGTCGTGGACGAAGCGCCCCGCTCACTGCTCCGGGCACAGGTGGACGTGCTTGCTAAAACGAAACTCATCTGCAATATCGCGAGCGAGCTGGAGTTCTTCCTGTTCCATAACACCTACCACGAAGCTTCCAAATCCTCTTACCGCGACCTGACACCCTCGAGCGATTATCGCATCGATTATCACACCATGCAGCCGACTCGCGACGAGCCCCTCATGCGCTCTATTCGGAACATGATGGGGGCGGCTCGTGTTCCGGTGGAATCGAGCAAAGGGGAATGGGGCAAAGGCCAGCACGAAATCAACTTCATCTATGATCAACCGCTCCCAATGGCTGACTTGCACGTTGTCTTTAAGCAGGGGATCAAGGAGATTGCCGACCAGCACGGCAAAGCCATCACCTTCATGCCGAAGCTTTCTGAAACCGAGGTCGGGAGCAGTTGCCACATCCATGTGAGCCTTTCGAAGGACGGCCAAAACCTGTTTTGGGATCACAAGCGGCGCACGGGTTCAAAACTCTTCCGTCAGTTCCTGGGCGGGCTGATGAAATATTCGCCTGAGCTCTGCTACTTTTTTGCGCCGACGATCAATGCCTATAAGCGCTATCAGTCTGCGAGTTGGGCACCAACAAAGATGGCTTGGGCCCATGACAATCGAACCGTCGGCTTTCGGGTGGTGGGGCAGGGGGACTCGTTCCGCATTGAAAACCGGATGCCAGGCGCGGATGCCAATCCTTACCTCGCTTTCGCCGCGACAATTGCGGCAGGCATGGCTGGCGTGGAAGAGCAACTCGATTGTGGCGAGCGTTACGAGGGCAACGCCTATGTCGATCCTCAGTTAGACTCGCTGCCACGGACTTTGCGCGACGCCGCGAATTTGTTGAACGGAAGCAAGCTCGCCCGGCGCGCCCTTGGAGATCACGTTGTCGATTTTTACGTGCATACCGCGCGTTTGGAAGTTCAGGCTTTTGACGACGCTGTCACGGATTGGGAGCGCGTCCGTTATTTCGAGCGGATTTAGAGGCAGCCCGAGCTTGGACTGCCGGGTGGTGTTCCGCGATCAATCAGCAATTCTCAGTTTGGGAGGTATGTAGTCCCGGCTTTAGCCGGTCGCCCCGTGAAAACCGGCTAAAGCCGGGACTACATACGGCGAACGGAAGGTGCCCTGGGCCAAAATGAATTGCTGGCGGTCAATCGAGCGTGATTGCAAACCGAACTCGCGAAGAGTAAGGATTCGGGTTCTGCTTTTGTGGTTTGTATCTGAGAGAGGCTTGTGCTGAACTGACACTACATCTATGAAGAGAAGAACATTCCTCAAACTCACCGCTGGTGCAACTCTTGGGCTTTCCATGTCGCCGGCTCCGCTGGCCGGGGCCGAACTTCGCGAAGAGCCGTT
>CAMAWP010000250.1 GCA_945861765.1 Akkermansia muciniphila | reverse complement strand
CGCCGTTTGAGGGCGGACACCGCGTGCCGTTCATCGCCCGCTGGCCGGGCCGGATCACGCCCGCTTCCTCCTCCGACTACACCGCGTGCCTGACCGACCTGATCGCCACCGCTGCCGATGTCCTGGAAGTCAAACTCCCGGACAACGCGGGCGAAGATTCCATCAGCCTTCTGCCCGTCCTGCTCGGCAAACCGCCGGCCACGGCCGTCCGCAAAGCCATCTTCGTGCAAGGCGACACCGACGACAACGCCATCGCCATTTGTTCCGGCCAGTGGAAAGCCATCGAGTCCACCGACGGCAAGAATGAGAAAGTTCACCGGCTCTACGACCTGACCAAAGACCCCGGCGAGATCACGGACGTCGCCCCGGCGCATCCCGAATTCGTGAAGCAACTGGCGGCTGGCCTCGACAAAGCCCGCGCCGACGGACGCACTCGGAAATAATCCCGTGAAACACACCATCACACTCCTCGCCACCTTGCTGCTCGCGCCGCTCGTGGAACTGTACGATCACCAGAGCGACCCGCAGGAGAACACCAACATCGCCAATGACCCGGCGAACAAGGCGCTGGTGGAAAAACTCACAGCGCAGTGGTTGGCCGGCTGGAAAGGCGCGATGGCCAAGCCTTGAGTGAAGCACCAACTGCCTGGCGCTGAGGCTCGAGCGCCGCACGCTGAAGGCGTGAAAGAAATTAGCCAGGGGTTGAGCAACCAACGGGAGCGACACCTCCGGAAAGCGTCCCCCAAAAAAACTCATGCACCCTGACGGGGTGCGAGAAGCCGGTTCAGTCGGCTATGAGCGTTTCCGATCCGCGTCGTTGAGCACCGAGTAAATGCACACGACTCCAAACCGCCCATTCCGCACAGCCTGTTCACGAAGCAGGATGTCGCGATTGCCTCCAGCCGCAACATGACCAAAGCAGAAGGCGGCAGTAACGACTACCTCGCGAACAACGGGATCAAACCGTGAATCCGGATCAGCGAGGGCTGCTGCGGTCGCACAATCAGGCGGGAGTTGGCTTCGCTGACGTAGCAGGAATTGGCGGTAACCAGTTTCGCGGAAGAACGAATCCGAAACTCGGGGCCACGCCAGAGCATCATCATTCCACTTCGCCATTGCCACCACGCGCCCGTCATGGCGCATTGATTGGATTGCCGTGCTCTCCAGCGAGGTATCGAATTCTTTCCGTAGATACAGCATCGATTCCAGTGGCGCTTGCTTGAGCGAGCGCAAACGTGGCGCGAACCTCGCTGGCGGCATCAGGAGGTTGGCGGCGAACGTGTCCGCTTCCAGTTCTTCCGGTCTCTCGGCTCCATCGAACGCACCAGCGTGCGACCCGTGCGGGCGGCAGCCAGCCAGGAGCTGTCGCCTGTGCTCAGGGATGTGGTAGTGCCCGAGTTCGTGAGCGATGGTGAACCGCTCGCGAGTGGAGCCGGGGGAGTTGCCGTTGTCATAGTTGCAGAGAATGACCCACTCGCCGCCACGATGGACGAGCATCCCGTCGAACTTGCCTTTCCCGAACGAGTCGTGAACAAGCCGAATCTCTTTCTTCTCACAGATGCGGCTCGGACACACGCGACCAGACACGGTATCCTCGCTCGCTACGTCTTCGCTGAGTTCCAGAATCTCGGCTTCTCGTGAGAGTTGGAGCTTCGGCTTCAAGTCTGCGGTGGCTTGTGAGTGGCGCGGGCAACGCTCGCCTCGATTTTCGCTAACGTCTCGGCGTCGAGTTCGGTTCCGTTTCGAGCAGCCATTGCGAGGCCACCATCGGTCGGTGACACCACGGATTCGTCGAGACGCATGAAAGATGAGACGGGCGAGTCGTCGTCCAGAGCTGCTTCAAGTTTTGCGAACGCGGCGTCCACCTCCTGGCGGGTTACAGCGCGCGTGAGATGAGCTTCAGCAAGTTCGACTTCCTCCGCCGTTGTCGGAATGAGTGCGCCACTTTCAACGAGTGCTTTCCGCAGGGCCGGCGTCATTTCGTCGGCTGAATGCTTTGGAATTTCGTTTGGCATGATGAGGAGTGTTTCGTGTTTTTGAGTGTTGGTTCGAGTTGGGTCTTCAGGGTCATTGAAAGCCGCCGCCACTTCTGGCGGATGTTACTTCGCTCGTATCCGGTGCGCTGCTCCAGCGCGTTCCGAACGTCCTTGGGCAATTCCCTCCCGCTCTCGGTGGGAAAGCCGAACGTGGCGTACGTGATGAGAATATCGCGCTCCTCGGGTTTGAGCATGTCCAGCGTGTCCTGAAGCGCGGCGAGAGCTTTTGGTTCCGTTGGCGTGGCGTCTCCGCCATCCGAAGGCGGTTCAGGAACATCATGAGTGTCATCCAAGACGACGAACTGGACATGCTCCGCTTGGTTGCTGACACGACGGAGTTCATCCCTTGCAAGGTTCTTAGCGACTGTTCCAAGCCATCCTTTCACTTGGGCCGCAGCTTTCGCGGGGTCGCCGTCACTTTCATCGCAAAATCCATCAGCGACTTGGAACGCCTTCTTGAATGTTCGGAGTGCGAACTCCTCCGGGTCGATTACGACCGTGCCTACGTTTTCCGAGAACCCCTCAAGAACTCGCACCAAGTAGCCATAGTAACGGGCGTGAAGGGTTCGCAGAGCCTCACGGGCTATGGCCTGGTCGTTGGGCGACGATGAGCTTGCTGCCCCCATGAGGAGCATCAGGCCGACGTCGGATTCATGTTCAAGGTCAACGGACACGGTTTCCATTCTAAGCAGATAACGAAAGCCTGTGACAACAGATGGAACTGAGGAGTCCTGCACCACCACAGGTTGTCACAGCGGACCGTTATCCGTGTGAAAGCATACAACAAATGCAAAACGAAACTAACGAACAATCGGGCCACAGCACCGCTGTGGCGGAACACGCGCAGAATTGCAGCCCCGCGCCAAAGTGGGCTGGGCTCATCGGCGACAGGCTCTTCCCGATGCCGCGCCGAAAGCTCGCGGCTCGGGACGCTCTCGACCAAACGGGCGTCAGGCGGGACTTCGTGCTCGTCCGCGACCACGGCAGCCCGAACGATGTTGTCCTGAATGACGACGCGCTCGTGGACTTGGCGGAAGGCAATGTCTTCCGTGTCATTCCGCGCTGTGAGGCGGCACCGCAGCCTCTCTGCACCGGGCCTGCGAAGCTGGCGTTCGTGTGCGATGACGAATGGGAAGTCACGCTCATCGGCCGGCAAACAGGTCACTCGTTGAAACGCCTGCTCGGTCTGCCTGATGACGCGATTCTGTTTCGCGATTATGAGTCGCCCAACGACCAGCCAATCGCGGACGACGAGACGGTTGAGTTCCGCGATGGAGCAGTGTTCACCTGCCGCAACCAGCACTCGGCCAGGGAGACGAAGATTTTCGTCAATGGCCGCGAGAAAGTTGTCGCCGGAAAAACCATTTCGTATGCCGCCCTCGTGGTGTTGGCGTTCGGGGCGATTGACCCGAACACAATTTACACGGTTACGTTCAAACACGGGCCGCCGAGCAAGCCCGAAGGCCGGATGGTCGAGGGCGACGTGGTGAAACTCCAATGCGGGATGCACTTCAATGTCACACCAACCTGTAAGTCCTAGTCCGGACATCGTCAGGCTCCGCAACGAGGGCTACGAAGTGGAAATCAGGGGGACGCACCTCTTGATTTCCCACGTTCCCTGCGTCAACGCGGCCCGGCAAATCGAGTTCGGCACGCTGGTGTCCACGCTCGCGCTGGCGGGCAACACCATCACCAAGCCGGACACACACGTCGTTCACTTCATCGGCCCGCACCCCTGCCACAAGGACGGCTCCATCATGGCGCAAATCCAGCACGCCAGTCAGACGCAAACGCTGGCGGAGGGAATTGTCGTGACCCACTCGTTCTCGAACAAGCCACAGAACGGCTACCCGGACTACTACGAGAAGATGAACCGCTACGCGGAAATCATTTCGGCACCGGCGCAGTCACTGGACGCGAACGTGACGGCAAAGACGTTTCGGGTGATTGAGGCCAAGCCGGAGGAATCCGTGTTCAACTACCACGACACGAATTCCAGCAGAGCCGAAATCGAGGCCATCAGCACCAAGCTCAAGGGGCAGAAGGTGGGCATCGTCGGCTTGGGCGGCACTGGCTCCTACGTGCTCGACCTTGTGGCAAAGACACCAGTGGATGACATCCATCTCTTCGACGCGGATGTGTTTTGCCAGCACAACGCCTTCCGTACGCCGGGTGCGCCCTCGGTAGAGCAGCTTCGGACACCGCCGCTCAAAGCGGATTACCTCGCGGAAATCTACTCCCGGATGCGGCGGAAAATCATCCCGCACGCCGTCGCGCTCAACGCGGCAAATGTGCATCTGCTGCACGGGTTGGATTTCGTCTTCATCTGCATGGATGACGGGCGGCCAAAGAGGGAAATCGTTGCGCTGCTGGAAACGGGTGGGGCTTCGTTTATTGACGTCGGCATGGGAGTCCAAGTCGGTGACAGCAACCTGCTCGGCATCGTGCGTGTGACCACAAGCACGCCGCGCAAGCGCGACCATTTCAGCAAGCGCGTCTCGTTCGCCGACGCCAAAGACGACGCCTACTCCACGAACATCCAAATCGCTGACCTGAACATGCTGAACGCGGCGATGGCAGTCATCAAATGGAAGAAGCTCCGCGGCTTCTACCAGGACATGGAGCACGAGCACGACTGCACCTACACCATCAGCGAGAACCAACTGCTCAGTGATCAAGCTCAACCATAAGTTCGTCGAGTTCATTCCTGACGCGCTTGATGATGGCGTTCTCTACGTGTCCCTCACCCACGGAACGGCCGTGCATCGCTGCTGCTGCGGCTGTGGCCGGGAAGTCGTGACCCCGCTCACGCCGACGGACTGGAAGCTCATCTTCGATGGCGAAACCGTGTCGCTGTATCCGTCCATCGGGAACTGGAACTTTCCGTGCCGCTCGCACTACTGGATTACCCAAAATCGCATCGAGTGGGCTGAAGATTGGGATGACTGGCGCATTGCGGCGGCCGAGGAAAAGGGCCGACGGATGAAAGCGAAGTTCTACGGTGCGCTCGAAGGAGGCCAACTCGGCGACACCGACTCGGTGCATGAAAAGGCGCGAGGCAAATTCTGGTCGCGGTTCTGGAAAGACTGATAGGTTCACTCACCCCTCCAGGGTGGATGGAGTTTTTGGGTTCGCTTTCCGGGGGTAGTCGCTTGCAGTGCTTGCTCGACCCCCGGTTAATTTCTGTCACGCCTTCAGCGTGTGCAGCTTGCTCGACGCGGTCGTCGCCTACCAAACCACCCGAACACCGTAAGGCGGGAAGGATTCGTCGGGAGACACGACGGCGAGGTCGTGCATCAAGGATTGCGCGAGGATGACACGGTCGAACGGGTCTTTGTGGTGGGAGGGCAGTTCGTTGCCGCGCAGCAGGGCTTCGGCGGTCAGGGGCAGTTCGACGAGTCCCCATTTGGCAATCTGCTCTGTCCACCACTGACGCGGCGTGGTGGGCAGCGTCAGTTTGCCAGCACCGTGCTTGAGGGTGATTTCCCAGAGGCTCGCGTGGCTGATGTGAAGGATGGCTTCCGGGGCGTTGATGGCGGCGGCGGCGGCTTGGCTCAGGCGGGCGGGTTCGCTGGCGAGCCAGATGAGGGTGCAGGAATCCAGAAGCAGATTCACAGCAGGCCGAGTTCTTTCATGCCAGCGTCATTGAGCGCGGCGAAGGAAGCGGCGTTCCATTGCACTGGGGCTGAGGTCGTCTCGCCGACTTGCGGACGGAACATGGCGCGCTGGGCTGGAACCGGAATGATTTTCGCCACGGCGGTCACGCCGTCGCGCAGCAGAATTTCCTCGCCGGCCTTCACCTGCCGCATGAGTTGGGAAAAGTGGCTTTCGGCGTAATCCAGCGTTGTTTCCATGCCGGAACCTTGCCACCAGCCTTCGCAGCGTGCAAGGGCGCAGACGGCGCGTTCCGACTAACGCAGCCGTGGTCGTGAAGTTTTCTCGTCTCCGCCGGGCGGGCGGTGCATCCTTCGGCCATGAAATTCACCGCCGCCGTCGTTGCACTTGTGGCGTTCATTTGCGGCCCATGTTTCGCCGCTGCGCCGCCGAACATCATCTACTTTCTGGTGGACGACATGGGTTATGCCGACTGCGGCTTCAATGGCGGGAAAGACATCCTCACTCCAAATATCGACAAGCTCGCGAAGCTGGGCGCGGTGCTGAAATCGTTTTATGTGCAGCCGCTTTGTTCGCCGACGCGCGCGGCGCTGCTTTCCGGGCGCTACCCCACGCACACGGGAGTCTATAACGTGGTCACGCCGGGCGCGACCTGGGGGCTGCCGCTCGACGAACGCACGTTGCCGCAGGCCTTGGGCGAGGCGGGCTACACGACGGCCATTTGCGGCAAGTGGCATCTCGGCGAGTTCCGCGCCGAATACCGTCCGAGTCAGCGCGGCTTCCAGCATCAGTATGGGCACATGATGGGCAATCTCGATTACAACACCCACCTGCGCGACGGCAAACTGGACTGGTATCGCGACGACCAACCGCTGAAGGAAGAAGGTTACACCACCCGGCTGATCGCCAAGGAAGCCAGCCGCCTCATTCGCGCGCAACCGGCGGACAAGCCGCTGTTCCTTTACGTGCCGTTCAATGGCATCCATTCCCCGTTTCAAGTGCCGACCAACTATGCCGAGCCGTATCAGAATCTGCCCAAGCTTCGGGGCACGGTTGCTGGAATGTTAGCCGCCGTGGACGAAGCCATCGGCCAAATCACCGACGCCCTCGAAGAAAATGGCATGCGCGACAATACGCTCATCATCTTTTGTAGCGACAACGGCGGTGCGCGCGCCGGCAAGGGAACGATGAATACGCCGTTGCGCGGAGGGAAAGGGGGCATCTACGAAGGCGGCGTGCGCGTGGCTGCCTTCGCCACCTGGCCCGGAAAAATCGCGGCAGGCGCGACCATTGATGAGCCGATGCACATCGTGGACTGGTATCCCACGCTGCTGAAACTCACCGGCGCGCCGACCGCCCAGAAGCACGCGCCGGATGGCCTCGACATCTGGCCGGTGCTGACGCAGGGCGCAAAATCCCCGCACGACGCGATTCTGCTACACGGGACGACGCTGAATGTGAAAGCGCTCCGCATGGGCGATTGGAAACTGCTCCTTCCCGCCTCCGACAAAATGGAACTCTTCAACCTCGTGAAGGACATCTCCGAAAAGCAGAATCTCGCCGACGCCCAGCCCGACCGCGTGAAGGCCATGCGCGCTCGGCTGGATGAAATGACCAAGGACGCCGTGCCTTTGGGCGGGCCGCTGCCCGGCGCGGACAAGGAATAGAGATTGAACCGAACGCCTGACACCATGATGAAAACCACCTTCGCCCTTCTTGCCGCCGCACTGCTCGCTCCGTTTGCCGGACTGGCCGCGGCGGAAAACTCCAAGCCCAACATCGTCTTCATCCTCGCCGACGACATGGGCTACGGCGACGTGCAGTGCCTCAATCCGCAGCGCGGGAAAATCAAGACGCCGCATCTCGACAAGCTGGCGTCGCAGGGAATGAGCTTCACCGATGCGCACAGCGGCTCGTCTGTTTGCACGCCGACGCGCTACGGGTTGCTCACGGGCCGGTATGCGTGGCGCACGCGTTTGCAGCGCGGCGTGCTTGATGGCACCGATGACCCGCCGCTCATCGCGGGCGACCGGCTCACTGTGCCCGCCTTCCTCAAGCAGCACGGCTACACCACGGCGGCGATTGGGAAGTGGCATTTGGGCTTCAACTCCACAACGCCCGCCGAAGCAGCAAAGTCGGTTGGTCCGAAAAATGGCAAAGGAAAAACGGGCGAAGGCGGACTCCCCGTCGGCTCGCGCATCATCGGCGGGCCGGTGACGCGGGGCTTCGATTATTTCTGGGGCTGCTCGAACGCCCGCACCATGTCCGGTCTCATCGAGAATGACCGCGTCATCGAGAGCATCGAACCCATCACCATGCTGCCGCGGCTCGGTCAGCGGGCGGTGAGCCACGTCGCCGAGCGCGCCGACGCCGCCAGGGGTGGCAAGCCGTTCTTCCTCTACCTCCCGCTCACGTCGCCACACACGCCCATCCTGCCCACCGCCGAGTGGCAGGGACGGAGCGGGCTTGGTAGCTACGCGGATTTCGTGATGCAGACCGATGCTGTGGTGGGCGAGGTGCTCGCGGCTTTGGAGAAGCACGGGCTGGCGGACAACACGCTCGTCCTCTTCACCGCCGACAACGGTTGCTCGCCCGCCGCCGGCACGGACAAACTGGAGAAGCAGGGTCACTTCGCCAGCGCGCAGTTCCGCGGCTACAAGTCCGACATCTGGGACGGCGGACATCGCGTGCCGTTCTTCGTGCGCTGGCCGGGCCAGGTGAAGGCTGGTTCGCAGAGCGCGCAGATCATCTGCCACACCGATTTCATGGCGACTTGCGCCGAGATGCTCGGCACGAAACTCCCCGACACCGCCGCCGAGGACAGCGTGAGCATTCTCCCCGCGCTGCTCGGCGCCGACAAAACTCCGCTGCGCGAAGCCGTGGTGCATCACAGCATCAACGGCACGTTCTCCATCCGCCAAGGCTCATGGAAACTGGAGCTTTGCCCTGGCAGCGGCGGCTGGGGCAAGCCGGGCGACGCTGACGCGAAGAAGCAAGGGTTGCCCGCAGTGCAGCTCTACGACTTGAGCGCCGACCTCGCGGAGGCGAAAAACGTGCAGGCCGAGCACCCCGAAGTCGTCGCGCGCTTGACGAAGTTGCTGGAGCACTACATCGCCAACGGCCGCAGCACGCCCGGCGCGAAGCAGGCCAACGACACGGCGATCACGATGGGGAAAAAAGCCGACAAGCCGGCCAATGAATGATGCCATGCAAACCCACTGCCTAAAAACCGGAGGGACGCAATTGGTCTGAGTGGAACGGCCGACTCAGCCGCTCGCTGCGGCAACTCGTCACCGCGTCAAAGCGCACGAAGGCGAGGGCGTCGGTACAAATCCGGCTCGAACCGGGCGTCGTGCGTTCAGGTTCCTTAGTTCTGTAACAACCGGTCACCAATCCTTATTCTCTCCAGTGAAACAACGTGTCGGAATCAGAACATACTCCAGATGCGCAGCGGCAGCCCGTGTTCGTGACCACTCGATGGTCCGTGGTGCTTGCGGCGCAGGACAAGGCGTCGCCGGATTCGGCGGCGGCGCTGGAGACGCTTTGCCGCGCCTACTGGTATCCGCTCTACGCCTACGTGCGCGGGTCGGGACGTTCGCCGCATGATGCGCAGGATTTGACGCAGGAGTTTTTTGCCCGGCTGCTCGCGCTGGACTGGCTTCGGGTCGTGCTGCCCGAGAAGGGACGGTTTCGCACCTTCCTGCTCGTCACGATGAAGCGGTTTCTGACGAATGACTGGCACCGCAACATGGCGCAGAAGCGGGGTGCGGGGAATCTGCCGCTGTCGTTGGACACTCAGGAAGCGGAACACCGCTTCGCCACTGAACCACCGCTCGCGCCCGATGAACTTTACGAACGCCGTTGGGCGATGACCTTGCTGGAGGAATCGTTGGAGCGGCTTCAGCGCGATTTCACAGACGCCGGCCGGGAACAGGAGTTCAACGCTCTCAAGGAATGGCTCACGGCGGAGCGGGGCGGCATTCCCTACGATCAAATTGCAACCGCGCTCGACACAACCGAGGGCGCGGCGCGGGTGGCAGTGCATCGGATGCGGAAGCAGTTTCGCCAGTTGTTCCGTCAAACCATCGCCGAGACGGTCGAGGCCAGCGGCGACGTGGACGCGGAGATGCGGCATCTGGTCGCCGTCTTGAGCCGGGCGTAACTGCGGGGCGTTGTAACAACGGACGGCGTTTCTTTATTTACTTGGTGATGAATAAATCTTTACTGCCAGCGAAACGGGTGGACTGCCCCGATCTGCGATGAACACGCCTCGACTTCCCATCTGTCCCAAGTGCGCCCTCCCGCTCCCGGCGGATGCGCCCCAGGGGCTGTGCCCGCGCTGTCTGGCCGCGATGAACCTGGCGGACGAGACCGCGTTCACGGGCGCGGATGCCGTGGCCGCGCAAACGCCGCTCACTCCGGCGGAACTCGCGCCCCACTTCCCGCAACTGGAGATTCTGGAGTGCCTCGGACGCGGTGGGATGGGCGTGGTTTACAAGGCCCGGCAGAAGTCGTTGAACCGGCTGGTCGCGCTCAAGCTGCTCGCGCCCGAGCGGGTGACGGACGCGAAGTTCGCGCAGCGTTTCACCCACGAGGCGCAGGCGCTGGCCAAGCTCAATCATCCGAGCATCGTGACCATTCACGACTTCGGGCAGGCGGGCGGTTTTTACTTTCTGCTCATGGAGTTCGTGGATGGCGTGAATCTGCGGCAGGCGATGAAGGCGGGCCGCTTTACACCGGAGCAGGCACTGGCGGTCGTGCCGCCGGTCTGCGAAGCCCTGCAATACGCGCATGAGCACGGCATCGTCCATCGCG
>CAMAWP010000249.1 GCA_945861765.1 Akkermansia muciniphila | reverse complement strand
GAGGAGCGATCGATCGAGGACGCGTTGACCTGCTCACACTGCGCCGGTGCCTGCCAGCGGATGGAACTAATAAACTCTCCCCGGTGGCTCAATCGTGCTCAGGAATTCGCATCGAGTAAAAGGAGCGATAGACGAAAACCAAAGCGATCAAAAACAAGACAACTCCGATCAATATTTTCAGGTTCTGATTTTGCATCGTCACCGCGATCTCCACCGCCAAAAGCCCGAATAGCGTGGTGAATTTGATCACCGGATTCAACGAAACCGAGGAGGTGTCTTTAAACGGATCTCCCACCGTGTCGCCGACCACGGTGGCGGCGTGGAGTTCAGTCCCCTTCTGGCGGAGATCCACTTCAACAATTTTCTTGGCATTGTCCCATGCGCCACCCGCATTGGCCATGAAGATAGCCTGGAACAAACCAAAGAAAGCGATGCCAATAAGGTAGCCGATGAAGAAGTAGGCGCTGAAGAATGGCAGGGCGAGCGCGAAACAGAACACCACGATGAAGATGTTCCACATCCCTTTCTGCGCATAGACGGTGCAGATGCGGACGACTTCCTTCGAGTCCTTCTCGGAAGCGGTGGTGGCGTCGAGCTTCATGTGCTCCTTGATATAGACGACAGCGCTGTAGGCACCGGTGACGACGGCCTGCATGGAGGCGCCGGTGAACCAGTAGATGACGGAGCCGCCCATGATCAGCCCGAGGATGATCTCGGGTTGCACAATGCTGAGGGCTGCGACGACCTCCTTGAACGGTCCGGGGACACCCGATGCGACCTGGAGCTCAAAAAGTTTCTGCAGCAGCATGATGATGCCGAAAACCATCGTGGTGGCGCCGACGACCGCGGTGCCGATGAGCACGGGCTTGGCAGTGGCCTTGAAGGTGTTGCCAGCGCCATCGCCTTTCTCGAGCTGATACTTGGCGTTTTCGAAGTCAGGCTTGAAGCCAAAGTCCTTTTGAATCTCGGCGGCGATGCCGGGCTTGCCCTCGATCTGGGAGAGCTCATAGACGGATTGCGCGTTGTCAGTCACGGGGCCGTAGCTGTCAACCGCGATCGTGACGGGGCCCATGCCGAGGAAGCCGAAAGCCACGAGGCCGAAAGCGAAGATGGGCGCGGCGAACGCGAACTTCAAGGGCATGAGAGCGAGCAGCGCGGCATTCTGCGAAAAATAATACGACGTCGCCATGAGCAGCATGATGATGAGGCCCATCCAGAACGCGGAGAAATTGCCGGCGACGAGGCCGGACAGAATGTTCAGCGATGCGCCGCCGTGCTTGGAACAGTTCGTAACTTCGCGGACGTGACGTGAAGACGTGCTGACGAATACCTTGGTGAATTCCGGAATCAACGCCCCCGCGACAGTGCCGCAACTGATGATCACCGAGAGCACCCACCACAAGGCGGGCTGGGCGACGCCAGCAGCGTCCTTGAAGTCACCGAGCAACATCTTGCTCGCGACAAAGGTAATGCCTATGGAGACTGCGGAAGTGATCCAAACGAGGTGCGTGAGCGGAGCTTCAAAGTCGAAGTCTTTCTTCCCTCCGAACATCGATTTACTGATGCCTTCATTCACAAAATAGGACGCCAACGAAGTGACAATCATCAGAGCCCGCATGACAAAGAGCCAGATGATGAGCGTCGCCACGATGCCTGGCGTTGACGCAAGAGCGAGAGCGAGGAACGCAATCAGCGCCACGCCGGTGACACCGTAAGTTTCAAAACCGTCCGCCGTCGGTCCGACCGAATCGCCTGCGTTGTCTCCGGTGCAATCGGCAATCACACCAGGATTCTTCGGATCGTCCTCGGGAAGTTTGAACACGATCTTCATCAAGTCCGAACCAATGTCCGCGATCTTGGTGAATATGCCGCCACAGATGCGCAGAACGGAGGCGCCGAGTGATTCGCCAATGGCAAACCCGATAAAGCAAGGACCGACCAGTTCTCGGGGCAAAAAGATCAAGATACAAATCATGAAAAACAACTCCACCGAGACCAACAGCAGGCCGACGCTCATCCCGGAACGGAGCGGGATTCCGAGCGTCGCCAGCGGGTTGCCCTTGAGGGCGGAGAATGCAGTTCGGGAATTGGCGACGGTGTTGATGCGGATACCGAACCAGGCCACGCCATAGGATCCGAGGATGCCGAGGATGGACGCCAAGAGAATGATGACGACATTGAAGGCAACATGGCCGGACGTCAACGGCTGCCCGCTGGCATCCTTGTGCTCGGTCAAAAAGCCGAAATAGTAAACCATGCAAACGGCTATCAACACCCATAGGATGGTGAGAAATTTGCCCTGCGTGAACAGATAGGTTTTGCATGTCTCCCAAATCATGTGGGAGACTTTTCCCATGGATTCGTGGACGGGAAGGTTCTTCGTTTGCGTGTACTGCACCAGTCCGAAGACCGCCCCCATAAGGCAGATCGCGATACCCATATACATCAGGGTGATGCCGCTCATGCCGCCCAAGCCATCAAACTTCACTTGGCTCAGGTCGGGGATATGAATGTCTGCTTCGCTGGCCAAGGCTTGCCAAGAATTTAGGGCCTGAAGGGCCAGCAGAATAACTCCGTACAACGGCAACTTGCTTTTAAACATACAATTTAACTGAAATTAGATTAAATGATTTTAATTGTCCACCGAGCGTCCAGCCCCGAATTGAGCGCCTCTGCCAGTAGGCAATGCCGTCCTTAGTGTCAAGTTCATTCCTATGAAGAAGCGCAGTTCTCGTGCTGGGAAAGCTCACTGGAGCGGAGTTGCGAAGCGATGGCTCGATGTTCCAGATCGGAGCGGGGGCCTGGCTACGAACCAGGCGCGAGCCCGGCCCCGAGCCACTGCTGAACGAGCCTTGAACCACGCTCATGTTGAAGAGAGTTCGAGAAAGCCTGACGGCCAGCCGTGAGATTACCGGCGGATGGCCCGGCCTCGTTGTTCCTCCCGATGTCGGCCTTTGAGCGGGCGGCGTGGAGCCTTTTCGGGCGCGGCTTCGACCAGCCGGAAATCGACCTGTTTTTTGAACGTATCCACTTTCGCGATCTGCACAGTCACGTTGTCACCAATCTTGATCACTCGCCGAGTGCGGCGGCCCACGAGCTGATTGCGGGTGGGTTCAAAAACAAAGAAGTCATCCTCAACCGAAGAAAGATGGACCAATCCACTCAATCCGAGACCTGAGACATCGACAAAGAAACCGAAATTGCGCATGTCGATCACCAGCGCGGCGTAACGCTGCAGTTCGCCAGATCTGAGTTGCTCCTTAAGAAACGCGAAAAGCTTTACCTCTTTGCTATCGCGCTCGGCATCACTCGAGTTGCGTTCGGTATCAGAAATGTGATCGGCAATTTTCTTGAGCGCACCGGTTGAAGCATGGCTCTCCCCGAAGAGGGCGCGATGAACGACAAGGTCAGCGTAACGCCGAATTGGCGAGGTGAAGTGCGTGTACTTAACTTTGCTCAGACCGTAATGGCCGATCGGTTCCACAGCGTATCGGGCGCGCATGAGGGACTTGAGAAAACCGATCTTCAGCGCAGGACCGATCGGAAGAGTGTTCAGCTTGGTCAAAAGCTTTTGCACCTCGGGGCGATGGCCGAGGTTGCCGCATGGGATGGTGTGACTCAGGACGTCTTCGCGAAACTCTTGCAAGCGCTTTTCGGTCGGCGGCTCGTGAATCCGATAAATGGCTGGACGGCGCAGCCCCATCAGGCGGGCAGCAACGGCTTCGTTCGCCAGCAGCATGAATTCCTCGATCAATTGGTGCGAAACATCGTTTTCTAGCCGGTCGATGCGCTCGATCCGGCCTCGCGGGTCGAGCCGAATTTTACTTTCGGGAAAATCGAGATCCAACGAACCGGCTTTGAAACGTTTGCGCCGGATCTTTTGCGCCATCTCATGGGCTTGATGCACCATACTCTCAATCGGATCGGAAGGCAGACGCTGAAGAATCGCGAGAACCTCCTGATAGGTGAACCGGCGCTTCGAGTGAATGACGGCAGAGAAGAACTTGGCCTGGAGGACATCGCCGGCGCTCGAGAGCAAAAACTCAACGCATTTGGTAAGGCGATCCACGTTGGGTTTTAACGAACAGAGTTCGTTGCTCAGGGCCTCGGGCAACATCGGGATGACTCGGTCCACCAGGTAAGTCGAATTGCCGCGCTTGCGCGCCTCCTCATCAAGCGCTGTCCCTGGGCTGACGAACTGCGAAACATCAGCGATATGCACCCACAGTTTCCATCGATCCTCGGAAACGCTTTGCAGGCAAATCGCATCGTCGAAATCTTTCGCGTCATCGGGATCAATCGTGATGACCGTGTCTTGGCGGCAATCGATGCGGCCAGCTCGCTCCTCCTCGGTAGGCTCACCGAGCGGTCGGGCCTTAGCCATCGCGTTGGCTTCTTGAAGGACATTTTTCGCAAAGTGCAGCGGCAGGTCGTACTGCCGAAGAACAGAGAGCATGTCCACTCCTTCTTCATCCGGCGCGCCGAGGACTTCGATGATCTCGCCTTCCGGGTTTGTGTGGCGCGAAGCCCATTCACGCAATTCGACCACAACTTTGTCGCCGATGTTCGCTGGCCGGCCGACATCGCGCGCGGGCGGCACATACACGTCGTGCGGAATACGCGGGTCGTCCGGAATGACGAAATAAAATTGCTGGCTCTGTTGCAGGGTGCCGACGATCTGCGTGCGTTTGCGCTCCAGAATACGGATGACGGTGGCGGTAATCTCCGCGTCTCCTTGACCGCGCGAACGGGTTGGTCCGACATCGCGACGCACGAGAACCCGATCCCCGTGGAGAGCCGTGCTAGTTGCGCTCTCTGGGATCATCATTTCGCGCAGGCCGGGATCTTCTGGCTGGAGAAAACCTTTGCCCTGGCGATTGATCCGAATCACTCCAGGAATGAGATCCGCCTCAAGCGACCTGATGTACCGATTACCCTTGATCCGCGCGATCTGGCCGCTCTGTTCGAGCGGACCCAGAAACCCTTGGAGTTCTTGCTGCTGGTTGGGCCGCAGCCGGAGTCGCTGAAGCAATTGTGGAATGTTTAAGGGAGTATAATCTTTACGCCCGAAGAGTTGCAGGATTTTTTCTTCCATAGTGTTATTACATCAAGGTGCGAGAGCTTTCGCCAAGCACTCAATAAATATGACTCGGCGCACCACCAATGCCAGCTTTGAATCACGAATTACGTTCCGAGGCACTCAGAGGAAGCTCAGTCGCCGAATGAGGAAGAGTTCAGCGGAGGTCGGTGTAGCTCGATGATTGTCATATCACGATGTCTCGGATGCAAAAAGGTCTATTACCGTTATGATACCCACCAAACGATCTTCTGAGTTCACGACCAATAGCTTATTCGACCCACTTCGGATTAGCAGCTCCATCATCCCATTGACCGATACATTCTCGTGAACCGTGGGCAGTGTGGCAAACGCCATTTCCCGCAACTTCGTGTCAGCAACAGTTTCCGGCTTTTTTAAGAATTCGTAGAAATCCTCTCGGTTGACCACACCCAAAACACGGCGCGCGGAATCCACGCAAGGATAAGAGCTGTGCGGATGGGATTTGGTGATGGCCACCGCATCCCGAACGGTCATCCCTGGGTTGAAAGTTCGGAGGTTGCGTTGCATCAACTCTGCTGCTGTTTTCGTTCCCGTAAAGGAAGAGATTTTTCGCGTCAGGGCTTCCACCATCTCCCGCGACTCGTATTTGCCGGCTGATTTTTGGAACAGACGACCGAGCGAGCCGCAACCTCTGACCATCTGATGAAAAATGTTTGCGGGAATGGAAACGAGAGATGAAGATTCCGCAGCGCAGGCATCGAAGGGCCATATCCCGTCGGCCAGCAAGGCGCGCTCGCCGAAATACTCCCCCGCGGTGACTGTCTTGATGGTTCCTTGGTCGTCAAAGATTTCAATTGAGCCGCTCTTCACAATATAGAAAGAGAAGGCTGGCTCATTCCGTTGAACGAGAACATCCCCCTTTTCGAGATGGATTTCCTTGAGCAACGTGCTGAACCTCGGGCTGAGTAAATTGATATCTCGGGGGAAAAAGAGATCAAGCGTCCAATCGAGCACAACTCGGATTTTCCGATCGAGTCGCGGAAGTTTGAGCAGGTAAACTGTCCGCCAGAGCCACCACGCAAAAAAGCCGGAGAAGTTCATTCCGAAGACGTCGGCCACCGCGGTCCGGTGCCCGATGGAGGCCAATTCGCCGAGTCCTTTGAAGATAAACGGCTGCAATGGTTTCTTGTGAAGGCTTCGAGCGAGATTGTTTCCGAGTAGGATCCCTTGACGTTGAGCGAACTGCGCCGTCGATGGACAAAAGCCACCTTTGAGGTGCGGAACTGCGGCGCAGTCACCGGCCGCCCAAAGCTGCGGTTCGCCTTTCACCTGGCAACTTGGTTCGGTAAGGATACGACCCTTTTCGGTAGGAAGCTTATTTTCCTCGCAGAGGCTCGCGACCAAGGGATGTGGAGCATTCCCCACTGTGGAAACCACGGTGTTCGTCTCGATGACTGATCCGTTCTCGAGATAAACGCGATGGGCCGTTACCGCTTTGACCCGCTGGTTCAAAATCAGATTCAGCCCTCTCTCCCGGAGCTTCCGGGCGCTGTATTCGCCAAGCCTGCGACTCAGCGTGGGCAACAAATGGTCCTGGCTGTGGACGAGATGAACTTGTAAGTCCTGTTCCGATACCGTCGGGTAATAGCCGCGAATCGACCGCAAAAGATCAAGGATCTGGCCCGCTGTTTCTACTCCCGAATAACCGCCGCCAACCACCACAAAACTCAGCAGCCGGCGCTTCACCTCGACGCGGGATTCCAAATTGGCTTCTTCGATTCGCCCGATAATGGTCGTTCGGAGGAGCATCGCATCGCCAACGTTACGCATGAGATAAGCATGCTCCGGCATGCCTGGGATACGGCTTAAATCCACGATAGCCCCCATGGCCAGCACAAGATGTCGATACTGCATTTCGACGTTCCCCGAAAAAGCGCCTGCATTCAGAATCAACTTTCTGTCTGGCCAATTGATCCTTACGATCTGTCCCTTGAACACCGGAATACCCTGGCACAACAGGCGAAGCGGATTAACCACGTGACGAGGCGAGATGGAAGCGCCGGTTACTTCAGGAAGCATCGGCTGAAACACCATGTAGTTTTCCTCAGAGATAAGGCCGATCTTGCTGCTGGACTCACGGCTCAATGCTCGGTGCAAAGTTTTTGCGCAATAAACCCCAGCAAATCCTCCGCCGAGAATGACAATATCGAGTTTCAGATTTCCTCCGTGGTCATGGGATGTTTTTCGATCGACGCCTTTTCGACAATTACTCTGGAAGGCAGAACAACGCCCTCCCATCGAGCTTTTGTCAACGGACTGGGACGAGAAAAAAGTGTGCGATGGCAGTCCGTAGGCAACCCGCCATCCCAACATCGGCTTCGCCAGTTCCAACTGTCCAAATGGATAGTCAGCCGCCGGACGAAAATCTCGCACGACACGCTTTGGCCAATGTTAACTTAGACACGCCACGGAGCACGCTTCGGCGGATTCAGCCAGTTATTGGCTTCATTGTCGCCCAGGAAAATTTCCTTGTCTGGATCCCATTTCAAGCGGCGATTGTTCCAGTAGGCTAGGTTGCCCAGATGACAAACCGTAGCGGATCGGCACCCCGTCTCCACGTCGCAAATAGGCCGCTTTCGGCTTCGCACGCATTGCAGCCAGTCGGCTAGGTGATTGTCGCTCTTGTAGAGATGAACTTCGCTCGAGCTTATTGGGTCTTTTGCAATCGACTCCGGAGTGACTAGATACTTCCCGCGGGTGACAAAAATAGTTCCCTCGGTGCCTGTGAAGGTGACGCCGCTTTGACCTCCGTGAAACATTTCGACACCGTTGGCGTATTTGTAGGTGAGCATCTTGTAATCCTTGCCGTCGGGCGGGATGATCTCGACCGGGCCGCTCTCATCCATTCCCAATCCCCACTGGGCAATGTCAAAATGATGCGCCCCCCAATCGGTCATCATGCCGCCAGAGTATTCGCGGTAATTCCTCCAGCTTGGAAAATGATCATGAACACCTCGCGGGCTGAGGATAGAATTATAAGGCCGCTTCGGCGCAGGCCCGAGCCACATGTCCCAATCGAGTCCAGACTCCATCGGTTCCTCGGCCAAGTCACACCACTTACTCGGAGCGCCGACGCCGACATGCACGGTCTTCACCTTGCCAATGCGCCCATTGCGGACCAACTCACAAGCGATTCGAAATTCTTTCGATGACCGCTGCATGCTCCCAGTTTGGAAGACTCTGTTATTCTTGCGGACTGCCTTCGCCATGGCTCGCGCTTCGAAAATCGTCAACGATAACGGCTTCTCACAATACATGTCCTTGCCCGCCTCGGCAGCCATCACGACCGGAATCGCATGCCAATGGTCTGGCGCAGCGATCACCAGGGCGTCGATGTCCTTTCGCGCGATTAGCTCGCGAAAGTCTTTATACTCGTCGCAACCCTTAAACGAAGCCGCGTCGGTTTGCTTGGCGTAATAGTCGTTCACAACCTTCTTGCGATGCTCCCGCCGGGTTGTATCGACATCACACACAGCAACGACCTGTGTTTCTTTGCTTTTGAGAAAACCATTCAAAAGATAACCCCCTTGCTTGCCAACGCCGATGAACCCAAGCGTGATGCGGTCATTAGGTGATTTCTCCGCTGACCAGATTGAAGATGGCAGAATAAACGGCGCGCTCGCCGCAAGAGCGGATCCGGATTTCAAGAAATGGCGTCGGGTGAATCGTTTTGAAGTGCTCATGATATCGGTTCTCCAATTGAAGGTTAAGGTAGTTGAAACATGTCGGACGGCCGCAATCTTAAATGGTTCTGCCATTGAAGCAATCCGAGAAATAAAGTCGCCAGTCAGCCCGAGGCTGCTCACCCAGGTAAGAAGCCGTGACTCATCGCACGACCACCAAGATCTGAACAAATACTGATTTGGCTGGACATAAAACGGCCAAGCTCCTCTCCTTTGGAATTCATGACAAGAATTGCGTTTGCCCTCATTGCCTCTCTCACTTTGCTCGCCTCGGTCCCAATCCACGCCCAATCCGGAAGCAGAGGTGCTCATCAAACCCAAAATCGCACCCCAACCGCAAGGGCCACTCCAAAGGCAACCGCACAGCGCGCCAACACCGCGCGCAAAGGAAAAGTCGCCACCGTTGGGAGAAACTCACAAAAGAGCCGCGCGCAGAAACGTCCGCCACCTGCCAGACCCACCAAACAGCAAGCGCCGCAATCGACGGTAAAAAAGACCCGATAAACTGACACGGTCGAGTTGAGACGGATACGACAGGCCTCTGATGGGTTGTTCATTGGAGGCATGGAATCGCTCGTAAGCGCACCAGCGGCCTGAAGCTTGTTGACCCCGCCGCATCCGGCAATCATACGAGATCACCCCCGGGAGAAATGAACGCCGAGATGCGGCACGCGGTGCTTAAGGCCGACGAGCGGGTTTACTCGCGTTTGAGCAACGCTTTCAAGTAATCACGATTCATCTGGGCGATGAAGTCCAGGCTGATTTCCTTTGGGCAAACTGCCTCGCAAGAGCCTGTCACCGTGCAACCGCCAAAGCCGGCTTCATCCATCGATTTCACCATGCTCAGCACACGACGGTTCTTCTCCACTTTCCCTTGAGGCAGAAGGCCTAGATGAGAGATTTTTGCGGAAACAAAGAGCATCGCCGACGCGTTTTTACAAGCGGCGACGCACGCTCCGCATCCTATACATGAAGCGGCGTCCATCGCCAATTCCTGGTCATCTTTCGGAATTGGAATTGCGTTGCCGTCAGGCGTTCCGCCGGTGGAAACCGAAACGAATCCTCCTGCTTCAATGATGCGATCGAACGCGATGCGATCGACGACGAGGTCCTTAATGACCGGAAACGCCCTGGCTCGCCACGGCTCAATGGCAATTGTGTCACCGTCCTTGAAATGACGCATGTGAAGCTGGCACGTCGCGGTACCGCGCTGGCCGCCATGGGCGACTCCGTTGATCATGAGCGAGCACATTCCGCAAATCCCTTCCCGGCAATCAGAATCAAACGCAATGGGATCTTCTCCTCGATCAGTTAAGTCTTCGTTGACCACATCGAGCATCTCCAGGAAGGACATATCTGGAATGACATCATTGGCCTGGTATTCGACAAACCTCCCGGTTGCGTGGGCATTGCGTTGTCGCCACACTTTTAAAGTCAGAGTCATACGACGCTAGATTGGCCATGCCGGGGTGTGTAAGAACACTCTACCAGAAGCCAGCAATTCTCAGTTTGGGAAGTATGTAGTCCCGGCTTTAGCCGGTCGCCCCCTGAAAACCGGCTAAAGCCGGGACTACATAAGGCGAACGGAAGGTGCCCTGAGCCAAGATGAGAATTGCTTATCAGAAGCAAATGGGGAAAAGAACAACCCGCGTGGAAACTGAAGGGTTGCCATGGGGGATTTGAATTTTGAAATTCTG
>CAMAWP010000248.1 GCA_945861765.1 Akkermansia muciniphila | reverse complement strand
TCAGCACCTGGTCCACTTTCCGGTTCACTTCCGCCAGGACCGTTGCCACCGCGCCTCGTTGGGCAGCGGAGACCGTCTTGCCGGAAGCCGTTTGCACGGCGGCCAAGATCGAATCGATCACCGCGCTGTCTGAGAGATTGAATTGCACCTGGTACGCCCCACCCTCCAGGCGCGGTGTCATGGAAGCAATTCGCTTCGCAATTTCCGCTTCCAACAACTGCCGCACCGGCGCTTCTTCCATTCCCAAAAGCGCCGCCGCGACATACCCTAGATGGTTCATCTTAGACGAAGCCGCCAGAACCGACGCCAAATTGCTCACATCCTCCGCCGCGACGTTTCGGGGATCGAATTGAGAAATTTGGATCACCGGCGGCATGCCAAAGGCGGCCTGCAGGACCGTGTTGGCCTCGCCCGCAGTTTTGCCGGTGGTCTGCACCGCGCTGAGCAGGCCAGTCAATGGATTCACGGTCGATTGGAGCCCGTTGCCCAACGCGGATGCTGGCACGGTGGTCGTCCCGGAGACGGGCAAACCGGTGTTCTTGTCCGTGCCTCCCGTAATGACAATGGTTCCCTCCGCGGGATCGATCACGCCGTTCCGGTTCGTATCGAACGGCTTCAACCGGCCCAGGGTATCCATGGCGGTCGCGGCCAAATCGATGAAGGAATAAAACCCTTGGGCGTTGGGCACGACGGAAACTTCACCCGCATCGAAAGCGCCGTTTCGATTCACGTCCAAAAAGATGCGCGTGGCGCCAATTCCCGGTGCCGTACCCGCCAGCAGGTCATTCGCAATCGGGCCCGGCAACGTCCCGCCCAGCACGCGCAACTGGCCTTCTTCCGGCTCCAGTTCACCATTGCGATTGGTGTCATACCGGCTGAGCAAACCCAGGTCTTCCGATGGATTGAATGGATGAAAACTGTAGGTGCCATTCTCATCCGTCGTGGCACTGGGCTCCCCGGCATCCGCCACCCCATTGCGATTTGCGTCAAATACGACGAGGGCGTTGGAACGGCCGGCGATTCCAGCGATGCCGCCTTCCACCAGAATGACCGTGTCGGCCGCCGCCTGCAAAGTTCCCAAGTCCACGCCACCTTGGACGATCCACTGGCCTTCATTGGCATCCAGCGTATTGTTCTTGTTGAGATCGAACGCTTGCAGCGCTGCGGGGAGGGTGGGGACAACGGCGTCATCCGTCTCCGCGAAACTGAAGTTGCCCTGGTCGTCTGCGGTCGTGGACGGCTCGTTGGCGTCGAGTCTTCCGTTTCCATTCACGTCCAGGAACGCCGTGCCTCCTGAAATATCGCTGCCCCAAACTTTGAGGCCGCCCTTCAATCGGACAGTGATGTTCCAATCGTCCTTATTGATCTTGGGGTTCCACTCGACAATCGTGACTTCGAACACGCCGTCCGTACCAACACTCACGTCGATGGACACCGTTGCGCCATCTTTACCAAACCCCCAGGCGCTTCCCTTCATTCGAATGGAGATGCCGTCCGAGAAAGAATAAGTCTCGCCGTTATGTTTGTGATCACCGTTATGGTTGGCCAGCTTCACCTTGACCGTTCCACTTGCTCCAAAGGCGTTGTCACCAATCGATACGCTCGTCTTGGCATACGCCCAATAATGTCCGGACTTTGTCCTGATCCCACCCCAGAGACTAAGGTTTATGATGTCAAAAAGTGTTGCCGTGCCTGAAAAGTCTGCCGCAAGGTTGCCATCTTCAATTGTCAAAGACATCGTGCCCGACATCTTGAAGACACCGTATTTTTTAACGGTGAAATCCTCGCTCACCGTTACGGAGTATTTCGTGAAGTTGTCCGTGAACTTGAGTGTGCCATCCACCGAACCCACGTCGTCGTCCTTGCCAAGCATATACACCTTGCCGTCAAACTTCGCTTTGACGCCCTTGGACTTGCTGATCTCGACGTCCAAGGTACTGCTGAGTTTTACCAGGTCTTTTGAGCCGATATCGAACTCCACGCTGCCGGTCAATTTGAAGTCGCCGTTGTTTTTGATATAACCGGAGAGTTTTATCTTTTTGCCCGCCAGGGTCACTTTGAGAGGGTCTTTGGAAGGAATCTCAATGATGACGGAGCCGCTTTCGACCCCGATGATAAACGACGGTGCCGTCAAGGTCACCTTCGCGATCGTCAGGCTCACGTTCGAGACTTTGACGCGCAACGTTCCGGCACTGATGCTGGAGCGAGTGGTCGAAGTCGTATTCACCTGAAGCTCCAAAGTTCCCGTCAGGGTGAAAAAGCTGGAATTCAGGTTCGATCCCAGTGTGGCCTTGCCCGCAATCCCATCGCTGTAAACCGTGAAGTCGCTCTTGAAGGGGAGCGATACTCCAAACAGCGAGATCGACGCGTCGATCGCAATTCCAACCGCAGAGGAGCTCTGCGTCAGCGTGAAGGTGCCGCCTAGCGTAAAACTGCCCACCAGTTTGAGGTCTCCACTGACAACCACCTGCGCCGAATTCGCACTCACCGTCCGGCCTCCCACGCTCTGCGCCTTGGACGTCGTGTTGATGTCCAAGCGGAAGCCGCTGGTGGGCATGGTGAAATCGCTGCTGAAACCCCAGGTGCCCGATCGAACCGAAATGGTTACGGACGCCACGAGTCCGTCTTTGAGAATCTTCAAACCCGCGTTCGAAAGATTGAATCCGATCACCCGCTTGGTTCCGGCCATGAGGTCCAATGCGCCGTCAAATTCCACCTCGATAGCGCTGGAACTGATCGTGAAGGCAAAGTCGCCTTCCAGTCGTAGCAGACCGACAACAATAGCCCCTGCCGCCGTGATCCGGGCATAAGGACCTGCAGCAATCGTCTTCGTCCCAATCACAAATTTCTTCGCCGTGGTGTTTATCTCCACTTTGAAAGCATTCGTCAGGAACGAGAAGTCGAACCCTAGACCGCTTTTCAAACTCTTGTAATTCGCGAGAAGAGAAGCCGCAAATCCGCCTGTTTCGACCCGCGCTGCACCGCTGACGGTCAGGGCAAACACGGTGACGCCACTCACGTTAAAGACAATGTCCGCTTCCGCGCCAATCGACACGCCTTTGTCATCCACTTGGAGGAGGAATACTCCGTCCAGTTCCAGGCCTTGGGCGGTCAGAAGGCCGTCGGCTCGGAGTCTTATGTAATTGCCAGCCGACAAGGCCACCCCGGCTATGGTCTGTTTGATGCTTGTGGTGTTGACTTCGAAGGACCACGTCGCCTTCAGATCGAATCCGACGCTGGTCAACGATTTATTCCCGGGAGGGGTTAACGCAAACGCGGCGGCCAAACCGGCCTTAGTCAGGCGCATTCCGCCGGAAACCGTGAATGAGGGAAAGACAAGACCGCCGGCCGCAACGCTCATCGTCCCCGTGGCGGCCAAATCAATCCCGCTCGTGCCGAACGTAAAAGTAAAATCTCCCGTAGTGGTGAACCCTGGGATGGTCATCGTTCCATGGACCTTCATTTCTAGACCTGTCACTCGGGCCGTCATCGCAAACTCACCGTTGACAGCGAGAGCAAAGGCTCCAGTCCCCCCAGTCACCGCCCCTTGTCCGCGCACTCGGGCGTAGGGGCCCGCCTCCAACGTGGTTCCCTCGGCAACCGCCGCCTCCGACGAGAGGTTGATTTCAACCCGGAATTCACCCGTCAGATTAAAGCCCAGATCGGTGAATCGTTTCAGCGGACTGTTCGCCAGCATGTCCGACGGTTTTACAACCGCTTCAAACGCCGCGCGGTCGAGAAAAATTCGAGCGGTGCTCTGAAGCAGAGCAGGACCCTGCAGCGGAATAGTCACCAGGGCCTTCCCCTGATTCCGCAGTTCCAGGTTGGCATTGCCGCCGACCTCCAGATACTGCGGTGAGAGCAGCAACTTGACCTCGCCGGTCAGCGCCGCCAAATCACCAAACGCCAGCTCCGCTTCTCGCACCTGAATCTCAAAAAAGGCGGCTGGCGCTGCGCCTTCCACAGGGCCCGCCCGCACGTTGATCGTGCGGCTGCCATCCAGGGGCACCGCGCTTTCGGGCAGGGTGTACGAGACCGCGCGAGAGGTGGTGTTGAATTCGAAGACAACAGTGCCGCGCAAGGCCAGGCCAGAGTTTGCTGGAGTCTTTGGGTTCAGATTGGCCGCCAGCTTGCCGGCGATGCCGTTCGCGTTCACTTGGAACAACCCTTGAACGCCTAAAGTGAGCGTCGGATTCGCCACCTTTCCGATAATCAGATCGGCATCCGCCGCGATTGTCACCGCGGTGTCGCTGAATTCGACGGAGAATCCGCCCACCATGCGGAACAATTGGGTCCCGAACCATTCGAAGATCAAACCGCCGTCCAAGAGGAAACTGACCGAATGTTTCGGCAGACTCACCGTGAGCGGAGTGCTGCGGCCCGGCACCGTGAGGGTCTCGCTGAAGTCTTTCCCCGTTGGGTTCAATCGAAAGACGTTTGAACCCTCGACGGTAATGCCCACGCGCTTGAGAAATTCCAAGTTGGTCGTAACGAGGAGCGCGCCCCAGACATCGACCGTGTCGCCGAGTTTTCGAATATGCAAAACTCCAGCCGAACCCGCGAGGCTGACGCGCTGCCCCAAAAGGCTCACCAACAGCTCGCCTTCCACCTTCAAATCGATCGTGTCCGGATTGTTCAACGGCGAGACGCTCAGGGTAACCTTGCCCTCTACGCTCACCTGAACCAAAGAGGAAGCTTGGACATCGATTGCCGCTTGTGTGAGTTGGATCTCGGCCCGATCCGCCGGATTCTCCTGGCTCGGCGTCTTGCCGTCCAGGCGGGTGAACACAAAATCGGCGACACCCCGAATGGTCACGACCGGTATTTCCGCGGGGTTATCCGCCAGGAAGAGAATCTTCAGCTTGGAATTGGCCAGCTCCGCCAGATCGGTGTACAGAATGGCCCGCATGGGCAGCCGATCTCCATAAACGAGCACGGCGTTCAGGAGCAGTTTTCCCTTCGTGTCGAGAACCACATCCATATCGGCACGGAAGACCTGCGGCGTGGTCCCTTGACTGTACAACGTGGCGCCGCCCTCGATCTTCATCGGTCGCACGGTACTGTCCCAGGTATTCGTGCCGGCCTTGATTTGGTTGATGACCGCTTGAGTCAAGGTATCCTGCCACTCCTTGGTCGTCATCAATCCGGTCGGCTTGAAGGCCGATCCCCTCAATAACAGCGGATCGGTAATCTTTGGGAGTTCCGTGTTGAAGGTAACGCCTCCGCGAAAATCCGTCATGATCAAGTTCGTGCCAGGAATCGGCACTGGGACCGTGGCTTGAACAAAAACATTCAGCGGCCCCAATTCCGAGATACCGATTCGAATCTCAAACCCGGCCAAACCCGCCGTGCTGTAGGCGGCAATGATCCCGCCATAGAAGGTATAATCGGCAATCGGTGTGTTGAAATCTTCGATCGGAACCACCTTCCCTGCCGCATCCTGCCGAATGATGCCTAAAAACACAGTCCCCGTCAGCGTGCCGCCGTAGAGATTTCCTCCGATGGTGATCGAGGCCGAACCGATCCCGGTGAACGGGGATTTTCCTTTCTTCAACAACTCGATATCGATGATGACATCTTCGACCGTGCCGCCGACTACGGTCGGCGTTCCTGTGATCCCAATGACCTCGGCCGAGAGGATGATGACCATATTGCTGGGGTCCTTCTGAAGGTCCCGCCAGTGAAGCGCCAGCTTGGTGATCCGGATCTGAAGCCAGGAGGGCCATTGCAAACCGGCGCCCGAGAGATCGGCATTCAGTCTGACATAAAAGTTATTCAGCGGCACAAAATCGCCATCCCGATTAAAGGCGAAGTTACCGCCCTCCCCGCCAATCCCGATTCCGGGAAGCTGCACTCCCAAGGCTCCGAACGTGGCGACGTACTCACCCGGCGCCGGATCGGACCGGAACGTGATATTCTTGCCGTTAAAAATCACCTTCTGAGCGATGTTCGCCTCGAAGGTTCCCACCGAGATCGAGTACCCTTTGTAATCGGTGCCGACAAAGAAGAAGGTTCCGGCCACGTTCGTGCCATTGGCCGTGAAGGTTTTCGAATTCGGGAAAATCTGAACCGCGTCCGCGCTCAACGTGATGCCGCCATCAAACTTCGCGCCCGTGGAGTAATCCACTCCGAACCCGGTCAGCGTCACGGCCGGACCGGTGAGCGTGAAGATGTTGCCGGCTTGAACCGTCCCCAGGTACTTGATCGTGGCCGATCCAAAATGAAATGCGTTCTTGCTGATCACCAGCCCGGAGACCGATCCTTGCATGTTCAGAGATAGCATCGTCACTTGGGCAAAATCGATGATCGCCAGCGTCTGATTCTCCGGCCCGCCTCGCACGTACTGAATCGTCACCCCATTGGCGTCGACCACCAGAACATTCGGCACGGTCAACTTGAACACGTCGATCGTGAGAGTGAAGGTCTTCGACTCGATATCGTAAGTTCCCAGGATCCCCAAGCCATTGGCATCCGACCCGTCCGACACGATGGCCGTGGAAGGTTTGCCGGGATACACCACGGCCCTGATGGCCCCGAGCCCAAACTTCCCTTTCAATGGCTGGCCCTTGGTGTAGTCAATATTGTCGAAGGTCAGCGTCGGCCCCGTCACATCGAGAAAATTCCCCAACTGAAAGTCCGGCAACTCCACAGTCCCGCTCACCAAGGAGAATCCATTGCGACGGACGTTCAACCCCTTCAGGTTCACGTCCGTTTCGAGTGGAATCATGTTCGCCTTCAGATTGGCTAGGCTGAAGACCGTTTGATCCACCGCGCCTTTCGGATCATAAATGTAGAACACGCCTGTCGCTGAGGCGGTCAGCACATCCGGAATCGAAATATCCATCTGATCAATCGTGAGCTGGAAAACTCGAGTCGCGAGCGTGTAAATCCCGACAATGCCGTAACGATCTGCGTCCGCCTTATCGGTGATTTCCCCCGAGAAGGCTTTCCCTCCATCAAACGTGAGCTTGGCTCTCACCGCGGCCAGTCCCAGCGTGCCTGCCGTCACGGTCGCTCCCTTGGTATAATTGATATCCTGGAACAGGACGGTCGGAGCGATCAGGGTCAGGGTCTCCCCAACGATCACATCGGGCAATTCCACGCTCCCGTTGGCGATCGAGAACCCGTTCCGCCGCACGGTCACCCCATTCAACACAATGTCGGTTTCCAGCGGAATCAAGCGCGCCTGCAGATTCGACGCAGTCAAGACTGTTTGATCCTCCGCACCGTTCGGGTCATAGACGTACAGAACATTCGTCGCCGACGCCGTCAGCACTTCGGGAACCGACAGGTTCATCTGATCGATCGTGAGTGTGAAGACCTGGGTCGCCAGGGTATAAATCCCGACGATCCCGAACTTATCCGGATCAGCGCCATCCGTGATTGTTCCGGAGAAAGCTTTCCCTCCATCAAACGCGAGCGTCGAATTCGCCGCCGCCAACCCTAGAGTTCCCGCCGTCAGAGTTCCCGCCGCGTAGTTGATGTCCGAAAACAACAAGGTCGGAGATCGAATGGTCAGGATCTCTCCCACCACCACATCCGGCAGTTCCACGCTCCCGTTGGCGATTGAAAATCCGTTCCGTCGGACTTCCAAACCCGCGAGAGTCACATCGGTCGCCAAGGGCAGAATCGCGGCCTTGAGATTGGCCACACGCAGCACCGTCTGGCTCGCCGCTCCATTCGGGTCATAGATCAGGGCGACATCGGACGCCGTGCCTTGCAGAAACCCGGGTATCAACAAAGTTCCTTGATCCCCCGTGAAGTCATAAACCTTCGTGACCAGGTTATACCCTCCGACGACTCCGTAGGCATCGATGTCGGGCCCATCCCTGAACGTCAAGTTGAAGACCGATTTGCCCCCTTCGCTGAACTGCATGATGGCCACGTTCGACGCCAGGGCAAAGCGCCCCTGCAATGGAGTTCCTCGCGTGTAGCTCACATTCTCGAGGATCAGGTACGGCGAAGTCATGCTGAAGAAGTTCTCCACGACCATGTCGGGCAACGGGACGAGACCATTCGCCACAGAAAACCCATTCTTCCGAATGACCAGATCAGTCACTTGAGCCGTAGCGCTGCCGGCGAACAGAAGCTTCAACTGAGCAGAGGCAATCGTTACCAACGTCTGGTCCGCCGCCCCTTTCGGGTCATAGTTCATCACGACCCCGAGCGCACTCAAGGTGAACACTCCGTTCACGGTTATTTCCAAACGCTCCGCGCTCAAAGTCATGGCGCCCGTAGTATTATTGAACACGGTCCGCGCTGCGGTGCCGCCGCTCCCGTCATCTTGGATCACCGCCGAGAACCCCGCCACTCCCGGAAAGAACACTCCGCTCGTCCCAGTAAAGCCCATAACGCCGTGGAACTCACCCGCCTTATGACCCCACCCCACGGTCTGCACTCGGACACCCTCAAGCCGGACCAATGCCTGGGCGCCGCTTCCAATCGCGGCGGCCAGAAGCGCGTCCATATCTGGCAGCTCAAACCCGTCGAATGTTCCGCTGTCCCGGTAGAGCGGCACGCTGACCAGATTCAACGTGTCAAACTCTGGGTACTGCAAAAACGTGAGCTTCGCGGTCGCTGCTGTGGCCGCTGGCTGACCGGCGACAAAGCTCGTCCGTGCCGTGATGCCCGATGCCTCCAACCGCAAGAACGTTCCCGCGTCAATCACGGCGGATCCCGGTGTTACCGAGGTGATCGTGATCGCTATCGAACCGTTTCCGGTGCCGCCCAACGCGTCGGTCGCCACCAGGGAAAGCGTGTCAGCTCCGAAAAAGTTGTTTGAACCCCGATAGGTGACCGTGGCCAGCACGCTATTCAAAGCGGCCTTCTGACCGGCCAAGGTCACGGACGCGCTGCCATTGCTGCCGGCGCTGATCACCACTCCAGTGCCCAGCACCACCGTCACTTTCCCGTGGGCCACGCTCAGTTGAACCGAAAGATCGCCCACCTCCACGTCATTGATCGAAATTCCATTCAGGAGCAAATCCGTGCTCTCGTTCACCGACGCCGTTGCAGGCAGGCTCGCGGTCGGGGCGTCATTCACCGCCGTCACCGTGATCGTGAAGGTCTGCGCTGCGCTCGCCTCCACTCCGCCGTTCGCGGTTCCGCCGTCGTCTTTCAGGATCACGGTCACCGTGGCGCTGCCGTTGGCATTGAGTGCCGGTGTGTAGGTCAAGGTTCCGTTCGAGGCGATGGCCGGTTGGGCCGAAAACAACGCGTTGTTGTCGTTGGTCACTTGGAACGTCAACGTCTGGCTGGATTCGTTGCTTGCCCCAGCGCTAATGCTGGCGGCCCAAGCGGCGACCGTGTTCGCTCCCGCGTCCTCCAAGACCGTTGGACCGCTGCTCTTGACGAAACTGGGAACGTCATTGACTGCATTCACCGCCACTTGAAATGCCCTGCTGCTGCTGTTTCCGGCCGGATCGGTCAGCGTCAGCGTAATCGTGGCGGTGCCGTTCAGATTCGCGGGCGGCGCGATGGTCACGGTTCGGCTCGCCGCCGTCCCGCCCAACACAATGTTCGCGAGAGGAACCAATGCCGTGCTGGTGGAGGCCGAGGTAACCGTCAAGGCCGTCGCCGCCGCCAGAGCGTCGCTCACCGTGAACGCAACCGCCCCGGTGCTGCTGTCCTCGTTAATGACCTGATCCGCGATGGCGCTGATGCTCGGCGCGACTGTGTCCACCGTCACCGAAAGCGCACTCGATGTGGCGCTGACGTTGCCGACGGCATCCTTCACCTTGGCCGTGATGCTGTAATTCCCATCCGCCAACGTCCCAGTCGTGAATGTCCAGTTTCCACTGGCGTTCGCGGTCGCTGTCCCCATCGATGTACTTCCGGAATGGAACAACTCCACCGTGCTATTGGCCTCGGCGGTCCCGCTGATCGTCGGCGTATTGTCATTCGTGATGTTATCCGTGCTGGAGCTTCCGCTGTCGCTGGCGACCGCCAGATCCAGGGCAACCGGCGCTGACGGTGTGTGATTATCCAGAGTCGCGTTGGTCGTGTCCGCCGTTGTGGTCGCATTACCGGCGTTGTCCGTGGCCGTCACCGAGAGATTCAAGTTGCTCGATCCAATCGCGCCTCCGCCATCCTCCGTGATTACCAAAGTCGCCGTCCAGGTGCCGCTGCTGTTGCTCGCGCTCACGGCCGTTCCTCCACCAAAGGCGCTGAAGTTCACCGTCACCGTGGAAATCGTGTCCGAGTTGTTGTCTCCGCCGCTGGTGTTGCTCCACGTCGCCGTTACCGTGTCTCCGGTTTTGAAAGCCCCGCCGGTTCCGCTCGCGCCGCTGATCGAGATTTTTGCGTCGGTCACCGTCGGCGCGACGTTGTCCACCGTAGCATTGGTGGAGTCGGAGGTGGTCGTCGAGTTCCCGGCATTGTCCGTCGCCGTCACCGACACGTTCAAGCTCGTCCCATCCACTGATCCGGAGACAATCGTGTAGGTCGCCGTCCAGGTGTCACTGCTGTTGCTCGCGCTGACGGCCGTTCCTCCGCCGAAGGCGCTGAAGTTCACCG
>CAMAWP010000247.1 GCA_945861765.1 Akkermansia muciniphila | reverse complement strand
GTTGAAAAAAGGATTTGCACCGAATTTCGTTCTGGAGGATAAGTCTCCGTGATGTTAGCCAAGGTGTGTTCCGCAGCGGTAAATGGGATTGAAGCCTATCCTGTCGAGGTTGAAGTCAATGCAGGTTGGGGTGATACGCTCGTTGTTATCGTCGGTTTGCCGGATGCTGCCGTCAAGGAATCGCGCGACCGGGTGAGCACCGCGCTGACCAACTCCGGCTTCAAATTTCCGATGGGACGCACGACCATCAACCTGGCTCCTGCCGACGTCAAAAAAGAAGGTCCGAGTTTTGATCTGCCGATCGCCGTCGGCATGCTGGCGGCCAGCGACCAACTCGCTTCCGACCAGCTCGATAATTTCGTCATGGTCGGCGAACTGGCGCTCACCGGAGCGGTTCGGTCAGTGAAAGGAGTTTTGCCGGTGGCTCTTCGGGCGCGGGCTGAAGGCAAGCTGGGCGTTTTGGTTCCGGCCGAAAATGCGCCCGAGGCAGCCGTCGTGGCAGGGCTGCAGGTGATCCCGATCCAGAATCTGCGCGAAGCAGTGGGCTTTCTCGAAGGCGAAGTCAAGATCGCGAGAACCCGGGTGGATATCGACCGCCTCTTCGAGGAGCGGCGGGATGATGAACTCGATTTTGCGGATGTTAAAGGCCAGGAGTCTGTCAAGCGCGCTCTCGAGATTGCGGCCGCGGGCGGCCACAACGTGCTGCTGATTGGCCCGCCGGGGACGGGAAAATCGATGCTGGCTAAAAGGCTCTCCACCATCCTGCCACCACTGACCTTGGAAGAGGCGCTCGAAACCACCAAGGTTCACAGCATTGTCGGACTTCTGGAGCCAGGCCAGGCCCTGGTAACACGGCGGCCCTTCCGAGCGCCGCACCACACCGTGAGTGACGCTGGACTTTTGGGTGGCAATGCTAATCCCACACCAGGCGAGATTTCTCTCGCACACCATGGTGTGTTGTTCTTGGATGAACTCCCGGAATTCAAACGCAATGTCTTGGAAACCTTGCGCCAACCTCTCGAAGAAGGGCGCGTGACCATTTCCCGCGCGGCCGGCAGCATGACATTCCCTTGCCAATTCATGATGGTGGCCGCCATGAATCCAACCCCCGACGGAAAGATGGCGGCCGAGTCCAGGAGCACACCTCGGGAAATTCAAAAGTATCTCTCACGCGTATCCGGCCCTTTGCTTGATCGCATCGACATGCATGTCGAGGTGCCCGCTGTGAAGTTTCGCGAGATGTCCACCGGTCAAATCGGTGAGAGTTCCTCCGCCATCCGCCAGCGAGTTGTGGCCGCCCGACACCGCCAGCGTGAACGCTTCGCATCCAAACCCACAATCTCTTGCAACGCACGTATGGGAACACGCGAGCTTAAAGCATACTGCGCGTTGGATGAAACCACTCTCGAACTGCTCAAGAACGCCATGACCGACCTAAACTTCAGCGCCCGAGCTTACGACCGGATCCTGAAGGTTTCGAGAACCATCGCCGACCTGGCGGCGTCGGAACAGATCCAGAACGATCACATGAGCGAAGCCATCCAGTTGCGCTCGCTCGATCGTCAGGTATGGACTTGATGCGCACGACAGAATCGATACGCATGAAAACCATCTGGGGCTTCGAGGCCAAAAAGCTGCCGAGCACCGGATTGCCGCTGATTTTCAATCGACCACGGTGGAGGAACAACGCCGGCCGACGCTCCTCCTTGATTAGCTCCGAACCTTCCGGTTTCATGGGCGGTTAGCTTGTTGCCAACATAAGGACAAATCCGACGGAAGGTTCACTTCCCAGTGAGGCGTCCTAGAACTTCGCAGGAACTGTGAAATAGTTGTTGCACAGACTCCCACTTATGTAGATATTGCGACCCTTCGGTTCGGAGCGTAGCTCAGCCTGGTAGAGCACTTGCTTTGGGAGCAAGACGTCGCAGGTTCAAATCCTGTCGCTCCGACCACTCTCCCGGTTCACCAATTACGGCTACTTCCCTCGAAATTGCGAGGGCAGGTGCTTGTCATAGGCCAAAACATTGGGCGTGATCTTCCGGGTTCAACAGGCAATCCAACGGTAGAATGCCCACATCACTCAGGGTGGCGGGCACACTACCGGTTCCAACATCAATAGCTACCTCTAGCTATTTACTTGGCCTCATGGCTAGCCCCGTGGATATGGATCTGTTTGTAGCCGCCTTTCGCCTTGAAGTAGAGAATTAACAACAAATAGAGAACGGCCATGGCCGCCGGCACTGCGGCCGTCACCGCGAGCGCCTTGCGCCCGCCTTCTAACGTCGCCGCGTTGACCGGAGCCGCATCCTTCGCCGCGGAGGATTGCGCTATTGTCCACCATGCGGCTAAAGCCTCGTGATTGGCGTCTTTCCTCTGCTCTTTCGCTAGAGCAACGCCTATATTCGCCAACTCCTTGCCTTGGTCGCCCAGTACGCCCACCTTCGCTCCGTCCAGGCCCTTGATCTTGGGGAGGAAGAGGAATCCTTTGGGCTCCGCGACGGCATAACGGTCGTAGGTTTCGGCAGCATTTTGCTGCAGGTTCTTGGAAGCGTAGTAATCCTGTTTGTAGCCGATAGCCGGCCCGCCCAGAAGCCCTGCGGAAAGCATGCCGACGCCGCCCATCATGCCGATCGCCACCGCTCCGCCCTTGGGAAAACGTTCGGAGGCGACCGCCAGCATCGTCGGCCATAGGAACGTCTTGCCGAGCGCGTAAACTGTCGCGGCGACCACGCAGGCGACCACGCCGACCGCACTGCCCAGCATCGTCAATCCGGTGGCACCGAAAACGCCGCTGACGCAAAGCAGTCCGAGTGGGGAGATTTTGTGGACGATGGGGCCGGCGACAAAACGCAGGGCGAACATCAGCAGGGAGGTGTAAACGAACAGCATCAAACCCTTTTGAGGGCTGGCCATGATGCTACCAGTGATCTTGCTAATCCACGAATCGGTGCCCAGTTCCACGTAGCCGACCAGCGCGTGCAGCAGCAGCAGCATCAGCATTAAAGGAGCGAACAGGGTGCTGATCATCTGACCAATGGTCACGCCGGCGGAAGCGGCCTCGGATTTGGGGAACCGCTGGCCGAACAGCATTACCCCGTAGAGGATGACCGGAATCAAGAAGAGTGACATTTGAATCTTCCAATCCACCGCCGCAGCAATGAGCTTGCCGACATCATCCGTCTTGGCGGCCATGAAAGTGGAAGCCAATCCGCCTAGCACCAGACCGGCCGGCCAGCCGGCGTGAAGAATGTTCAGATAATGGGTTTTGTTGGTCGGAAACAAAGTGGCGACGAGCGGATTCACCACCGCTTCGCAGACGCCATTACCGATCGCAAAAATGAACATGGCGGTGAACAAACACCAGTAGGCCGCATCTTTTCCGCCCGAAGCAAAAAAAGCGGGCGTCGCCAGCGTCAGCACAGCCGAAATGAAGTGGAGAATGAAGGCACCGATCAGGAGTTTGCCATAGCCGATCTTGTCGGCAAACAAACTTGTCACGATGATCACGACACCGAAGCCCGTCAGGCCGCCGCCGGTAATGGTTCCAAGCTCGGTCATCGTAAACCCGAACTGCTCGGCCCACTGGCCAAGAATTCCTCCTCGGACAGAAAAGCCGACCCCCGCTGCCAGGATCGCCATAAAGCCTGCCCAAAGGAGTCGCTTTGCGTTGGGTGCAATACTATTGCCGTTTCCGTTACTCATAGTTTAGTCGTGGTTTGGTTTGGTTGTCTGTCAGAGTTCAAATAGTAAATCTCGGCAGCTTGACGGTCGCTCCGCCTTTCAATGCCGATTGATGGGCACACAAGCCCACACATGTCCAATTCGCAGATTGCTTCGCATCCGGGAAAGGATCGCGATCCTCGACCAGCGCAGTGAGGAATTCGTGGCAAAGGTGTGGATGCGAACCGCCGTGCCCTGCGCCTTGAGCGAAGCTCAGATGCGTCTTCTTCCCCAGGTCATAGACGCCTTTGGTGGTGAAGCGTTGGATCGGCTTTGGGAGCAGTTTCGCGTAATCTGGCACTTTGACTTTCTTCGGGATCCTCGCTTCCGGTAGTTTCGCGGTGTGCAAGACATGCGGTTCGTGCTCGGTCAAAGTCCACTCGAACGATTTCTTCGAGCCATAGACATCAATGCTCTCACGGTACTGCCGCGCGGTGTCGAAAAGCGACCTGATGATGCGTGCTGTCAGGTCCGAATCCTTCAGCTTGATGTGCGCGCTTTCGACGGCGAACGGCGAGCCGTAGCATTTAATGAGATCCTTGCGAATGGTACCTGATCCGAAGCACGAGACGTATTCAGCCGTCGCTTTGGTGAGAGCGAGCATCGGGCCAACGCAATGCGTGGCGTACCACATCGGCGGCAGCCCAGGCCAGTAGTTGGGCCAGCCGTCCATGTCCTGCTGATGGCTCGCTTGAAGGAATTGGATCTTGCCCAGTTCGCCCTTTTCGTAGAGCTCTTTGATGTAGAGAAACTCGCGGGCATAAACCACGGTTTCCATCATCATGTATTTCTTTTTGGTCTTCTTGACCAAGTCCACGATCTTCTTGCAATCCTCGATGCTGGTAGCCATCGGCACGGTGCAGGCAACGTGTTTGCCAGCCTCGAGCGCCGCGATGGTTTGCCAGGCGTGATCCGGGATTGGCGAGTTGATGTGGACCATGTCCACGTTCGGATCTTGAATCATCTCGCTGAACTCGGTGTAGCGCTTCTCGACGCCAAAGGCATTCCCGATGGCGTCCAACTTCTCCTTCGTACGCTGGCAAATCGCGTACATGTTGGCGTTCGGATGGCGCTGATAAATGGGAATGAATTCGGCCCCAAAGCCTAGGCCGACAATGGCAACGTTGATTTTTCCTTGGCGCATGTTGGTCTATTCTCGGCTTAGTGATCTAGCAATCTATACACGTTTCCTATTCCTGGAACTTCACTGTTCGGTAGTCCGCTGAATGTCACAGTTCTGCCGCAAAACTGTCAACGGAAAAGTGCCACAAGCAAAGCTGATCAACGGCGTGGTCGAAGGCTCGGGATCTATGCAAACCAGAAGTTGGAGGCCGCCAGCTTTCGCATGAATTGGCCTTGGAACTGTTGGGTGAGATGATGTCGTATCAAACGAATCTCACTTGCTATCGGCAATCGCCTGGGCCGCCACCACTCCGATCACCTCGCTGGTGTTAAAGTGTTCGTAGATGCGGAGGCGTTGCGAGAACTGACATTCAAGGGCCGCTTCGCACGCTTGAGCCAAGTGATGCAAGTCGCCGTGCGGATATCGGCAGATCAGTCCTTCTTGATAGAGTTCTTCCAGGCGTCCTCCCCACTTTGAATCCTCGACGACAGGAACTTCTCCCAAACAACCGGTCCAGAACGGACGGTCGGTATGGGTCAGTCGCATGCCGAAGGTGGCGAAGTGTTGTCCCTCCGGACAGAAGTGGACTCTATACCGGGAAAATCTGCCGCGCTCATCCATCCCTACCGAGTGGTCGGTCATCGAGACAAACGCGTCCTTAAATCGCGATTGCAAGAATCCGATTTGTTTTGCACGGTGACCGTTCATCCCCACTTTCGATCCCAGAAAAACAATCTTCCTATCAGCTTCTTCCGCAATGGGATACTCGAATGGAATAACATTCGCCACCCAGCTTCTATGGATGACGATGCAACTGGGGTCTAATGCCTGAGCCACCTGTGGTGCTAGGGGAGTCTCATCATGAATGAGGACTGACAAATAAGGTGCGACCCCGGACGCGAAACATGGCATGGTCCGGCTCGCTTCGTCGTACGCCCAATAGAATATTCGAAAGCCCTTGGATCGAACCATTGCCAACAACCGACCGATTTCATTTGCCAAGTTACCGGGCCTAGACGCGATGAAAACGAGCCACGGTTCCTCATTGATCGGAGGAGGCATATTATACAAATCGAACAGTCCCCAACTTCCAACTATTCGAATCGGCAGAAATGTGATATTCGAGTGTTGCATTGCCGCGAAGGCGCGAAGGTTCTGGGCATCTCCATCGCGATCCAGCCGCGCCAACCTTAGCAGTTCAGGATCACCGGGGCGCGCCACGCCGGGAGACAAGTCTCTGGTAGGCTGAGCGGCCAGATAGTCCTCTGCTTCTTCAACCTTGCCACCCCAGGAGGAGTAATAATAGACACGGACTCGACGGCCGTTGCTCGGAGGCATAACTCCAGAATACCTTATATTTCCACCACGAGTTTAAACTGGGTTGACGTAGCGAGACGCATCAACTCTCTCTCCATGAACCTAGGTGGGGTGAGAGTCCCCTCGAACCCTGACTTTTTCTCGCGCTCGATAAGGTCAGGACTCGACGGAGTCTCGCCCCACCGTTCAAAGTCGCCCTGCGCGCACCAAGTTCGGGGTGTTCTCACCTCGGCTCCTTTTCTGCGGAGGGGCGAACGGTCTTGGATTGGTTCGAGTGCATCATTTCGATGATTTGGCTCTGGAGCAAGGCCGAGCCGCGCAGTGGATTGGGATTCGGCTCGTTGGGTTCTCGTGGAGGAAGCTCCAGCTCACCACTGATCGTAAGCCACTTGCGCCAAAATTGGTTGCGGTTGCGGGCTAGAATTTCTCTTACTGTGGCTTCCCCATTTTTCCCATACCGGATCAGCTTGTCGGGTTTGGTTGAGACGCCCCATTCGTGGCTATAGTCCTTTACCGGAACGATATAGCAACGATAGCCGCCTTGACGCGCCTGGATGCCCAAGTCCCATTCTTCAGAAAAACAAGGAGTGTAGTCATTTTCGAACTGGAGGATCTTCCGACAAAACAAATCGCGTTTTGTGGCAAAAAAGAAGCCCGAAACCGCATCGACGAGCTGGGGCGCGCTGACGCCACAATTCTTATGAAACCAAAGGATATCCTCGTAAGTGTAGAAGCCAAAGAACGAGCCTTCCGGACCCACCACAGCCGCGGAAGGCAATTCCCAGAGAGCGCGCTGCAAAGCCTCCACTGCGGACAAGTTTAGACGCAAGTCCGCATTCAGAATAAACAACGTCGGTTGTGTAGCGAGGTGGACGCCGATGTTCCAAGCTCGAGGCACGCCGACATTGACATTGAGAGAAGCAGACAAATCGATGCGAGGATGATCTTTAAAAACAGCGGCAACTTCAGGAGAGTTGAAGATCGCGATCACCTCGCCCTCGATCGTTTTCAGGTCGTCCAAGAGCAGGCCGAATTCTCGACGTCCTTCTTCAGAGGCATCGATCACCGGAATAATAAAAGAGCGGCCTGGGGGAAGTGCTTGAGCTTTAGGAGTCCACTTGCGATCCGAGCCGAGTCCCACCAACGAGCGTTCGCGCCATTCTCCAGCGGATGGAGTCGTCTTTTGACCACGCAAGCAGACTTGGAGCAGTTCGGCACAGCGGTGCGCATAGGTGTGGGCTTGATGAACCATAGCTTGGCCTCGGTGGGCTATGTGTTCACGTTCTTCATCGCGAATGAGGTAGTGGCGAGCCTTTTCGATCAAGGTTTTATCCTCGTAAATGCCGAGGTCTTCGGCATCCACAAAAAGCTCGTCCTGCCCGCTGTTTGAGGGCAAATCCGTCAGTAGAAAAGTGCCGGTGGACATCGCTTCGAAGACCCGCATGTTTAAGTCGTTCCGAACCGCGTTGTTAAAAACCATCCGAGACTGGGAAAAGAGCAAGGCCATTTCATCCCAAAAAGAACGATCTGCTCTCAGGAGAAACCGTTTCTTTCCTAACCGCTCCAAGAGTTCAGCACGACGGGAGTGAGCAAAAACGCTTCCGACAAAACCGATGTCATATTTTTTTGCGCAGTTCTTTCGCGAATGGATCTCGGGATCGCATGCCAACGGCAGCCAATGGACATTGCGACAGCCATGGCGACGGAATTCAGGCACGTACTCGCGTTGGGCGACAAATACGTAATCGAACAGTTTGGCCCACTTTACATGCCATTCCAGGCTCAAGTGGCTGTCGATGACATAGCAAGCTTTCGGGCAGTTCAATGCCTCCAAGTGGGTTGGAAAGTAGCCAGGAACAGATTCGATCCAGAGGTACAAATCCGGAGCTGGGAATCGTTCTTTAGCGGAGACCAAAACTTCGCGCATATCGGCGTCGAAGGGTAAAGGCATGTCTTGGTCCAGCACCGGTAGCTTCATGTTCTCCAAGTGCCACTGTTCGATAATCTCGGGTCCTATTTTAGGGCCGCACGTAATGACACGACAGGTTTGGCGCAAAGCGCGTTCGAAATAAACTGCGGTAGTCACTGGATAAGAGACGTAAGCCAGCCAGATGACCGGTGCGCAAGACTGTTCCATATGTAAAACAGTTAGTGGGTTGGACTGAAAAGCGCAATATCCGTTTGAATCAGGGCCGCCGGACGCTTGGTCAGCGGGCAATTCAAAGCGAGATCACGCTAGACGCTCTGATTGCACATGTTGCAAGTGCTGAACTAGTTCTTCAAAACGTTTTTGCCACGTCCAGTCCTGCATAAACCGATTGGCTGCGGCACCCCTTTTTGCGGCCTCCCCGCGGTCACGATAGACTCGCTCAAGCGCTTCCACGACCTCATCGACATCTGATTCGCCCCAGCCCTCAGTCCCAAAGAATGGGGGCATCGGTTGAACCGGACCTTGTTTCAGCAGCGGATAGCAGTGACGTTCATCCGCTAAATCGAGGTGGCCGGTATTGGCGGAGAGAATGGTTGGAATTCCACAGGCCAGGCATTCCATCGCCACCAAGTTTGTTCCGCCCTCACACCTGTTTGGCAAAACGGCGACGTCCACCTGGGAGTAGGCTTCGGGCATGAGATAGTTGGGGATCGGGCCTAGATCGTGGCAGGCACCGCGCGGGATACCATTCACTTCGAGCCAACCGAGAACATCGGTTCGACCCTGGGCATCCAAAACCGGACTGCCCGCCACGTGACCGGCGCGGTCCAGGCCGAAAATCGTTTTGGGCCAAGGATTGTGCCAGGCCGTCACCAGCATCGCGTCGGGGTGACGTTGATGGAATTTCCGAAAGGCCGCCACGGTAATATCCTGGCCTTTGCGATACTCGAGTTTGCCACCGGAAAAGATGACAAACGGCTTCCCTTTGGCTGCTTCCTTGCGGGCTGGGCAGAAAAGCGACAAATCGACGCCTTGCAGAAACGTCTCTACGTTGAGAATGCCATTCTTGCAGAGAACTTCCTTATTCCAGGTTGAGCCGGCGAGAATCCGGTCAAATTGCTTGCTCGCCACCGCGGCACGAGGACGCATTTGAGTGTCTTCGAGAAAGATGATGGCTAGGTTAATGGAGCCGAGGACACGCTCCATTTTCTCGGCTGCCGAGTCCCATCCGAGCCAGTTGCCGAGGCTGTGGAGAACAGGAAACTCACACCGGAATGTTCCTTCTTTCTTTCCTTCCAATTGTTGACATGCCACACGCTCGCGAGCCAGCACCGGCTCCATCAACCGCTGGTAGTGAGGTGGGAAATAGTCGGCGTGGAGGGTTGGAACCAGGGGAACCGGAACGAGCCGACCATCACGCTCTGCCTCCAAGACGAGGTTCAATCCTAAAATCCCCCAGCCGGAGTTCATACTGATCTGCCAGTTCACTCCCAACCATCTATTATTTCCGCCAAATTGCTTCTGCATGCGCAAAGATTTCCAATCTTGAACACATCTGAATCAGGCTTTTTTGGCAACTGAAATCTCGGATAATTTCGATTTCGCTCAAGTTCTCTTTCAAGCTGCCGAGTATAAGAACAGGCAGCGATAGTTTAGAGATCGCGCAGGAAACCGGAAAAAGCCTAATTAAGTTTTTCCACCGACATGGATGTCGGTCAATCAACAGTTTAGACAAACGGACTTGTCTTATGGTAATAAATACAAACATATCGGCCACCAATTCAGCACGATTGCTGGGTACCTCCACCTCAATGCTTAGTAAATCCCTGGCTCGCCTGTCTTCAGGCTCCAGAATCGTCTCACCTGATGATGATTCGGCAGGGCTAGCTCAGTCGATCAAGTTCGACGCGCAGATCAACCGCAACCGGGCTGCGAACACCAACATCGCCAATGCGATCTCCTTTAGCCAGACGCAGGATGGCTTCTTGCAGAAGGTGCAGAAGTCGCTGGATCGGATGAGCGAAATCGCTGTGCTGTCGCAAGACCCGACCAAAACAGTCAGTGATCTGTCCAACTATTCGGCCGAGTTCACTCAGTTGCAAAACTACATTAGCGATATCACGAGCAAGCAGTTCAATGGTGTTGACCTGTTTGGTTCAGCTTCTGTGGGCCTAGCCATCACAATCGACAGTGATGCGAATACATTCGCTTTGAACGGAGCTACTCTGACCGGTTCATTTACATCGAGCTCGTGGGCATCAGGGCTAGGGGCAAATGGAGTAGGCATTTCGGCTATCTACGATTCATCGAGTGCGACTAGCGTGGCCGTCAGCAACGCCACCAGCGCGGCGACCTCGTTAACCTACATCAAGACCGCCATTCAGAACCTAGCCAACATGCGCGCGAATGTAGGGGCAAACATCTCGCGCTTGAGCCTGACGAGTGAACAACTGGACATCCTGAACGAGAA
>CAMAWP010000246.1 GCA_945861765.1 Akkermansia muciniphila | reverse complement strand
ATCCAAAGCGGCGACTGCGCACGCTTCGTCGCCGCAGTCCAAAACCTGGCGGCGCTTCCAACGGCCCACAGAGAAGGAAACGTGGGACGAGTCTATGACCAACTGCACGAACCAATATGAACCAACCACTTAAAGCTACCAGTTCACTCCAACGCCGAAGCCGTCTGCATTGGTCGCGGCACCGGTTGAGCCGATCCGCGCCTTCTCATGGAGTTCCGACAGCGGCTTGACCTGAGGTTCACTTTGGTAGAATACTCGCAGAAATCAGCCGCCCTAAGTTTGGTAAGAATCTTTAATGAATGAATAGAAGTAATCGCTTCACTCGGCGTTCTTTCGTCAAGAGATCCATCGCCACCTTCGCTACTGTCAGTTTTGTCCCACGCCATGTTTTGGGTGGAGCTGGCTTCACGCCCTCCCGCGAGATCTTGTATGCAAACCCTACGCGGGGTCCACTTCGATCCCAAAGAACAACGGTTCATCGGCGACAAAGAAGCGAACAGCTACATCAGTCAACCAATGCGTGGTCCTGGGTATATCTGACGTGCGATCACCCAACCCATTGTCGGGGTCGTCAAGGCTCGTCGTGAGCCGGCGAAGTGGAAAGTTTTACCGATTTGAAGCGTGTCGTTGCGAGAAGCAACGGTTTGGGCGAATAGCCGTAACATGAAGATATACGAGTTGGACCACGTGGCCATCCACGTGAAAGATGTCGAGGCCAGTTGCGTGTTCTACCGCACGGTGCTCGATCTTGAACCGCTCCCACGTCCTGCCTTCACTTTTCCAGGTGCTTGGTTTCGACTCGGCACCATTCAGGAACTGCATATCATCGGAGATCGGGGCGAACCTGTGTTCTCGCATAACCGGGGAAATCATTACGCGCTTCGAGTGGACGATCTGGATGCGTGGGAACGGCATTTTCAGAAACTTGGCGTTGCATATCACAATCGGAAGATGCGACCCGACGGAGCCTGGCAACTTTTCATTGCCGATCCCGATGGGCATTTTGTCGAGCTCTTCACGCCGCCACCTTCATAGAGCAACGAGGAGTAGGCGCGAGTCGGACCGAGTGCTCCCGGATAGTTCCAAGATAGCAGCCGCTCTTTTGCTTCTTTGACAGCCGTGCGGCGGGCTGGCATTGTTTCAGAATGAAGACTTTCGTTGTGAGCTTGGTTCTGTTGGCTAACTTTGCGACGGCTTGGGCAAGCGACCCATTACCTGACTTCACGCTGGACGATGTGAATCCGAGATCAGTGCGCCAGACATCGAAGGTTTCTCCGCGAGATTACTTATTGCAAGTTTCCGGATATTACTTCGGCTCGGCGGGGTGAAGTTATTGCCGTGCCCAGTTTGGGTACCTCGAAGCGATCCAATCCGAAATCAAGACAGCGAACCCAGATCTGAACGTCGAAGTGATCGGGATCAACCGACTCAATGACAGTGCTTATAACGACCTTGTTACCTCGGAGCGCACTCTGGCGTGGCTGCAGGACAGGGAGGGCGCATCGGTCTGGGATAACTGGCACGTGGGTTATCGCGATGTGTTTATTCTCGATTCCCAAAACCGCCTTCGCGCTGTTTTCAATCTGACCGAACACGATTTGTCGGAAGCGGGCAATCGCGCGGAACTCAAGCAACTATTCCTCAGGACGGCAAAGGCGGTGGACTCGGACGGGGATGGTCTGCCGGACGACTGGGAGCTGCTGTATCTTGGAAATCTTTCTCCAAAACCGAATGAAGATGCGGACGGCGATGGGATCGACAACTTTACTGAGTTTGCTTTTGGCACCAACCCCACGGATCCAAATTCCTATACATTCTTCAAACCGAGCATGGTTTCCCGCGGACAGCAGAGCTTTCTCTCGACCACGTTTCACCGCCGAGCCGGGGCCGTTCTTGACTATTTCATCGAAACGTCGCCCGATTTGGGCTCTTGGAGTCGCGGCACAACGGAGATTGTTGAGAGCCTGCCCAAGATTCGCTTTGATGGGACAGGAACTTCAGAAGTCACCAGCTCCCTTAAGCATGCCAACGACATCCAGCCTAATGGATTCCTACGGGTAAGGGCCGTTCCGAGATAGGACGCTGGCTCATCTAGTCGGCACTCAAAAGGAGTTGGCACACCCACCGAACTCCTCTCCGATGGATGTTTTCTACTGGCTTGTCAGCCGGAAGAATTTTGCGACATCGGTCGCTTGAGTCGTGAAGGGGCTGCCAGTCGTTGGCTCGTTCTTCCAGGTGCCAGTCACGCTGGCCGCAGATTGCACTACAAAGCCTGATCCAGTCCAACTGATTGTAATGGCCTTTGCGTTGCGGCTAATGGACAGAGGAGGGGGAGCCACAGGACCAGCTTTCGGCTGGCCAACGTTCGAGAAAGGGCTTGTCAGCGTCCGGGCGTTGTGGGTGCCGAGTGGGTCTTGCGAATAATTAGCGGTGATGGTCAATGACGTTCCAGCCGTGATTTTTAATGAAGCGATGTCAAAATCAAACTCGCCCGGGTTGGCATTGAAATCGTTGGTCGAGCCTTCGACGAAGGATCCCAAATAGGTCAATCCTTGAACAAACCCGCCTAGCAGTTCGGCGACGCTGTTCGTTAGGCCCTGAGGATCGGGAAGATACACATCGACAACCGTGAAGGGATAAACATCGGTATCGGCGACCGGAACTTTGCCCTTCAGTCTGGCTGTTGTGCTGTTCGTTGAAAGCACCGGCACAATGCCGTTGCTCACATCAAGAAGCGCCTTCGCGTAATAGTTGGTGATGAATTTACCTTCATCACGGAGGGGGCTGACGGGGGGCGCAAAATTATTGATCAACTTGTTGCCACGGACAGAAATGTTCGCATCGACACCCACGCCATCGAGGAAGTCTTTGGCGACGACATCGGGCGTGAACATCTTGATGGGATAGTTATTGAAGATGACATTGCCTTCGAGGTTGTCGCTCTTCCCATCAAAATCGGAACCGATCTGCGTGTTCCCCTGCAAGCCGCCAACCACCGGAACACCGTTAGTGAATCGAGTTGTCCCGTCAACTCCGACGCCGATGTAATTGCCGGCCAAGACGATGTCGTTTCGCTCGCCTCCGTAAAATTCGATCGTATGCGTATAGCCGCCCAATGAGCGCGGCACGACACCTCCAAACACATTCCGCTCATCGGCGTCGTTGTTACCGTCCCCATCGGTTCCGATTACAGTTTTGCTGCCGATCCGCCCAATTTGCATGGCACCCTCGGCGCGGTTGTCGGCGTATTTCGGATCGAACGCGGCATTGAAGTCAGTCACACCGTCCGGGAACACATTGAAGAAATTACCCGCGATACGGAAACCTTCGCCTTCCAGAGCCAGGCAAATTTGCATGCCGACGAACACATTGAATTGGGCTGGAGCATTGGTCGAGCGCGCTTTGACTCCAACAATTGTTCCATCCGGATACGTATCATCCCCCCCGGCGAAACGATGGCGAAAGCCCGCCACGCCAGCCTTTCCGCCAGCGACGGTCTTTCCGTCCAGATCGACACCAAACCAACAGCCATTGATGTGCGCTCCGTCGGCGTTCCGAATCAAGGCAACACCATAAATCGCCGCATCCTCGGACGTTCCAGCCGTGAGCTTGGAAAGAAACGCCAATCCGCGCACCGTGACATTGGTCGCGTTATAGATCGATAGAATGCCGCTTTCACTGTCGCCGTAGCCCGGAACGCTGCTGCCATCGAGCGGAATGCCTGCGATGTTCGCGAGCACCAAGCGGCCGCCTCCGCGTGAATCGAGCGCGACTTTGATTTTGGCGTTGTTGGAAGCAAGAATGGAATTCGTATTCGGCGACGATCCGGGTTGGCTATAGCCGTCGATGACCAAATTGTTCGCCTTGATTAAGGGATAGCCTACAGATGGTGTTGCGATGTAATGCGGTCCCGGTCCAGGAATATTGAAACTGATTTGGTCGCCGTCGGAAGCGTTAGTGATGGCTTGAAGCAAGGAGGTTTCTCCGGCAGCCGGGCTGGCGTTGTTAGTGGTCGTGACGGTAATAATAGTGGCGTCAGCAGACGGAACAAACGCAACGCTACCCAGAACCAGGAATGACAAAACAATTTTCTTCATACTTATTTTCGTAGTTGAGTATAGCTGAAACATAAGTTTGACCAAGCGCGAACTGCGATTTCGCTGCTGATGGGAGCGCAGCTCCGAATGAGGACAGGCGCGCTGCGGAGTCTTCCTCCCTCTCCATGAGCCGACCCACCCCTACCCCTCCGAGGAGGGGACCGGACAAAGCTCCCCTCCCGAGAGGAGAACGGACAAAGCTCCCCTCCCAGGAGGGGTAGGGGTGGGTTCAGAGTCGCCCTGCGCGCGCGAAGTCTGGAGTGGTCTCTCCATGCAAGGAACGAAGTTTTGGCCCGTCCTCATTCGGAGATGCGCCACCGCAGCCAAAGACGTCGGTTTTCCAGCAATTCTCAGTTTGGGAGGTATGTAGTCCCGGCTTTAGCCGGTCGCTCCGTGAAAACCGGCTAAAGCCGGGACTACATACGGCGAACGGAAGGTGCCCTGGGCCAAAATGAGACCACCCCGAACTTTTTTACGCGCGTTGCGCCCATGAACGGTGGGGCGAGACTCTCTCCGAGCTGTAGTCTCCGAGCCGGAAGCCGTCGAGCCCTGACATGCTCGAGCGCCAGAAAAGGTCAGGGTTCGAGGGGACTCTCACCCCACCCAGGTTCATGGAGAGAATTGCTGCCGGTTTTCATGTTGTAAAGACTTGGAGTTTGCCGGAGTTTATCCATTAACTCAGCGAGCGAATCTCTGCGATGAATCTCCGACGCTACTTCAGCATCTACTTGGCATTCTGGAAAAACTCCATCGTGCGGGAAATGAGCTTCAAGACCAACTTTCTGCTCTGGATTCTCGTCGAGATGCTCTGGTTCGCCCTGCAACTCGGTTTCATTGCGGTCATTTATCAGCACACGGATCGCATCGCGACGTGGACAAAATGGGAGGTGATCCTGTTGATCGGAGTCAGCCATTTCATCCAGCAAATCTTCACCGCGATATTCCTGACAAATTGCACCCAACTTTCGGAATCTATTCGCACTGGAAAACTGGATTTCATGCTGCTCTTGCCGATCAATACACGCTTCCTAATTTCCTTTCGCCAGGTCGATTTGGGCGGCTTTGTGAACGCAACGTCTGCTGTCGCGGTCATTAGCTATGCCGCCTGGCATTTGCAACTCAATCCCAGCGCTGCGCAGGTCTTCGGTTTTCTATTTCTAGCGCTCTGTAGCATTGGGATTCATTATTCGCTGATGCTGATGCTGGCCAGCACCGGCTTCTGGACGGTACGCGCGCAGGGAATCGTCTGGGGTTACTACAATCTATTTAACATTGCCCGAATCCCGGATGCCGCCTTTCACGGGTTCTTTAAAGCATTTTTCACCTTCGCCATTCCAATGCTTTTGGTGGCCAACGTTCCCGCGAAATTGCTGATCGAGCGATTGGATCATCCCTTCGAAATGCTCCTTTTATTCGGGCTCAGTCTGATCTGTTTCTTTGTTTCTGAATCGGTATGGAGGTTTTCGCTCCGGCGCTATACGAGCGCCAGTTCGTAAGCGTGTTCGAACCTCGCCGCAAACTCCGGCGCGCAAGGTGCCGTCCATTACGGAAGGCAAGGCGCCTCTACCACTATTGCGCCAGTCACAACGCAACGCGGAGATTCACGACGGACACAGTCGCGCGCCCGATTTTATATTTGTGAGTCAAATATAAGTTGTTACTGTTGGAAAAAATTATCGTCCTCGCATGTGGCTTTATTCCTCGATTTTAACCTCCATTACGCTGAGCGCGATTTATCTCGCCGCTGATTTGCCAGGTGGCGCTCAACTGCCTCCCGCCGATCCCTCCCCCACGAGCTCGCCAAAGCAATCGGTGTGGAACTCGCATATCGAGCCAATCTTCAATCAACATTGTTTTAAGTGTCATGGCGGCGTGAAACAAAAAGGAGGGCTCGATCTCCGGACAATGGATGCAATTCTGAAAGGTGGCGAACGCGGCCCAGCCGTCACCGCCGGAGATCCGGAAAAAAGCTTCCTCTATAAATTTCTTCAAGCGGGTTCCGATCCGCACATGCCGCCGGATGACAACAAGCAACTTGCAGCCGACCAAATCCTCATCATCCAGTCCTGGATTCAAAAGTTGGCTCCACTATCGGCCACGACTGTCGCCAAGCTTGGCCAGAAACTTGGTGACTTGCATGACTCTAATCACTCGACAATTCCCGCGTCGGACCGAGTAAAATGGGTTCCGCCAGCCGGTCTCTCCCCAAGCCAGGCGATCGACGAATTCATTCGCCTCGGTTGGAGTGAACGTCACGTTGAAGCCACGGAAATCTGCGACGACCGCACTTTTGTTCGGCGCGTTTATCTGGATTTGGCAGGGCGGATTCCCACGCTTCAAGAAACGAAATCCTTTGTGAAGCAGAGGAGTCGAGACCGTCGCGCGATGCTCGTCGATGCGTTGCTGGCGGGCCAGGATTATCCACGCCGGATGCGCGAGGTTTTCGACGTGGTGCTCATGGAGCGCCTCGGCGAAGATTCCATCGACAGACGACAATCCAACCAATGGTTTGATTTCCTTGAAACCTCGTTCCGAGCCAACCGGCCTTGGGACCAAGTTGTTCGCGGAATCATTCTGGCCCGTCCCACAAGCCCGGCGGAGAGAGGCGCGGTTTGGTTTTTGTACGAACGAAAGGATAATTTCCAAGCCATGGCTGAAGCCGTTGCGCCAATCGCGTTCGGCATGCAAGTGAAGTGCGCGCAATGCCACAACCATCCGCTCGTCCAAGAAATCGAGCAGAAGCATTACTGGGGTTTGGTCGCTGCGTTCAACCGGAGCAAAACCGTGAATACATCCGAGGGCCCAGGCCTCATGGAGTCAGCGATTGGCGGGTTCGTCAGCTTCACCAACCTGAAGAAAGAATCTCAGCCTGCCTTGCTCTCTTTTCCGAACGGCAAGATCATCCAGGAGGAGCGCCCAGCAGACGGCGCGAAGGAAGAGGATAACCCAGAGAATTATATCGTTCCTCCCGCAAAGGACAAAGCCACTGCCGCAAAACCGGCCACTCCCAAGTTCTCACGACGTGAACAATTGGCCAACGCCGCGACCCGCGACAATCCACTCCTAGCTCGCGCCTTCGTCAATCGCATCTGGGCTCTGCTACTGGGACGAGGTTTCGTTCATCCCGTGGACGAAATGGACTCGAAGCATCCCGCCAGTCATCCCGAATTGCTGGAGTGGCTTGCCGACGACTTCGAGCGCAGCGGATACGATGTGAAGCGGCTCATCCGAAATATTGTTTTGACTCGAGTGTATCAACTGGATTCTCGACCGCGCGGCGAAAGCATCCCGCCAGTTGAGGCTTTTGCTTGCGGTTTGGAAAAGCCACTCTCCGCCGAAGCGCTCTATCGCTCATTGCTGATTGCTACCGGCAATAAAGCCGACGCAGAAGGAAAGATTGCTGGCCATGAAGAGAAGCGGATTCGGCAAGCCTTCGTGACGCAATTCCCTGACCTGTTTCCTATTGAATACAACGCGAGCTTGCAACAGGCCCTCTTTCTTTCCAACAACCCGATTCTGGACGACGTCGTCAAGCCGCTTCCCGGTAATCTGGCGGAACAATTGCTCGATCTGAGCGAACCCAAGAGTCGCGTCCGACAAGCCTTCATGGCCGTGTTCGGTCGGAAACCCGACGCGGAGGAAAGAAAGCGCGCGGTGAAATTTCTGACTGATCGTGAGAACCAACCAGAGGCGGCCGTCAAACAACTGCTCTGGGCCTTGCTGACCGGCGCCGAGTTTCAGGTCAATCACTAATTTCACATGGCCAAAGACAAATCCCAAACGTCTCCCCTCGGCTGTAGCACTCCTGAGCACGTGTTCCACCGTCGTCTCTTCCTCGAAGGTTTGGCCGGTGCGGGCGCTGCCTCCGTGATGAGTTGGAGCGGATTGTTCTCTCTCGCCGCTTTTGCCGAGCAAGCCAAACGGGAGCAGAAGCACTGCATTCTGCTTTGGCTGTGCGGCGCGCCGAGCCAATTCGAAACATGGGACCCGAAACCCGGCCGCCCCACGAGCGGCCCATTCAAGAGCATCCCCACAAAGGTTCCCGGCGTTCATGTGAGCGAGTTGATGCCTAAGTGCGCGAGCATTCTCGACAAACTCGCCATTGTCCGCTCGATGAAGACGAAGCAGAGCGAACACTTCCAAGGAATCGATCTATTGACTCGCGGGGCCGAACCGCGGCCGCCATTCATCCGGCCTGCTCTTGGCTCCGTGTTAGCGCAGCAACTCGGTCAACTTGATAGCCCGATCCCGAACTTCATCCTGCTCGACCCTTGCCCTGAAGGAAATGAGTTCAAGAAATTTAAGGCCGGTAATTGGGCGGGTTGGCTCGGAGCGCAATATGGACCCGTCCGTGTCGGTGGAGATTACAAGATTCCCGATGTGGAACGATCGGCGGCGATCTCGGCGACGGACTACGACGAACGCGAGAGTCTGCGGCGGTTCTTGACGAAGAAATTCGAGAACGAACGGCAGAGCGCGGCCGCCTCTTCGCAGAACGCCGTGTTCGAGCGCGTCAAAGGATTGATGAGCTGCGCTCACCTCTTCGATCTCGATGGACTGCCGGCGAAGGACAAGGAGAAGTATGGACCGGGCACGTTCGGGCTCCACACGCTATTAGCGCGGCAACTGGTCGAGAACGGCGCGCCATTCGTCATGGTGGCCAATGGAATGCCTTGGGACTGCCATGTTTTCCATCACGAGATTTATCAGATGCTGGTGCCGGACTTGGACAAGATCATCTACCACCTCGTTACAGATCTTGAAGAGCGAGGACTGCTCGACAAAACGTTGGTCGTCATGATGGGTGAATTCGGCCGAACGCCCTGGATCAACACGAGTCGTGGTCGAGACCATTATCCAAATGCCTGGAGCCTGGCGATGGCTGGCCATGGGATCAAACGTGGTGTGATCGTCGGAGCGACCGACGAAGATGGCATCGAAGTAACCGAGAGGCCATTCAACGAAAAAAACCTTTTCGCGACCATTTTCACGGCGCTCGGCATCGATCCGTATGCCGAATACGATTTGCCTGGCTTGCCGACATTTCATCGCGTTGAAGAAAAGACGGAACCCATCAGGGAGATTTTGACGTGAAAACCGAGCTGGTGAAGGACATCAAATTGCCGACAGCGGTATTGAGTCTCGATGCGACGTCGGACGGAAAGTTGCTTTACGCGTCGTGTCTCGATGGCGGCATTTACGAAATCAATGTGGAGTCCGGGAATTTCGAAGTGATCGGCAATCATGAGAGCTACGCTTCCGGTGTCTCGCTATCACCCGATGGCGCGACGGCCATCTCGGCCGGTTATGACGGTGCGTTGCATTGGCACGACATCGCGGCACGCAAAACGGTTCGCAAGGTATCCGCCCACAAATTCTGGTCCTGGCAGATGGCAGCGTCTCGAGATGGCGAATGGGTGGCCTCTGTCACCGGCCAGTATTTAGCAGGTGGCTACAAGTACGAACCAGCTCTTGAGCAAGAGCCATCCGTCAAAGTGTTCAAGGCGCGGACTGGTGAACTGATCCACAGCTTTTCTCATGTGCCACCGGTGCTGTCGGTGGCGTTCAGCCCGGACAACCGAGTCATCGCAGCCGGCAATATGATGGGCGAGGTGCGCGTGTGGGATCTGGCGAGCGGCCAGCAATTGTCCGCTTGGACGACGCCCAACTTCACGAGTTGGGGCATCATCAAGAGCCACCATTACATCGGTGGCATTTTCGCCCTCAGCTTCACGCCAGATAGCAACCAGTTGCTCGTCGGCGGAATGGGCCCGATGCGGGACCCAATGGCTGGCAACGGCAAACAGACCTGGCAACGGTTTGCCTGGCGTGAGAATCCTGCGAAAAAGCTCGACGAAATTCATGAGGGCGAGCACGGCAACGGGCTGATGGAAACACTCGCGTTTCATCCGTCCAGTCCGTATTTCATCATGGGCGGACGTCTGGCGCAGGGTAAATGGAACATCGGATTCTTCGACGCTCAAACCGGCGCTCTCATCCATTCTCTCGATGTAAAGAACCGCGTCACCAAAGCGGTCTTCAGTTCCGACGGGGGGCGGCTTTTCCTGGGAATCACCCTGAGCCAGCCGAAGCCCAAAGACGGAAAGTTCGCGGACTTCGGCCGTATCGCCATTTATTCATTAACTTAGCAGCGCAACGAACCAAGTGTTCGGGAGAAAGGTAACTTTCGCGTTCGGCTAAGTCGTCATCGAACAAGTGTCAGCGTCGGCATTTCTTGCGGTTCAAAGCCCGACAGCAATTCTCTCCATGAACCTGACCTGGGAGCGCTGGCGTCTCGCCGGCGTGTTCCTAATTTCGCCACAGCAACTCGCCGGCGAGACGCCGGCGCTCCCAGGTTCATGGCCTCGATTCACGTCCAAATTTGGGAGGTGTTCCCTGCCCATGAACCTGGGTGGGGTGAGAGTCCCCTCGAACCCTGACCTTTTCTGGCGATCGAGCATATCAGGACTCGACGGCTTCCGGCTCGGAGACTACAGCTCGGA
>CAMAWP010000245.1 GCA_945861765.1 Akkermansia muciniphila | reverse complement strand
ATCCCAACCCAAAGCGGCAACTCCGCAGACTCCGTTGCCGCACTCCAAAAGCTGGCGCACCAACCTATGCCCCGACAGTTCATGGTCCCGATGCGGGTCCAATGTCGGAGGTGGAGGCTCTCCATGAACCGACCCACCCCTACCCCTCCCAGGAGGGGACCGGACAAAGCTCCCTCTCAGGAGGGGACCGCACAAAGCTCCCTCCCAAGAAGGGACCGGACGAAGCTCCCTCTCAGGAGGAGACCGGACAAAGCTCCCCTCCTGGGAGGGGTAGGGGTGGGTTCCGAGTCGCCCTGCGCGCGCGAAGTCCGGGGTGATCGCTCCCTGCGAGGCACGAAGTTTTGGCCCGTCCTCATTCGGACATCCGCCCAGGCGCGCGATGCCTGGTCAATCCCTCTTGTCAGTAGCACCGTCCGCCTTTAAGTTCCTGGCACGTGCATAGCATTGCGTTCGAAATTGGTGGAATCACTATCTACTGGTATGGCATTCTCACCGCGATCGGTTTTCTCGCGGCCTTTTGGACTGCGGCTCGCCGGGCTCCCAGAAGTGGCATATCCCCAGAAGCGGTGAGTGATATGGCCCCATGGTTAATCGGAGGGGCGGTCGTGGGCGCGCGCGCTCTCTACGTGTTTACCTTTTGGAAGGAAGAGTTCGCCAATAAACCAATTTCGGAGGTTTTCATGCTGCGTCGGAGCGGTTTGGTCTATTACGGGGGATTGGCGGGGGCCTCGTTGGCGACGATTCTCTACGCGCGAATCAAAAAACTCCAGCTCTGGAAAATCGCGGACATCATCGCGCCAAGCATCGCCTTGGGGCATGCGATTGGCCGCATCGGATGTTTGATGACGGGCTGCTGCTATGGTCGTGGCTGCGATCTGCCCTGGGCCATCCATTTTCCTCCCGAGCATTGGACGAATGGAGCTGGGGTTCACCCGACGCAACTCTACGAATCACTCCTGAATTTTGGACTGTTCTTCAGCTTGGACTGGCTCTTTCGCCGAAAGAAATTTGACGGTCAAGTTTTCGCGGCTTATCTGGTGGCTTACGCGGTGCTCCGGACTTTTGTGGAAATGTTCCGTGGAGATTATTCGGTTCATTATGTGGGTGGGGTTTTCACCCATGCCCAATTGGTCAGCGGCGCCATTCTCGTCCTAGGATTGGTTCTTTTTTGGAAGCTACGAAATGTCAAACCCGAGCCTAGGAGTTTCACCGGCGACGGCATGGATCGCAAGTAGCGGAGTGAACCAAGCTCCGTGGCATACGATAAAACCATTTCCGTTGCTGCCAACTTTGACATGAATTCCAACCCTATTTTCTCCCCGAAAGTTTACAATTAAGCTACGGAAACGATCGATGCCGCCGACCGCACCGCACCTCTCACGAGCGGGGCAGTAGCCTATCCTCTATGTCATCACGCACGGAAACCATCATCGTCGAGCAATCCCTCCCGAGCACCAGGCTCGACACCTTTCTCCGCGAGCAATTTCCAGCGGTCTCTCGTGCGAACATTCAACGGCTGATTGAGCAAGGTGACATCAAGGTCAACGGTGAACGGGTAAAAGGAACCCACCATCCTCGGAAGGGCGAAACGATCGACTTGCATTGGCCAGAACCCAAAGCCGCGGTGGCCAAGCCGGAGGATATCCCTCTCGAAATCTTGTTCGAAGACGAAGATCTGCTGGTGCTGAATAAACCCGTTGGATTAGTCGTACACCCAGCGGCTGGGCACGATGAGCACACGCTTGTGAATGCTCTCCTGCACCACTGCCAAGGGCAGCTCAGCGGCATTGGCGGAGTCGCTCGGCCCGGAATTGTCCATCGCCTCGACAAAGACACGAGCGGCTGCCTCGTCGTTGCAAAAAACGATTCAAGCCACCTTTCTTTGGCCACCCAATTCGCCGACCGGCAGGTTGAAAAGGTATATCAAGCCTTGGTCTGCGGTCAGCTTTCGACGCCTTCGGGCGATATCCGCGCAGCGATTGCCCGTCATCCGACGCACCGGAAACGGATGGCCGTCACGGACGGGAAGGGGCGCGATGCTTGGACCAGCTATCGCGTGCTGCAACGGTTCAACGCCGCAACTCACGTTGAAGCCATTTTACACACGGGCCGCACGCATCAAATTCGGGTTCATTTCCAGCATCTGGGCACCCCTCTGGTAGGCGATGAAACGTATGGCAATCGACAGAATCAGCGATTGCAGGAACTGACTGGCTACAAGGCCGCGCGCCAAATGTTGCACGCCCAGTATTTGTGTTTTACGCATCCAGGAACCGGAAAGAGACTGGGCTTGGAGGCTCCCATGCCCGATGATTTTCAAGCGGCTGTGGAGGCGCTGCGGTAACGGTTAAATCTGTCCGGGACGCTGCGCTGCGACGTCACCGCGCCCTGGAAGCCCGGAAGGCTGTGCGATGGCTGTTCCAATTATCGAGCGATCGGTCCATCCTCCGTTTGTCCAAGCGCCGCAGCCATGACATCAGGCGCGCTCGAATTGCCCGGCAGAACCGCCACAACGCCTCCCCCGCGCATGACGGCGATGCGGTCGCTCATCCCGAGGATCTCCGGCAATTCCGATGAAATCATCAGCACCGCGAGCCCTTGAGCCGTGAAGCGGCGGATCAGTTTGTGAATTTCGGCTTTCGCGCCGACGTCCACGCCCTGCGTCGGCTCATCGAGAATGAGGACCTTTGGTTGAGCGGCAAGCCAGCGAGCCAAAGCCACCTTTTGCTGGTTCCCACCGGAGAGATTCCCGACGCGCGTTTCCGACGACGGTGTTTTGATCGCGAGGTCGCGGATGTAATCTTGCGCGAGGGCGCGCTCTGCTGCCAAGCGCAGCCAACCCGTCGGGAATAATCGCGGGTGAATCCCCATCGTGACATTCGCGGCCACCGGCATTTCAAGAATCACGCCGTGATGTCTCCGATCCTCCGGGACATAAACGATGCCAGCTTTCACGGCGTCGCGTGGTGAACGGATACGAAGCGGTTTGCCTTCGAGCGTCATTGTGCCGGAATCAGCGGGTGTAATGCCAAAGAGAATACGCGCAAGTTCGGTGCGACCCGCGCCGACCAATCCAGCCAAGCCTAGCACCTCGCCCGCGCGAACCTCGAGCGTAACTCCGTGAACACCCGACGCACGGCAGCCGATCCCATGAAGCGACAGCATCGGGGCGCCAGGCGTGCTCTGACTCGGTGGAAAGATCGTCGAGACTTCACGCCCCACCATCCGTTGGATCAGTTCGGATTCCGTGATGGGAGCGTTGGATTCGTCCCGGCGGGCGGATCGAGGACCACCCACTGGAAACGTGCCGACACTTTCGCCATCGCGCAGCACAGTCACGCAATCGGCCACCTGAAAAATTTCCCCTAGACGGTGCGAGATATAGATCACCCCGACGCCCTGCGCGCGCAGATCTTTCACGACATCGATCAACAGTTCGACCTCCTTTGAAGTCAATGACGCGGTCGGTTCGTCCATGATTAAAATTCTCGCGCCTGCTCCGAGCGCGCGGGCGATTTCAACCAGTTGCTGCTCCGGCATTGAGAGCTGGCGGACCTCCGTGTCGGGTTCAATATGAGCGCCGACCCGTTCGAGCAACTCGACGGCGACGGCGCGGCGTTCCGCCCAACGCACTCGCCGAGCGACCGAAGGTTTTTCCAAGCCGAGCGCGATGTTCTCCGCCACGGAAAGATCGTTGAAGAGGGCTGGCTGCTGATAAATGGCGGCGATCCCAAGGGTGCGGGCCAAAGCGGGGTTGAGGCGCTCAACCTGAAGTCCATCGATTTCGATAATACCGCCGTCGGGTTGATGCGCGCCGCTGATCAGTTTGATGAGCGTGGATTTGCCAGCGCCATTTTCGCCAACCAACGCGTGAACCTGCCCGGCGCGGAGCGAAAACGACACACCCTTGAGCGCGCGCACGGCTCCGAATGACTTGGTCACCTGGTCGAGTTGGAGCAACGGAGCGTCCATTCTGTTCGCCACTAGCCCCGCCGCGATAGGACGTCACGTTCGTAGCGCTTGATCTCCGGCAGCCATGCTTCTCCCACGGGTATGCCAGCCCGGAGGCAATAGAAATCCCAAACCGCGCCGAACGGCAAAGTCTTTATTTCTTCAAGCAGCGCGAGGCGCGACGTGTAATCGGCTTCGGCTTCCAGCTTTCGGAGAATGTCAACGGGCTCGAGCAGCGCCAGCAAAAGCGCCTTGATCATGCAGCGTGTGCCGATAACCCATGCCGCAACGCGGTTGATGGTGGCATCGAAATAATCCAGGCCGATGTGGACACGGCCGAGATAGCCGTTCGTGACAATTTCTCCGGCGATGGCTCGGAGGTCGTCCGTGAGAATAACGACGTGATCGCTATCCCATCGCACTCCACGGCTGACGTGCAGAAGGATTTCCGGCAGGTATTGGAGCACGGCCGTGATCTTATCGGCAATGCTTTCCGTCGGATGGTAGTGGCCCGCATCAAGGCAGAGCAGTTTGCGGCGGGTGATGGCGTAACCGAGGTAGAATTCATGGGACCCGACGACGTAGCTTTCGCTGCCGATGCCAAAGAGCTTCGGTTCGACCGCATCCAGATTGAGTTTGGAGGAGATTCTCTTCTTGAAAATTGCGTCAAGCGATGCAGCGAGGCGTTCCCGTGGAGTCTTACGATCCACCGGCGCTTCTTTAGAGCCGTCGGGAATCCAGAGATTGGTGAGGCACGGGGTGCCGAGTGCTTTGCCAATGGCCGCGCCGATTTCTCGACAGCGGATTCCATGTTCAATCCAAAACTTGCGAATTCCGTCATCGCGGTGCGTCAGCGTCAAGCCGTCCGCCGCCCTCGGATGGGCGAAGAACGTCGGGTTAAAATCCATCCCCAGCCTCCTGGCCTTGGCCCAGTCAATCCAGTTTTGGAAATGCTCGGATGAGACTTCGTCGCGGTCCACGCGGTGGCCGTTGAACTCGCCATAGCAAGCGTGCAGATTGATTCGGTGCTGCCCTGGAATCAGCGAAAGCGCCTTTTCAAAGTCAGCCCGCATTTCGTCTGGAGTGCGCGCTCGCCCTGGATAGTTGCCCGTGACCGCTAGGCCGCCACCGAGTTCGCTATCGGTATTTTCGAAGCCGCGCACGTCGTCGCCCTGCCAGCAGTGCAGCGAAATGGGAATGGTGGCCAGCCGTTCTAGAGCGTGCTCCACGTTAACGCCGATTTCACGATAGCTTTCGCTCGCGACACCAAAGGCCCGTTCCACGTATTTGCCATTCTTCCTCATCATGGGTCGTTAACCGTAGCGCTCTGGGTTCAAAAGTTTTATATCAAGAGAAGGCTCTTCATCCGAAAGAATCTCGGCCATCAGCTTGCCGGTAATCGGTCCGAGACTCAGACCCATCATCGCGTGGCCGGTGGCAATGGAAAGATTTTTGAAGCTCTGAGTGCGTCCAAGATAAGGCAAGCCGTCGGGAGAGCACGGGCGCAAGCCGCGCCAAGGCTGAATGCCGTCGAAATCGTTTGGCGTGAACTCGGGGTAATATTTCGGCACGGACTTGATAATGCCCTGAACGCGCACTGGATTAATCTCCTCGTTCAATCCCGCGATTTCCATGGTGCCGCCGAAGCGAAGAGAACTCCCCATTGGCGTCACCGCGACACGCGCCTCCGTAAAGATTGCGCAGATCGCCGGAAGCTGGCGCGGATTTGGCAAAGTAAGGCTGTAACCTTTGCCGGCTTGGATCGGGATTCTTAGCCGCAAATCACGCGCTGCCACGGGCGACCACGACCCGCCGCAGAGAACATATTCATCCGCGGTAAAATCACCTTCCGCGGTGTGGACGGCCTCGATGCGATGACCGCCAACCCGCCATCCAGTGACTTCGGTATCCCAAGAAAAGTGTACGCCTGCTTGGTCGAGCCGCTGTTTCAATCCTGCCATGAAACGTGACGGAGTGAGGTGGCAATCTTTTGGAAAGTAAATCGAGCCGATAATATCCATCCGAACATTTGGATCAAGCGCGGCAGTTTGCTTTGCGTCGAGCACGTCGGCAGGAACACCGAGCTTGCGAGCTTGCTCGGCAGCCTTGATCTCGTCTTCGAACGTGTCCTCGGTTTTGCAGAGCAACAACAGCCCCTTCTTCACCAGGCCGAAGTCGTTATCGGCAATCGCCGCGAACTCTTCGAAACATACGCGGCTCGCGAGATGAAGATCACGAAGCAGCGGTGCGGAACGGCTCACGTGCTCCTTTGTTGACGCGCGCCAGAATTTCAGACTCCAGTTCAGCAGATCCAAGTTCAGGCGCGGTTTGATGTAAAACGGGCTTTCGGGATTCCACATCCATTTCAGGCCGAGGGCAACCATGCCCGGCGCCGCCAGTGGCACAAAATGGCTCGGCACCACCATCCCGGCATTGCCATACGAACAGCCTTCGTGATCAGCCGGGCCGCGTTCGAGAATAGTGACACGATAGCCTCGTTGGATGGCGTAGTAAGCGGTGCTCAGCCCTATGACTCCGGCACCAATGATGAGGATGTGCTTGGACATGTCACTTTAAGCAGCAAATCGCAGAGGCCTATGCTGCGAGGTGAGGGTGCGTTTCGATCCCCTGGGCTCGATCGGCAAGGAGACCTTCGCGAACCGGCGTGCCGGTTGAACTCAGTCGCTCCGATCGAGCGCCTCTAGCGAATCCCATAACAAAACGGATCTTCCTCGTTCAGAACGAGCGTCGATTCGCCGTTCACGAAGGCTGTGCCCGTAATCGTCGGGAGGATGTTATCTCCATCGCGTCGGTAGTGGCCTGTAAAGACGCTACCGATGATGCTCTCTTGCACCCAGGTCTCGCCTTCCGCGAGCTTTCCGTCGGCGGCAAGGCAAGCGAGCTTGGCGCTCGTGCCGGTGCCGCATGGCGAACGGTCGTAAGCTTTGCCGGGACAAAGGACAAAGTTGCGCGAGTTTGCGCCCGCACTGGTCGGAGGGCCAAAAAGTTCGACGTGATCGACTTCGGGGAAGCCCTTGGCGTTCACGGCTTGCCGGATTCGCCAACTATGGTCAGTAAGGTTCTCGACATTGGAGAGATTGAGTTGCTGACCGTAATTCTCCACCAGGAAGAACCAATTGCCACCCCAGGCCACGTCGCCGGTCACAGGACCGATGCCAGCGACCTCCACAACGACAGCCTTGGCTTTGCGGTAGCTTGGGATATTCCTGACAGAGACCCTCCCGTCTGGGTGCAATGTCGCCGTTACGATGCCTACAGATGTTTCAATCCGGTGATCGCCCGGTTTGATCCTACTCATGTGGGCGAGAGCCACTATGAGCCCGATGGTTCCGTGACCGCACATGCCGAGGTAACCGACGTTATTGAAGAAAACGACGCCAGCGACGCACGATTTATCCGAAGGTTCAACGAGCAATGCGCCTACCAGCACATCGGAGCCGCGCGGTTCGTTCACCACGGCAGAGCGGAACTGGTCGTGGTGCTCGCGAAAGATTTTTAACTGGTCTGCGACTGTGCCCTGGCCAAGGTTGGGTCCGCCGCTGACCACGACGCGCGTCGGCTCACCGCCAGTGTGGGAGTCAATGACCTGAACTCTTTTCATCGGAGTTGGGTCCTTGGTGCCTCGGGGTTCCGAGGTAAGCGCGGTCGCTTGGCGATACCGTCGTGAATGATCTTCAGCACCTGCTTGCGCTCCTCGCGAGCGAGCGGCAGACGCGGAGCGCGGACCCACTCGACACCGAGTCCGCATTCCTGAACGGCTAGCTTGATGTACTGGACGAATTTGACGTGCGTGTCCAAATGGAACAGGGGCGTGAACCAGCGGTAAATTTCCAGCGCCTTGCCCCATTCGCCGCGCCGCGTGAGCTCCCAGAGATACTGGTTCTCCTTCGGAAAAGCGATCCCCGTGCCCGCGACCCACCCATCAATGCCGAGAATGGCGCTCTCTAGGACCAGATCATCGACACCGGTGAAAATGGCGTAGCGATCGCCAACGGTATTGTGAAGGTCGGTAATGCGGCGGACGTTGCCGGAGCTTTCCTTGAGTGCGACAAAGCTCTTCACATCGGCCAATTGGGCAAACATTTCAGGAGTGATGTCGTTCGCGTAACTCACGGGGTTATTATAGATCATGATGGGCAGACCGCTCGCTTTGGCGACGGTGCGGAAGTGGGCCATCGTTTCGCGTGAGTCGCCTTTGTAGATCATGGCGGGCATGAGCATGACGCCGTCGGCACCAAGCTCTTCGCAATCCCGCACGTACCGGCAAGCGGCCGCAGTGCTATTCTCGGCCACGCCGCTGAGAACGGGAGCACGCCCGTTCGCGGTCTCCACCGCCATTTCGATGACGCGTCGTCTTTCGTCGGGTTCCAGGGTTTGGTTTTCACCGAGAGAACCACACATGATGAGTCCGGAGATACCGGAATCAATCAAGGTCTCGACATGCCGTGCTGTGGCGTCGAGGTCAAGGGACTGGTCCTTCTTAAGTTGAGTAGTGACGGCGGGAAATACGCCTTTCCAGCTCGGGTTTGAGGTTGTTGGCATGTGCGTTTGTTTCGGCTTATCCTATCTGATGTGTCCAGGCTTGCAACGGTCTCCGTTGAGTTTGATGGTTTGGTGGCTGTGAATTCGAAGAATCAGAAGAGTGTCAATGCCGAGCTGAAACGAGGGAACAAAGACCTGGCAAAAGGCGTGGGATGACCCGATCAAAGCGATCGAACAAGCGGTCAAGAAATAGCGGCTGAGTTTGATTCATTTCCACGAAGGACGGGCCTCATCCCTCGTCCTTGGAGTTTGGTCATTTGGGCAGCCTCGGCTTCTCGGTGGATTCGAGAATAGTGGCTTTCGCCTCCACGCCCGCCATGAGTCGCATGAGATTAGGCTGTGAAAAATCGGCGCGCGGTAACTCCCCCATCATTTTGCCCTCGCGCAAGACGATGATCCGGCGGCTCATGCTCATCAGTTCCGGCAATTCCGACGAGATCATTAGAATGGCCAACCCCTGGCGAGCGAGTTCATCCAAGAGATTGTGAATCTCCGCCTTGGCTCCGACATCCACCCCGCGTGTCGGCTCGTCCACGATGAGAACCTCGCATTCGCGCGCGAGCCACTTGGTCAGCGCAATTTTCTGCTGGTTGCCACCGCTCAGGGAAGCGATAGGCGATTCCATCGAAGGAGTCTTCACGCGAAGTTGCCGCAGATAGTCATCGACCATTTTTTTCTCTCTGCGTCCCTGGATGAAGCCCCCGCGCGTCAGCCGATCGAGTGACGCCAGCGAGGCGTTCTCGCGGCAATTCATTGTTAACACCAAGCCCTGTCGTTTTCGGTCCTCCGGCAACAGGCCAATCCCCGCCGCCAGTGCCGCGGATACCGAGGTGGCCGAGAGCGGCCGTTCGCGCACTGAGACACGTCCAGTGGCCTGGGAATCAAGGCCGAAAATGGCTTGCGCGACTTCGCTGCGCCCCGCGCCGACCAAACCAGCGAACCCAAGCACTTCGCCGGCACGAAGACTGAAAGTGATGTCGTTGAATTTGCCGGGCGAGCTAAGATTCTCCACCTTCAACAATTCTCCTCCGAGGGGCTGGTCCAAATGCCGGGGAAGAAAATGGACGGCCTCGCGTCCTATCATTTGGTGGATGACGCGGTCGGGATTTGTTTGAGAAATTTCCTCCGTGGCAACATGGCGGCCATCACGAAGGACCGTTAGCGTGTCACAAAGCTGGAAGATCTCTTGCATGCGATGGGAGATGTAGATGACGGTGATGCCGCGTCGCTTCAAGTTCCCCACAAGAACGAACAAATGTTCACTCTCATGGGCCGAGAGCGAACTGGTCGGTTCGTCCATTACGATCACCTGCGCGTCAGTCCCGAGCGCGGCGGCAATTTGCACCATTTGTTCCTGGCCGGTGGAGAGCTGGCTAATGGGGAGATCGACTTCGATCTTCGCTTCGATCTCGCTCAGCATAGCACGGGCTTGATCGCGCATCCTGGATCGGTCCACCCAGCCGCCGTGGCGCGGCAAATCCCCAAGGCAAAGGTTCTCCGCCACGGTCAGGTTCGGACAGAAGGCAAGCTCCTGATGAACCATAGCGATCCCCAATCGGCGTGCGGCGAGTGGATCGTTTGGATGGATCACTTGCCCATCAAGCCGTATCTCTCCCTCGTCTGCCATGAAGACTCCCGCCAGGACTTTGCCCATTGTGCTTTTGCCGGCGCCATTCTCGCCTATCAAAGCGTGACAACTTCCCCGCTCGATTTCGAAGCTCACACGATCCAACGCCAAAACGCCGGGGAAGCGCTTGGTGATGTTTTGAAACGAGAGGAAAGGAGTGATCATCTGAGCTCGATCAGTTCAGCGGAGTGAATTCCTCATCCTGGCCTTCTCACCTTCCGAAAGGTAGAAAGGAAAGCTTTCCGCTGCTTTGGTTCGGCTCACTGTTGAGTGACTTGCCTCAGCGGATGGGGAGCTGGTTTGGGACGGGGCGGGGCGGCTTTCATCGAACTGTTCGCCGAGTTGTCGCCTCCGTTAGGCGTTGGCGTCAATCTGAAATGTCAGACTGGTGATTGTCAACAGTGGCAAGACCGATGCAAACCCTTCGTCGTTATGCACCATAACATAGGTCCGCTTTGCGGATGACCTAGGCGGGAGAAAAATATAGTCTGCAT
>CAMAWP010000244.1 GCA_945861765.1 Akkermansia muciniphila | reverse complement strand
ATGGCGGAGAGAGAGGGATTCGAACCCTCGGTAGGATTACTCCTACACAGGTTTAGCAAACCTGCGCTTTAGGCCACTCAGCCATCTCTCCAGAACATTTCAGATTTATAGTCGCTGACGCCTTGATGGTCAAGCCGCCGTATCCAGCTATTTTGAACTCTCCAGATCTAGGCGAAGCTATCGTCGGGATTGTCGGACGACTGGGTTGGGGGGAGAGCTTTTTTGGAGGCTTGCGACGAGTGTATTTTTTTCCAAGGAGCCACGATAGCCAGGAAAGCTGCGGCGGCCACAGCCAGCGCGATGGCAAGCATTCTCACAAAATATTGGAAGAACGATAACACATTGATCTCAAAAGAAAGCGGAATCTTGGCCCTTGTCCCCTCGATCAGATCGGTGACTAAATAAATCTGATACTTGTAATCCCCAGGTTGGATATCCCGGGCCAGTTCGACCGAGAGATTAAGAGGGTTTTCTCCGCGCTCCAACGATTTATTAAAATCTTTGTTCGACAGAAACGTGGGAAGGCCACTTTTCGAAGTCGCGGATTCTTCATGAATCGCAATTTTGCCTGGAAATTCAGAAATAATCATCGGTTTGAATTGGATGAGTTCGGTCTGTTTGCGCTTGGCCATGGACCCGAGGAGCGGGCTGGTCGGGGCTTTGAAATAGAATGGAGCTGTCAGAGAGGCGTTCTGAACTGAGTTGTTTGTTCCCTTGCCGGTAACGGTGAGCTGATACTTGCCTAACGGTCCGGTTTGTTTGAATAGCCCGGAGAATACGCCGTCGTTGGCCTTGGCATCACCATCCGCTGCGGCACCACTATCCGCCAGCGCAATTTCATAAATCTTCTTCGAATCAGGCGGATGAACAGCCACGCTGATGGACCCTCTCTCACCCGAGTCGAATCTGGCGTGGATCACCAGAGGTTGGCCTGACACCATGGGGTTTTCTACTTCTGCGATAATTTTAGCTAGCTCAGGGATTCGTCCTCGGACAGGAATCGCGGCTGAGGGCATCTTGATCAGCGGCCCTTCTTCGGTCGGAACCAGAACGAGAGTTCCCGCGACATTTCCGGGTGGGCGGCCATCGAATCCTGAAAATTCCAAATCCACCTGCATGAGCCCCGGCTTCAATACAATTTCGTTCGGTGTTACTGTGATACTCGCAAGTTCCGTTCCCTGCTTCACAACTCGAACTTTCTTTCCCAGCGGTTGTCCTTTGACGCGGAGCGCCAATGCGGTCTTGATGGCCTTTTTCCCTGGGGCAATGTCGCCCAAAGCCAGCTCTGGAGTTTCGATCTGCACTTCGAGTGGAGAAACAATTCCGAACGGAAGCGTGATTCGGTTGGTTCCAATCACCTTCACACCCTGTCCCGATTGGACATGGACGCTTAGCTTGGCGCTGAGAGATTTGCCAACAATGTTGCTAGAAATCTGCCGCATCTGAAATCTTACAGTGTGCCCTAAGTCGGATAAGTTGACGAGCCTGCCGATCGCGATTGCTTGGCCAGCCTCCTTCCCGGGAAGGATCTGGAGTTCGACTCCTTGAGGCGTTTCAGAGTCGAATCGGACCAAGGTCTTGCTCAGGTTCGGAGGGTAAAAAAGTGAGAGGCCAACGTTCGGAACGCTCTGCCATTGGTCTCCCGTGGAAACCTCAATCAGGGAAAGATGTTCAGGATAAAACTGAAGGCCGATCTCGTTAGAGTGAACAGGAACAATTTCAAAATCGATCGGTATTTCGTCCGGTCGAACAGTGACAGGTCCGGAGAGCTTCAACTTTGCGGAGTAATGGCCTGCCGGAGCGTTTCTGATCAAGAAATCAACGGATTGCCTTCCTTCAGTGGCCAACCGATCGGAGGTCGTGCTCACGCTCATCCCGTCCGGCAGCTTGCCGGTCTCAAGCGCAAGCCCGATTAAAAGGCCAGGTTGAGTCGGGGCGACCGTGAATTCCAGAGGAACTGGTTTTACGATTTCCGGTGCCACGCCGATGGAAAATTGAATTGTCACAGGCATCACGGAAATCGTGGTGGGGATCGTTGAAGGAACCACTTTCTCCGCGCCACCGTCCAAATGGGTTTTAGGAGCGGCAGTGATTTCTGGAGCATGGCCGGTGAGTACGGTTCTGCCGCCGATGCCAGCAATCAGAGCTTGAGTGGTCTTGGGAGGCTCTTCGTTACCGAACTGTATCAGGGTTGCCTGGCGCAAACGCGCGTGCTGTTTGAAACCATGATTGTAGAGGCGCAAAATCTTTTCCCCGTCTGGTGCGGACACAGCGTCTCGACCATCCGTGTAAACGAAAAAATGCAAGTCGCCTGTGTCCCGTGGGCCAAATTGTTCTAACGCCTTGATGAGCGGTTTCGCAATGCTGGTCAACCCCTCCAGTTTCAGGCGTTTCATCTTCGATTCGATCTGCACACGCAGGTCAGTCTCCGAGCCAGCCTTGTAATCGATTTTCAATAATTCCGAAACGTCGGCAGTGAAAGACCAGACATAAACGCGGTCACCTGGAGCATACGATCCGTTGGCCAAGGCTCGATCAATATCCGCGATGACGGCTTCCGGCAGTGCTTTCCGATACGTTCTCATCGACCTCGATGTGTCGATCATATAAACGTAGTTGGACGCCACTGAACAAAGTGGCGACGTGGCCCAAACGATTAACGGAAGCAGAGTTCTACAAAAAACCTTCAGCATAACTGTTGGCAAACCGTGGGTGCGAAGCAAATGCTCTTCTGACCGGCATCGAGCAATCTTCAAAACGCGGTGAGTATGGAAGGTGCCATTCAGAGTGACAAGGGGAATTGAGTGTGTTTCCGAAGCGCGGATGCTCTTGGTGCTTTCCAAATGAAAGAGCCAGATGAGGAGGGCAATCTGGATTTGCATCGGCCTCGCTCCAACGCCCTTGCTTGATCGATCCGCAGAAGGTAAACGGCACGCGAACTCCATTCTGCGAGTAGCCTGACTTCGCTCTGGGGAACATCGGCTACACCATCGATTTAGAGCCAGGCCAGTTTCCTGATCAGGCCATCTAATCGCGGCGGTTTTGAGCCCGGGCTGCGCACCGCGTTATCCTTGCTCTTGTCGCGTGCTGCTTTCATCCGAGAAACTAATAGCGCCGTCAAGCCGGGCAGCTCATGTGGAGCGCGCTTCTTTCGAGTCGCTGAAACCGACTTTCGCAAGCATTTCAGAGAAGCGCGGGTCCTTGCGAAGACCATCGAGCCGGGGTTCTACCTTGAGATAAATCTGTCGAAGGGATTTTTCCTCGCTGGCCTTCAGAAGCCATTGCATGGCTCGTTCGGCGTCGCCGAGTCCGAGCCAGAGGATGGCAATCTCGCTGGCGGGGACATAACGCTCCTGGGTGAGCGCGGTGAGGTCGTCGGCCAGACGCAAGGCTTCACCGCGATTTCCGGCCAGGGCATGCGCGTAGGCGAGGGAAGCGAGCGCGACGGGATCATTCTTTCCCCGTTGAGCCGCGCATTGGCATGCGGCGATGGCCTCGGCGAACATGGATCTTTGCAAATACGCCCATCCCAAGAACAGGTGCGTCACCCAAAAATCCTCTTCCATATCGAGCGTGAGGCGGCATTGCCCAATGGCTCGCTCATACTGTCTGGCATAATAGAAAGTGAGAGCGAGGCTCGCTTGAACTCCCAGCGAAAGTGGATCAACGGCCTGGGCTTTTCTTAGCTCGTTGATCGCTTCCTCGTGACGCGCGAGGGGCGTCAAGCAATTGATCGCGTACCATTGGCGAGCCGGGACATAGCTGGGGTTTAGTTGGATCGAGCGTTTGAACTCCGCTTCTGCGCGCGCCCAGTTCCAATCGTAGATCGAGTAAACGCAGCCGAGTGTGGCGTGGGCTTGTGCGAGCTTGTCATCGATCTCCAAAGCTTTCAGCCCGGCCGCCTTCGCTTTGGGATAAGCCTCGACCGGCGGCAGATAGTTATAGATCCCCAGCAGATTGTAGGCATCGGCCAGGCCAGCGTAAGCGAGAGCGAAGTGAGGGTCCTTGTGAATGGCTTCATCAAAGAATCTGATGCTCCGCCTGACCGCGGCTTCGTGCCGTTTGTTCCAATCGTAACGGGCTTTCAGGTAAAGGTTGTAAGCCTCGGGGCTATCCGTCGGCGGTTTCGTTGCATAGGCATCGGATTGACTCCTCAGTCCAAACTTCAAACGAGCGACAATCGCGCCGGTGATTTCATCCTGAATCGCAAAAAGATCCTTCGCCCGGTAATTAAATGTCTCGGCCCATAACCGATAGCCGTCCGTCACACTCACGAGTTCCACCGAAATGCGGACCCGATCGCCCATTCTGCGGACGGTGCCTTCCAGGGCAATTTCGACATTCAAACGGGAGGCGATCTCGTTGAGGTTTTCCGTCTTTCCTTTGAATTCAAACGCGGAGCTTCGCGACGCGACCGTCAACCCTGGCACCTGTCCGAGCGCGTTGATCAACTCTTCGGTCAACCCGTCGGTCCAGTAATCGTTCAGTGGATCGACGCTGTCATCGTGGAAGGGCATGACTGCAATTGCCCTTGTTCCCGGGTGGCGGATCACCGGGACATTGGCCATGACCCAATCATGATCAAAGACCCGTTCGTAAATGCGATTGCGCACCCGAAGCAAACTCTTTTCAACTCGCGTGATCCCTGAAAGGCGCAGCGCTTTGATCAACAAATGCGTTTCGTCATCATGTACCACCGCGAAATTCCTGACGCGATCATAGAGCTCCAACAGGCCAGCAAGATCCGCGTCGCTGCGGAGCAGGCATTCCCGGACGAAGAGAAGATTGTCATCCCGTTCGCGGGCCCGGTTGGAGAGAAAGAGATCTTCGCAGACGCGGTCGATTGATCTTCGATTTGCGATTCGAGGCTTGGGAGGATGCTCTGAGGTATTCGCCTCGGCGGTGGCCCGACACAACCGCTGAGTTAAGTAAGGATGTCCATTGGTCCAGTGAAGAATCCGGTCGAGTAGCTCTTGCGCGCGTTCCTCACCAAGGCCAAAGCCTTTGGCCAAAGGGGCCGCTTCCTCGCCGGTAAAGTCGTTGAGCTCGATCCGCCTTGCGATGTTGAGAGGTGTGGCGCGGCTATCACGAACCAGGTCTGACGGGGTGGCAACGCCGAGGAGACAGAAGGCAAGCTGATTGAGGTTCGGGTCTTCGGTTCGTCGGTTGTAGCATTCTCGAATCGCGGCGAAGAATTCGTCGGTTGAAAAAGGCAGGCTGCGGACCGTGTCAATCTCGTCCACAAAGATCACCATTCGCCCCGGATGCTGCCTCATCCCCACCTCCCGAATCGCGCTGAAGAACCGCTGGACCGGACTCAGCCGAACTTCGTTTAGCCAATAGGTATCCAACTCATCTTCCAGACCGAGCTGGCGTCCCAGATTGGCGGTCAAGCCGCCATACCATTGCTCCGGCGTCAAATTCTGTCCGATGGCCGTCAGGTCCAAAAGTGCGATACGAACTTTCTGTTCCCTCAACTTTCGAGCGGTCCGAGCCATAAGCGAGGATTTGCCCATTTGGCGTGACGTGAGTACGTAACAGAACTCACTCTTGAGCAGACCATCGTAAAGATCCTTGTCAGCCTGACGCTCGACGTAGCACGGAGCATCCGGCCGGAGTGTGCCGCCCGTAACGTAGAACGAGTTTTCCGAGGTACCCATAGTTTTACTCTGTTGCAACCTAAACGAGAACTGGAGCATCACCAGGATAACCAATGAAGCGCTTGCGCGCGACACCTCTATTTTCCGAATCCGTAGAGATGGTTTGAGGTTCTCACGTAAAGTTTATCGTCGGCGATGGCTGGCGTGGCAACGATTCGCTCGTTCAGTTGGTTTCTCGCCAAGACTTCCATCACTTCGCCCGCAGTGAAAGTGACTATTGTACCCGAGACCGATGCCGCGTAGATGTGCCCGTCGGCGGCAATGAGTGAGGCGCAATATTGGCCAGTCACCCCCAATCGCTCCTGGTAGAGAATGCGGCCAGTCTCGGGCTCAAAACACGAGACGAGCCCGCCATCTCGGACGGTTATGAGATGTCCCTGGTGAAGAATCGGCGAAGGCAACTCGGGAAGTCCGCGTTGAGATTTCCAAACAACGTGCGTTTCTGTGCAGTCGCCTTTGCCTCCAGGGCGCAGCGCCATCATCGTGGACTTGTTCTCTGTGACGAACGCGATTGCCGCCAGCCATTCCTTTTCGCTGCAGAGGCCGTCTTTGTCCGCATCGAACCACTTAATCACGGAGCTCATGGGGAAATAGTTTCCGGGCGTCTCTTTGGAAACTTCTTTGCGCAGGTGCCATGCAAACTCGGGAGGTAATTCGTCGGGAGAGAGCTTCGCATCCTTGTTCTTGTCGTACTTGGCAATCACGGTAGCCCAATCGGGGAGATCGAACCGTTCGTCAGCGGTGGCGCCTTGACCAGCCACGCAGGCGAACAGCAAGCTGGGGCTTGAAACGGGAACGAGAATCGCAACACGCGGGAAACCATTCACCCACCACCGTTCAGTTCCATCCTTCGGATCATAAGCCACGAGCCGACCGGAGCCAGGAACAACGATTTCATCAAGGTTGTCGTGCCGCCAAACGAATGGCGTTGACCAATTGGAGGTGAAGAGCGGCCGATCCTTGCGCCAGACGGCTCGGCCTGTCGTGCGGTCAATTGCGAGGAGATACGAGCTTCCGCCGCTTCCGTCGCAAAGCATGAGCAGCAAGTCACCCAGCAGGATCGGGGAGGATGCCGTGCCGAAATTATTGGCCGGCTTTGGCAACGGCATCGTCCACGCTTCCTTTCCGTTGAAATCGTAAGCTAGTAATCCGTACGAACCGAAATATGCATAGACTTGCTGCCCATCGCTTGCGGGGGTGGAGGCGGCAGGGCTGCTGAACTCATGCACGCTCTCGATAGCTCCGGCTGGGGCTGCTCGCCGCCACAAGAGATGGCCGTCACTTCGTCGAATGCAGATGGTTTCGAGTTTTCCGCCTTCGAAGCTGGTCAAAAAAATACGATCGTTCCAAATGCACGGAGAGGAGTGTCCCGGAGGGAATGGTACTTTCCACAAAAGATTGGTTGTTGGACCAAACTCTATCGGAGGGTTGTCGTGCTCGGCAATTCCTGACCCGTTGGGTCCGCGAAATTGCGGCCAGCGGGCTGCCGCGTGGCTAGTCAAAATCAGCAATGAGCATGGAGCAACAAGATTTGATAGAAGCGCCATGACCATCACGCGCGCGAGAGTATTGAACCAGATCATGATAAACTTCCATATAGTCTGATTGCATCCGGACGCAAGCGACATCGCGTGAGTATCTCAATTGCCACTGGACGCGCTAGAGCTTCAGCTGTGATGCCGAGCTTCAACTCTTTTGGCGAGCGGCCGAATTATCTCGATCGCTCGTCAGACCGGCGGTTCACGCTTGCAGCCACAGAACTACCGCAGATGGCGCGTGAGGTAGGAAGAGTAAACCTGGCAGCGAAGCTGAACTTCGCTCTGGGAATTTCCGGTGATGATGCCGGCGCTTCGCAAGCGGTAAAAGCTTTCCGGTGTCGGACAGGGTTGGCCGCGAAGAAGCCCTCGAACGACGTCGCTCAAGGCCGGGTCTTTTGCCAGAAGAACGAGAATGCGGCGCAAGTGGTCGCCGAAAATCCCTTCATCGCGATCAGCCATTGCTTCAAAAGCGGCGATTTTGATCCCCTTTGTGGCCATTTCATGAAGGCTTCGGCGAACCAGGTAAGGGTGTCCGTTGACAAGTAAAGTGAAGCGGTCAAGTTCGGCCTGATCCTTGAGCGGACTGCCGTAGCGGCGATTGAGGTCGTCGATTTGTTGAGTGGTGAAATCTTCCAGGACGAGACGAGTGCCTATATTGAACGGCGACTGGTTCATATCCGTGATGAACAAGTGAGCCTCCGTCGCGTAAGCAATGGTCAGTGTCAAGCCAGCCCAAGGGCCTGAGGGGTCAAGTGCCCGCTCGTTGTGCCAGGAGCGGAACAAGCCGAAGACTTCGCTGCCGTAGGAGCAAACGAAGAGACGATCCACCTCATCGAGCCCCCAGACAAGCGGGGCATTAAGTTTGGAAAGCACTTCACGGCGGATGAAACGTTCGAAATTGACATTCGGCCCCCGGCGTTCGTCCCAGGTATCGGAAGGGAGAACCGATAATTCGAGCTGATCGGCGAGAGATTCAGCCAGGCTAAGGTAGAAGCGGCCAATCGTTTCAAGGTTCGAAGCATTGAATTTTTGGAAATCGGTCAATGCAACTTTTGCTCCCCGTTCGCGAGCCCATTGCAAACCGCGAGCGAGCATCGAAGTCTTCCCTATCTGGCGGCCTCCCTTGATCAGGACGATGCTGTCGTACCGGGTGAGGGCAGCTCGAAGCTCGGTATCGGCTGGGCGCATCAAGTAGAATTCTGAGTTGAGTGGCACGGCTCCACCCACGGGCTCCAAGGGGAGCGGTGTCGAGGGAGCGACCGCCTTCAGAGCCGGGGTTGCCGGCTTGGGCATGATGCGGATCCCTTTGGTTGGAGCGATGCGAAGGGGGGCTTTGGCGGGAGCGATCTGCTTCAACGCGTCCAGTAAACCAGAGATCAAACGCTGGTCGTCTGCCTCAGTTTGCCAGAGAATATAGTGGATCGGATCGAGAAACCCGGCCAAAGGATCGGGCAGGGGCCCCTCGTAAACGATGCGGACGGGGAAGATCCGGGGATGGCCCTGTTGTTGTTGGGCGGCTTCATGCGCGTTCTCGATCTCGAAGCTCATCATTTCGCTGAGCACGGATGTTTCGGACAGCAGGGGAATCACGGCATGTGCGGAGCGGATCATGAGTTCAATTTCTTTGGCCCAGTCGATTCCCAGAACGAGATTGCGATCGACCCACACATTGTATCCTTGCGCGGCCAGCTCGGCTTCCAGCAAGTGGAGGATGCGCTCATCGGGTAGGGTGTTACGTTGGTAGAGCAGGACGACGCGAATCGCTTCACCGGGAGCCGTGGTAGCGGCAGTGTTCTGGTGGGTGGCGGACGCAGCGGGTGCGGCGGGAAGGTTTGGTAGATTGGAGTCGGTTGCCATGACGTCTGATTACACGAAATACATAGTTGCCGGTTTCAGCGCGCTTTCAACACATGTCGGTCAGAAAACACGGTCCTGACAGGCTATGGCGCGTCAACAATGGTTACTACTTTTGAGTCATGAAGCAATAAAGATAAGCAAACTCGCAGCAATTCTTGTTAAAAGGTGTGGGCAGAGTTATCGTCCTGTGCGTTCGCGATCAAGGTCGGCGAGTTGAACGAATACCGGGAAGCATCTGCGGCGAGGTCCTATGGCGATTGAGTATAAAGACTATTATCAAATTTTAGGTGTTTCGCGCACATCCAGTGCGGATGAAATTCGCAAGGCATTTCGTAAATTGGCGCGCGAATTCCATCCGGATGTAGCGAAGAATAAGGCGACTGGAGAAACAAAGTTTAAGGAAATCAACGAGGCCTACGAGGTTCTAGGAGATCCTGGGAAGCGTGAGAAATATGACGCCCTGGGTGCCAATTGGAAACAGGGCTCGGAGTTCCGTCCTCCCCCGGGTTGGCATCATCCTGGGGGACGGCGGACGCAAGGCGACGCCCAGGAAGGTCGGGACTATGAATTTCAGTTTGGCGGCACTGGCTTCAGTGATTTCTTCGAGCAAGTGTTCGGGGCGATGGGGGGAAGCAAGCCGGAATCCCAGCCTCGTCGCGGTTCGCCTGGAGTGAATTTCTCACAACAGGGAGAGGATGTGGAATCCGATATCCTTGTTTCACTGCACGAGGCGCTGCGTGGGTCGATTCGCCCTATTACCCTTCAGCGGAGGATAACATGCGAGCGGTGCCACGGCACGGGTGCGACCAACCATAAGGAATGCCCAGCCTGCCAAGGCGAAGGACAGACCACGAAAGTCGAGAATTACCAAGTCAAGATTCCGCCTGGGGTTTTGGAAGGTCAGCGGCTTCGGCTCGCGGGTCGCGGCGAGCCGGGGCTTGGTCGCGGCAAGTCGGGGGACCTTTATCTGCGGGTCTATTTCGAGAAGCATCCGGATTTTCGAATGGAGGACGGAAATCTGTTTCACGACCTCGATATAGCGCCTTGGGAGGCCGTTTTGGGAGCCCAGGTCAAAGTGTCCACGTTGGAAGGGAGAGTGAATATTAAGATTCCTCCGGGGTCGCAAACTGGTCAGCGCTTGCGTTTGCGCGGTCACGGCCTTCCACTCAAAGGCTCCGAGCGCGGCGATTTGTACGTTGTCATCCGCGTCCAGGTGCCCAGTCAAATCAGCGAGGCGGAACGTGCGCTGTGGGAGAATCTGGCGCAAGATTCGACCTTTCATCCGCGCGATTGAACCGCAGGACGGATGAAGACCAAACCGACAGCCTTTAGTCCGAGTTTTTTTGCCGCATTGCCGCCGTTAATCGCGATTTCGAGGAAGCCGTTCGAACCGATCAGCCCTAATGGTCGGCCGGCCCAGCAATTCACATTTTGGCCAAGGACACTGTCTGCTCGTCGTATGTAGTCCCGGCTTTAGCCGGTTTTCACGGGGCGACCGGCTAAAGCCGGGACTACATGCGGGCCAAAATGAGAACACCCCGAACTTTGTGCGCGCATTGCGCCCTTGAACGGTGGGGCGAGACTCTCTCCGAGCTGTA
>CAMAWP010000243.1 GCA_945861765.1 Akkermansia muciniphila | reverse complement strand
TCTCCGGCCTCACGAGCGAATGCTTCCAGCCGCTCCTCAACTTCGTCAATCACTGCGTCGGGCGTCGAAGTCCCCGCAGCGATACCGACCGCGCTGGCTCCGAACAACCAATCAGGCTTCAAGCCCGCCGCGTCTTGCACATGAAAGACACGGGAGCAATACCGACCGCATGTCGTCACCAGTTCGCGAGTGTTGTTGCTGTTGGCACCGCCAATCACGATCACGACGTCGCTGTTTCGCGCGAGTTCCTGAGCGGCCAGTTGCCGTTGCTTCGTCGGTTGGCAGACAGTGTCGGTGAATTTTACTTCTGAGTTTGGGAACCGTTGCCGAATGATGGAAACGAGGTGTCGGACCTTTTCGATAGGCTGAGTTGTCTGCGCGGCTATGCCAAATCGAGCGCGTGCCTTGAGCGCGTCGATGTCGTTCTCATCGAGCACGACATCATACTCGGCTAAATCCTCCGTAAGCCCGCGAACTTCCACATGATCGCGCTTACCGATAATAACCGGGTGATAGCCCGCGCGGACAAGTTTGGCGACGGATAGATGAGCGAAGTGAACGAGCGGACAGGTGGCCTCGATGATATTCAGGCCCAGCCCTCGAGCGCGCTTGATAGCGCCTTCCGAGGCTCCATGTGCTGTAATCATTGCCGTGGGGGTCTCCACAAACTCGGCTTGGTGTGCAATCCCTATTCCTTGGCTCCGAAGCGATGTTAAAACCGCTTCGTTATGCACCAACTCGCCAAGAATCGTCAGGGGGCGTTCCTTTGCATGTTGCAAAGCCAGCGCGATGGCGTCGCGAACGCCGAAGCACATGCCTAAGTGGGCTGCACGAATAATCTTCATAGCTGCGGGAGTAAGGCGGGGGTGAGGGGTTTGGAATTCAGCAGCAGAAAGGCCCGCCCAAAACTTCTTTCCCGCGTTGTTCGTCCGTCCTTTCGGACTCCGAAGATAGACCAAAATGACTTTGCCAAACAAAGTCTCGTGTGATTGGGACACATAGAACGGAAGGGGTTCACTTTTTTTTGTTCTGATGGACGATTTGTTCGAGGAGATCGATGTAGTCTGCAAAAGCCTGGCGCCCGGCCTTGGTGAGTGAGCATGTGGTTAGGGGCCTCCGATCTTGAAAGGTCTTCGTGACAGCGACGTAACCTGCTTCCTGGAGGGTGCGTAGATGAACGCTCAAGTTGCCGTCGGTCATGCTCAACGTGTCCCTCATCTCGGTAAAGGATAACTCCGGCGTGGCGGCAAGGAGTGACATGAGGGCCATTCGTCCCTTTTCGTGAATGACGCGGTCTAAGTTTAGAAATGGCGTTGGGTTCACGTCTCATTCTTCCTCTGTTCTGTGAAGTAAAGATAAACTCCATAGGCCAGATGCAGTCCTCCAAAAAAAAAGCCCATCAGAACGTGAGCCGTGCTCAAATCGTTCAACCATTCAGCAGTTCTCAAAACACTCGCAACAGCGCAGCCACTAAGGATAAACCCCCACCCAAATAATTTCATTCCCCGTGGCATAAAAAAACCAGCCGCATGCAGAGCGCAGCCATAGAGGACCATCCACGAGGGCAATAGCCAACGGATGACAGAGTGTTCGCCCGTGGAGGAGAAGATGATCAAGATGCTGGCCACTAACCCCGCAATGAGTGGAGGTAGCACAGCCTGGGTGACACGCCGAGTCGGCGGCGACCAGAAGGGCTCGGCGTCTTTCAACGCCTGACGCCGTACCATCAGATAGGCCCCGGAAACACCGAGGATGCTGACCAATAACCAATATACCCCGAACGCAACTCCAGTTTGAATGGACAGCAAGACACCGGTGGATGCCGCGACGATCCCGAGAATCCCCAAGAGCAGCATGATGGGAGCAAGCGCGCGTCGATATATCGCAGACCGCTCCATGAGGGTTCGAATAACCTGCAGGTGTTCAGCGGCCCAATGTGGTTCCATGGCGTTTAACTTTGTAGTGCAAAGTTAACTTGTCAAGTTATAGTTGTTAATCGAGTGGACGATAGTATGCCCGGAGTGAGCGTTGAATCCGATCGCCCCTAGATTTATTCCTGCCGCGGAGTTCGCTAGCTTCGGCTTGGGATCGGAAGCCGCCGATTAGGATCGACGCGCTCGCCTTGTCGGAATCCCAAGGCCGCTAATCGTCAGAAAAGTTTGAACGGAGAGGTGAGTGTGACGGTCAACTTCACTGGTTCTAATCATTTACAAAGCTCGGAAATGCTTTATTTTGTCGAACGTTTGATTTTTCGTTTAAGCATTGCAGTCGATGTGTAATTCATTCTCAGATCGTATTGAGCGCCTGAAGCTGGTTTTGTTTCTGGGCGTTGCACTCCTTTCGCTCACAGATCGGGCCTGGACAGGAGAGAAAATCCAAATCTCGGATGAGGCGGATAAGCGAGAAATGCCCAGCAAGCCTCTAAAGGACGATCCTTTTTCGAAGCCTTTAGAGCTTTTTAGATCAAGGAACGATCTCGACAGCGGCTCCTTTATGCCGGTCTTGCCCCCTCCCGTTCACTCAAACAGAATTCGCAAGGAAAAAGCCGACGATAATAACTGGATTTTTAGCACTCCCGAGACTTTGGACCAGGATGCTGCGTTGAAAGAGATTTTTAAAATTCGCGACTATGACCCCGATACGCGCAACTCGAAGCCTAAGGGGGCTGCCGAGCGTTTTTTTGATGTCTCATCTGAGCACGATCGCAAAAGCAAATCCCTGACTGCACGACAGAAAGGGCCGAAAGACGACGAATACGATCTCAATGACGGAAGGTTGGCGAGCCGCCGTAAATCTGCTTCGTCAACTGCGGAGGAGGAGAGCCCTGAATCGACATTGCCGATCGCGGAACTGAATCTGAAAGAACTGCTTCACCCCAACCACTCCGCCGATTACGTTAGCCGTTTCAGCCTCGATCTCAATGGCCGATTAACACACGCGTCGGCTCTGAATCACATGTCCAACCCAACTTTGTCCGGCGCAACGGGGACGGGGCGAACTCGAGAGCAGGAGCTACGGTTCCAGGAGTTCGAGAAATTGTTGGGAGGGCGAAAGATCCTCACCAATCCATTAACTGATCCACTCCATCTGCAACAAGACAGCACTCGATTGGAGATCAATCCGGTCATTGGCAGGAGGCCGGAAAATTATTCGAGCGACAGCAGTGAAACTACCCCATCGAATCCATTCGGCGGACTGCCGGGACAAGCCAGCGTGAGCCGTCCACAGTTTTTGGATACATTCCATCCTCGAGCCCTCGGGATTCCCTTTTCTTCTTCTTCAGCCACACCGTCCGTTCTTCCGCCCCGGGGCACGCCCGTCATTCAGGCCAAGCCAGCAGTTTTGGAGCTTCCTCGTCGCGCGTTTTGAGACTCGCTGGTCCGTTGTATTGCTCACTCCCACCGCAGCACTGAAACCCTTTCTCCGGTTGCCAAGCTCGTTCGCGGCGGAACATCTAGAAGGCCGTTGGCCTGTGCGAGTGAACTTAAAAAGTGTGAAGCCTGAGTGCCGGCAGAGTGAACATTTCCACCGCTACCCACCGCTACCCGCATGAAGTGCCGACGGTCGCCTCGATTCACCAATGCTTCTGCCAATATTCCGTTGTGCGCCGGCAGAAACAGGTCCGACGCTCCTTGAAGCCGTAACAGAGCGGGCCTCACCAAAAGAAGAAACGTAACCAGCGCAGAAACAGGATTACCCGGCAGACCGAACAGCAGCTTCCCGCGCCATTGGCCCAGCACGAAAGGTTTTCCGGGCTTGATCGCCACTTTCCAAAACATAAGTTCGCCCCCCATCCGTTCGAATGCGTTCTTTACAAAATCAAATTCCCCGACCGACACCCCTCCGGACGTGACGACTACGTCGCATTCGGCAAAGGCTTGTTCGAGGAACGCTTGAGTGGCCATGAGATCATCCTGCACAAGGGGAAATATTTTCGGCTTCCCTCCGGCTTGGAACACGAGTGCAGAAAGAGTGGCGCGATTGCTTTCATAAATCTGACCTGGACCCAGCGGTTGACCGCCCTCTTGAAGTTCGCTGCCTGTGGCAACAAGACCAACGATGGGCCGAGAGCCAACTCGCACTTCCTTCCAACCTGCTGCCGCAAGCAAGGCGATTCGGCCGGTAGTCAGGCGCTCTCCGATTCCTGTCAGAACAGCGCCTTTCCTCACATCCTCCCCTTTGAGTCGAACAGCTTCCCACGTCTTGAGGCTCTCCAAAAACAAGACATGATCGGGCTGGATCGGGTTCGGCCGAGTGTCCTCTTGCATAACCACTGCATCTGCGCCTCGTGGCAAAGGAGAGCCTGTGAACAGCCGTACGCAGGTGCCTGGTCTCACCTCCTCTCGAGAAATCTCTCCAGCGGCAACACGTCCGAGAAGCCGCAACGAAACGGGTTGATCCGCGCTGGCCCTCGCCACGTCCTCAGCTCTTACGGCATACCCATCCATGGCTGAGTTGTCGAAAACGGGGAGGTCGATCGAAGCCGTCATGCTTTCAGCCAGAGGGCGTCCGACGGCAATATCCAAGGGCGCTACCTCGCTGGCCAAAGGTTTGACCATCGCCAAAATCCGTTGTTGAGCTTCTTCAAGTTCTAGCATGATTAAGGATGTTAAAACTTCCCGAAGAAAGTCACGTCGCATTCAGTCAACGCGCAACGCCCAGACAATGATTCCAACCTCGACGGCTCATTCACTCCAGATCGAGATGATTGGATCGTGACATCTTTGTTCACTCCGAAACCTCCTCGACAAGCGCGCTTGCCCGACGGCCTAAACGCCCAAATTTAATTTCTGGGAGCAACAGAATACACGATGCGGCCACCAGGCCCGCTGCAATCCATCCGAGGGTTTGGATCGAAACCTGTTGGCTCAAGTGAAAAGCAACCAACGGAGCTAAAATTCCCCGCACGCCGGTGAAAAAAGTATGCACGGACATATAATCGGCGACCTGGTCGGCCGGAGCGAATTTTGTCACCCACAAGCTCCAAGCCACGTCACCGCCCGCATTCGAGATGCCGAAGGCAATTGCCCCTAAGATCAAACCGCTGACATCTTGGCTTGTGAAAAAAGCCAGAATCCCCAGTCCCATGCTGACATTCAGAGTCAGGCGCAGAACAAAAAAATTCATCCGATCAAACAGCCAACCCCAAACCGGGCTAACCACTAGCCGGGCGGCATTTGGGACAACCCCGGTCAGAAAAGCGATTTCACTGCCACTCAGTTCCAAGCCATATTTCGCATTTCCAAGGTATTCCACGCGCAGTGGAATCATCATGAGGTTGCCGAACCCCATGAGCATCCAGCAGATCAACGTCCGGCGGAACAACGCGTCGTGCCAGGCAAATCTGAGCGACCGAAAAGGGTGCGTCCCGCCCGAGTCTTTCAAAGGACGGGATGGACATCTGCCGAGACAAAAGCTGGCGCCGGCAAAAGCGCCGGCAAAGACCAACAATAAATACTGAAAAGAAGCGAGGTGCCCCGACAGAGCCCTTCCAGCCAGTTCGCTAAAGAGCGCCGCCGTGGCAATGCGAATCATCACTGTCCTCGAGAACAAGTATCCTCGGTTTTTTTCCGGATAATTCTCCTGGTAAATTTGAGTCAGGAGCGGAACTGCCGCCGAAGAGGCTGTCAGTGCCATAATGCTGCCAATCACGAAGACTGGCAAAACAGGCATCAGCGCCATCGCTAAAAAACAGACGGCTCCTCCCGCAGCAAGCGCTGAAGCTGCTTTGGCCGCCCTCCAGCCTGAACTCGAGACGGCCGACACCACGACGGGTGCAATCATTAGCCCCAGGCTGCCTCCCCCCGCGACAAGGGCTTTCGCCGTCGCCCCGGCGTGGAACGATCGCAAAGCAATCAATAGCAAGAAAGTGCTTCCGGCCGTTTCCAAAATGCCGCTGGCAATCGCCCGCCATCGTTCATAGCGGTAAGTCAGCTCCGTGTCCGTTCTGGCAACCATCTCGCCAGAATACGCAACAACCGCCGTGGACTGCAAAATTTAATCTTTCCGAGGCCACGATCGTGACTACGGAACGCGCAAGCCGTGAACCTAGTTTTGAGAGAGAGATGATTCCACCCGCCAATTCATCTGGATACTTTTCAACCGCTTTGTATATCGTTGCCTTCAATGAACCGGGTTGCACTTATCACTGGCGCTTCGCGCGGAATTGGGCGGGGCATCGCCTTGGAACTGGCGGGGATAGGCTTCGACCTCATCGTCAATTATGCGGGCAATGTAAAGGCTGCCGAGCAGACGGCTGCGGATTGTGTTGCCGAGGGCAGGGGAGTGAACCGCGTAATCCGTGCCGAGGTTTGCCAGGCGGATGTCGGGATCGCGGCGGGTCGGCAGAAGTTGATTGATTTTTCCAAAGCTGCTTTTGGTCGGCTGGACTTGCTGGTCAACAACGCCGGAATCACGTCCATCGGCCGCGCCGATATCCTCGATGCCACTGAAGAAAACTTTGACCGGCTCATGGCTGTCAACTTGAAAGGGCCCTATTTCCTGACCCAGCTCGCTGCTCGATGGATGATCGAGCAAATTAAAGTGAACTCCAGCCTGCGCCCGAAAATTGTCACGATCTCTTCCATCAGCGCATACACCGTCTCGACCAACCGCGGTGATTACTGCCTTGCCAAAGCCGCCCTGGGCATGATGACTCAGCTCTACGCGACCCGCCTCGCGGACGCCGGGATCAACGTTTACGAGATCCGTCCCGGCGTCATAGCGTCCGACATGACCGCGCCGGTGAAAGAGAAATACGATAAACTGATCAGCGAGGGGTTAACTCCGATCAAGCGTTGGGGCACGCCCGGAGATGTCGGCAAGGCCGTCGCCGCGCTTGCTGAGGATTTGCTGCCATTCAGCACGGGTGAAGTCATCAACGTGGATGGAGGCTTTCATCTGCGGCGGCTGTGAGCGGGCGCATGAGTTGCGAATGAACCTTGAACTGCCGAACAATTTGGATGATCTCGGGTGACGTCACATGGAAGTCATGTAGGAGATTCACCTCGTCTGATAATTTTTACAAAACGCCATGCCTATCAAAATCAACCATAAGCTGACCCCGCAAAAGCTTATTGCCAAAATCAATCGCTTGTTCGAGCTCTCCGCGGAAAAAATCTCGACCGTCGAGAAGCTCTGGAATCCGGTGCATGGCACGCCGGTTTTCACGGTCCAAGGCAAATACACTTCTCGCGGTTGGACCGAATGGACGCAGGGCTTTCAGTTCGGCTCGGCTCTCCTGCAATTTGATGCGACGGGCGACTCCGTTTTTCTCGAGATGGGGCGCCGCAAAACCGTCGAGCTGATGGCGACGCACGTTTCGCACGTTGGCGTGCACGACCACGGCTTCAACAATATCTCCACTTACGGCAATTTACTCCGGCTGATGCGTGAAGCGAAAATTCCGCAAAACGACCGCGAACAGGAGTTTTATGAGTTAGCCTTGAAAGTCTCCGGAGCGGTGCAGGCCGCGCGTTGGACTCGCATCGCCGACGGTCAGGGTTACATTTACTCGTTCAACGGGCCGCACTCACTTTTTATCGACACGATGCGTTCGCTGAGATCGCTCGCTGTCGGTCATGCGCTTGGCCATGCGCTCATGGGCGAGCACGATCAGCGAATTTCTCTCCTGCAACGGCTCGTTGAGCACGCTGTTACCACCGCCCGCTTCGCCATCTATTACGGCCAAGGCCGCGACGCTTACGACGTTTCTGGACGGACAGCGCACGAGAGCATCTTCAATGTGAATGACGGCCATTATCGCTGTCCGAACTCGCAGCAAGGCTACTCTCCGTTCAGCACCTGGACGCGCGGTCTGGCTTGGGCAATACTTGGTTTCGCAGAGCTGTTGGAATTTCTGGAAAACGTCCCTGAGCACGACTTGCTTGGTTTGGTTCCTGAGCTTGCTGATCGAGTTGGATCGCGAGCCAGCTCCAAGAAGGCCAGCCGCGTCGTTCACAATGCAGCCACACTGAAGGCCCTGTTGCTTCGCGCTGCCACGGCCGCCGCGGACTTCTACATCGAAAATTCTTCTTCCGATGGCGTTCCCATCTGGGACACTGGCGCGCCAAATCTGCATCGCCTTGACGGCTATCTGGAGAAGCCGGCCGACCCCTACAATGACTGGGAGCCAGTGGACAGTTCCGCCGCCGCTATTGCCGCGCAAGGGCTGATTCGTCTCGGTAATTACCTTGGCGCCCACCGCGACGTCCAGAACAGCCGACGCTTTTGCCAGGCTGGTCTTACCGTGGCCAGCACTCTGTTCGATGAACCGTATCTTTCCACCAACCCGAAGCATCAAGGGCTGCTGCTCCACTCTGTTTATCATCGACCCAATGGCTGGGATTACATCGCGCCGGGTCAGAAGGTCCCGAACGGCGAGAGCTCAATGTGGGGGGATTATCACGCCCGCGAGCTGGCGCTGCTGCTTTTGCGAGAAGCGAAAGTGGAAAAATATCTAACTTTTTTTGGCTCCATTTTACTCCCGCCGAAAAATATCAACTCTTGAATTTTCATCGACTGCTCGTTGTTTATGGCTGAACCATTCAAGCTCACACGCATTCCGACGCTTAAGACGGTGGCAGATTTTCGTCAGCATGTTGCCGCACTCGGGTTGGACTTGCCCTGCGAAGACTCCATCGTCACTGGCGCAATGTCCCCTTTGGCGCAACCGGTGAACTCCGCGACAATCAATGGCAAAACTGTCGGCAATCGCTACGCCGTTCAGCCGATGGAAGGTTGGGACGGCACGACCACTGGCGGCGTCACCGAGGAGATGCGTCGTCGCTGGCAACGTTTCGGCGAGAGCGGCGCGAAACTCATCTACGGTGGCGAGGCAATGGCGATCCGGTCAGACGGGCGCGCCAATCCAAATCAACTCATCATTAATGAAGAGAATAAAGCCGGGCTAGCCGAGCTTCGCGAGATCCTCGTCCGGGCGCACAAGGAACGGTTCGGCAACACCGACGATCTGGTTATCGGCTTTCAGCTCACCCACTCCGGCCGCTTCTGCAAGCCGACTGACAAAAAGCGGATGGAACCGCGCGTGGCTTATCGTCATCCAATTCTCGACAGAAAATTCAATGTCACTAGCGACGCGCAGGTTTTTGCCGACAGTGAAATCGAGGAGCTTATTCAGGATTACATTGATGCGGCGAAGATCGCGCGGGATGTCGGCGCTGACTTTGTCGATATCAAGCATTGCCACGGCTATCTTCTACACGAGTTTCTCAGCGCGTTCACTCGGCCCGGAAAATATGGCGGCGCATTTGAGAATCGCACTCGAATCCTTCGCGAGATCGTTGAGGGTATTCGCGCCAGCGGGAACAAGATCGAGTTCGGGGTTCGCTTGAGTGCATTTGATTTCGTTCCGTTCAAGCCGGACTCCTCGTCCTCTCAGCCCGGCAAACTTGGTCCTGGCGTCCCGGAAGATTTCTCGCACTGCCTGCCGTATCGCTACGCTTTCGGCGTCGATCAACACAATCCTGTTAGGTGCGATTTGACCGAGACATTTCAGTTCGTGGAGCTTTGCGCGCAACTGGGCGTGAAGATTCTGAATCTCAGCGCTGGCTCACCCTATTACAACCCCCATATTCAGCGGCCCGCTGCCTACCCTCCATCCGATGGCTATCAACCGGCGCATGATCCGCTCATCGATGTCGCACGGCAAATCAATGCGGTGCGGGAAATCAAAGCGCGCTCTCCCAAGGATTTGATCCTGGTCGGAACAGCCTACAGCTACTTGCAAGAATACCTTCCGCACGTCGCGCAATATGCGATTCGAAACGGATGGACCGACATGATCGGTCTCGGTCGCATGGTGCTGTCGTATCCAAATATTTTGGCCGATGCAGTCGAACGCGGGACGCTCAACACCAAAGTGATTTGCCGTACGTTCAGTGACTGCACTACGGGACCGCGCAACGGCTTGATCAGCGGGTGCTATCCGCTCGACAAATATTATTCCACCAAACCGGAGTTCCAGAAGTTGAAGGAAATCAAGAAGGCGGTCGGGGGCTGATAGTGCCATGGTGGGGCGAGACTCCGTTGAGCCCTCGAATTCTGGCAGGCAGGAAAGTCAGGGCTCGACGGAGTCTCGCCCCACCGTCGGTTCATGGAGAGACGTTGCCGCTGTGGCCAGGAGCGCTGCACTCCGAACCAAAGTGAGCAAAGAGCTAAATCGCTAAACCGAACGTTCGATTTTGATCTTGCCAGGCTCACGGCCTCGTGCTGAACTCCACGGACATCTCCAAAGAAACCATGCACGTCTCCACCATAAGATGCTTGCTTACGTCCCGGTGGACTCGCGTGAGGCCATGGTTTGGATTGGTTGCGTTCCTCCTGCCTGAAAGAAAAATTATCAAAGGTTAAATTATGCGTTCACGTCTCCAAACAACACTCATCCTCTATTCACTGATGGTGGTCTTGGGTTCGGCCGTCGTAGCCACCCAAGCCGCTGCACCTGCGACGCCGCAAGGCTTCATCAACTTCCGCACTTACGCGGGGGATCAAAGAGCGACCGTCCGCACTCGAACGGCGGTTCCTGACGGCTCGTTCTATCCAAAGCGCGCTGAGGGACCCTACTTCGGTTATCCCGGTCCCGACGTTGGCGACGACGATTCGGCCGCTTCTGATGTTCGCGATAACTATAACATGGAATTGATCGGCTACTTCTACCCACCGAAAACCGGAAAAATCCAACT
>CAMAWP010000242.1 GCA_945861765.1 Akkermansia muciniphila | reverse complement strand
CGTTCGCAACACCGTTTTCCCCCCTTGCCGGATTGCTTGAATCGGGTAGGCTCTGGCCATGTTCCATACAAAAATTTTCAGACAACTCAGGTTCTCTCTCTGCTTCCTCCTTGTGGCAACCAGCGGTCTTAGAGCGGCCGAGGACGCAGGCATTATTGCTCCGGGCGCAAAGCTCCAGAAACTCGGCGATGGATTTAAATTCACCGAAGGCCCGGCCGCCGACGCCCAAGGCAACGTCTTCTTTACCGACCAGCCCAATGATCGGATCGTCAAATGGAGCACTGACGGCACGGTGTCGGATTGGCTGAAACCCGCCGGCCGGGCGAACGGCACTTACTTTGAAAAGAACGGCAATCTCATCGCGTGCGCCGACGACAAGAACGAGCTCTGGTCCATTTCTCCCGACAAAAAGATGACCGTGCTTGTGAAGGATTTTGGAGGAAAGCTTCTCAACGGTCCAAACGACCTATGGATTCGGCCCGACGGGAATATCTATTTCACTGATCCACTCTACAAGCGACCTTATTGGCAACGCGACCCGGCCATGCAACAGCCTGGGCAGTACGTGTACTATCTCGAACGGAAGACCGGTCATGTGACCGCCGTTTGCACCGATCTGAAGCAGCCTAATGGCATAATCGGAACGCTCGACGGCAAGACACTTTATGTGGCGGATATTGGCGCGGGAAAATCCTACGCCTACAGGATCGCCCCAAATGGTTTGCTAACGGACAAACGGCTTTTTTGCTCACTCGGCTCGGACGGCATGACTCTCGACGCCGCAGGCAACGTTTATCTCACAGGAAAAGGCGTTACGGTCTTCAGCGCGGATGGAAAACAGATCGAGCACATTGACGTGCCCGCCTCCTGGACCGCCAACGTAACCTTCGGGGGGAAAGATCGAAAGCTGCTCTTCATAACCGGCAGCGAAGCGATTTACGGCCTTCAGATGCGAGTGCGCGGCGCCTTTTAAGCCCCGGGCAGTGGGCCAGTAAATCCTCGATCAACAAAAATCTCTATGAAAAGGACTCCCTGGCTTTGCCCGATGTGGTTTGTCACATGGATCAGCTTGTTCGCTCCGCTCGCGTGGTCCGACGTCGTTGACGATTACCTCCGAGCGGAAATAGAGAAGCGCCATTGCCCCGGGCTCGCGCTGGCCGTTATTCAGGCTGGAAAAGTTGTGAAGCTGGCTGGGTACGGCCTGGCCAATGTGGAACATGCAATACCGGCCACGCCGAAAACTGTTTTTCAGATTCAGTCGGTAACGAAGCAGTTCGTCGCGACGGCGATCATGATGCTCGTCGAGGAAGGCAAAGTATCGCTGGACGCAAAGGTGTCGGACTACCTGTCGGGCGCGGCTGTAAGCTGGGAAAAGATTACGGTGCGGCGACTGCTGACGCACACCAGCGGCATCAAGGATTTCATCAACGAACCGACCGCCAGCTTGCGGCTCGAAGTGACCGATGAAGAGGTGCTGAAGGAGACAGCGAAGCGGCCGCTCAATTTTCAACCTGGCGAGAAATACGCCTACAGCAACTCCAATTACCATTTGCTGGCGATGATCCTTCGGAAGGTCACCGGGAGGTCTTACAGCGATTTTTTGGGAGAGCGCGTTTTTGAACCGTTGGGAATGTCGAGCACACGATTGATGAGTTGGTCGGAGGTTATCCCCAACCGTGCCGCTGGATATCGCTGGCAGACGAATCAATTGTCCAACGGCCAGTTCGTTGCCGGGTCAATTCTTGCCTACGGCGGTGGCGGCCTCCTTTCAACCGCGGAAGACATGGCGAAGTGGGATTTGGCGTTGCGCGGAGAGAAACTTCTGAAACGAGCGAGCTTGGAACAGATGTGGGCGCCGACAACTCTCAACGACGGAAGCATCAGCAATTATGGCTTCGGTTGGGGTGTCCGCGGAAAAAAGCCCCATCGAAGCGTGCAGCATTCCGGCAGTCACATCACGGGGTTTACAAGTTACATTGTTCGATTTTTGGACCACGACTTATCGGTCATTGTTCTTGCGAATGCTGGCCACGCTAACCCAGAAACAATTGCTCAGGCTATCGCAGGGTTGTACGTTTCCGCACTCGCTCCGGCGGTGGGTTCCTCGCTGTTTTCAGTGGAATAGCTCCACAGCGGATGAAGACCATTTTTCCATCTCGCCGGGATGACGGGAGTCTGGACCTATTGGCCGCTTTCGTCTCCCGGAGGGAGATTCGAGAATAGCCCAGCAGTTCACTGCTGGGTTCGAATTAGCCATCGCATAAGTCCCGCAGGGACGGCCGAATCACCCAATGTCCTACGCTTCCTCTCAACCGTCCCTTCGGGACTTTGGGTATTTGCTACGCAATCCCACCCTTGAAAGGGTGGGCTATTCTCGAATCTCCCTCCGGGAGATAGGTGTGGGCTATTCTCAAATCTCCCCTCCGGGAGATGTCAGTCGGAAATAGCTCATCGGATACAACAGCGCACGACCGGAAAATGTCCACTCTCTACAAACTCTACGCACTCCTCATGAGTGAGTTCTCCTGTCCGGACACGGAAATGATTCCACTCAAAACAACGGAGAACCCGGCAGTGCCACGCAAGGCTATCGAAAACAAGGATGAGTAGAACTACCAGACAAGCCATCGAGTGAAACAAAGCTTCATGGACTTCACGGCGCATTTTGAATTCCTGCTTCCTTTCAAACCGCTCGGACGCGGACAGGACCGCGGCAACAGCGGTGTCTATTTGCAGGACCGCTACGAACTTCAGGTGTGGTTGAGCGACGCATTCAACATCAGATCCTCAACAGCTCACGCGACTGTGCCGAGTGAGCTGGCATCCCAGGCGGCAGCTACCTGGCCGGTGTGTCCGTGAATGCGCGGCTTGTTGCTGCTCTCGACTCAATCTGCTCGATGGCCCAACGGGCATGTTCGGCGATGAGCGGCTCGGTGTCGTTTGATGCCCGGCTCAATGCGGGAAGCGCGGTAGCGTTTCCGATGTTTCCGAGAGCGACACAGGCATTTCGCAAGAGGCCACGGCGCTTCGTTCGCAACATAGGCGTCCCCGCAAAACGTCGTTTGAATCCGTCGTTGTCCAGCTCGATCAACCCCACCAAATCCGGTGTTGAGAGATCACCGCGAGCATGTTCCCGCATGAGTCTGCCGTCCTGAGCAAACCGGTTCCAAGGGCACGCGGCCAAGCAATCATCGCAACCATAGATTCGATTCCCAATCGCGGCACGGAGTTCGAGCGGAATGGAGCCTTTCAACTCGATTGTCAGATACGAAATACAACGGCGGGCATCGAGTTGGAACGGGGCGGTGATCGCCTGTGTCGGACAAGCTGTCAGACACCGAGTGCAAGAGCCGCATCGGTTTTTCTCCGGAGCATCGGGCTCGATCTCCAGCGTGGTGATAATTTCAGAAAGGAAAAACCAATTGCCAAGCTGTCGGCTGATCAGATTCGTGTGCTTGCCGATGAATCCCACACCCGCCCGTTGGGCCAGATCACGCTCCAAAAACGGGCCGGTATCCACATACCACAAGGATCGCGTTCCTGCCCCGAGTGTGTTCGCGAATTCGGTCAGCCGCCTCAAGCGCTCCCCGATCACATCGTGGTAATCGCCGAAGCGGGCGTAGCGAGCAATTACGCCGGTTGGGGGAGTGACTGAAGCCTCAGACTCGAAAGCGGGACCCTCGTAGCTCACCGCGAGGGTGATAATGCTCCTGGCGTCCGGCAAGACTTGACGCGGATCCACCCGCTTATGGGCATTGCGCTGGAGATAGGCCATCTCCCCCTGGCGCTTCGCACTCAGCCATTCATTGAATTGCGGGGCTGTAGATGGCGCCTCCGCAGTCGTGAAGCGACAGGCGTCAAATCCCAGTTTAATGGCCCGCGTTCGAATCTCCGTTTTCACCGTGTGAAGGACTATTCTGCACGAGATGGAATTGATACGCCACTTGCTGTGCAGCCTCTCGCACCGACCGCACCTCTGTGTTAAGCAGCACATCCGCTTCGCGATAGGCGCCTTCGCGTTCCGCTAGCAAGTCGCGAATTCTCGCCTGAGGATCCGGTGTGTGCAAAAGCGGCCTGTGGCTTTGATGGCGGACCCGCTCCCAAATCGCTTCCGGAGACGCCCAAAGACATACGACGAGAGCGTGAGTTTTCAAGCTCGCCATGTTGGTGGGGTCGGTGACCAGACCGCCACCGGTCGAAATCACCGTTCTGCGATAGCGGCACAGTTCGTGGACGACCTGGCGTTCATACTCGCGGAACCGCGCTTCCCCGTCCTGCGCGAAAATAGCGCTGATTCTCCGGCCTGCGCGCACTTCGATCAATTCATCGGTATCGACCATACGAAAGTGCAACAAAGCGGCAAGAGTATGGCCAACGGAGGTCTTTCCCGTTCCCATAAACCCCACTAAGGCGATGTTATGGAGCCGACGTGATTGAGTCACTTCTTTGACTTAGCGCATTGAGCGCTTGGAGGCACGAAGTTTTTTCTGCTGCTCAAAATTATCGTTTTCAAAAGAACAAAAAACGGTTAACAATTTCTTATGCGAGAGCACGAACGAGATGGGGAGAGAGTCATTCGTGGAATTCCTGTTTCACCCGGCGTTTGCCGGGGCAAAATTCTCGTTTACGGCAAGCCGAACGACTGTATCCCTTGCTACATCGTCCCTGAATCGGAGTTACCCAAGGAACTGCAACGGCTCGAAGATGCGCTCATCCAAACGCGGCAGCAAATCGTGGACGTTCAACGCCAGGTGGAAAAGGCCATGGGCGCCGAGGACGCGGGCATATTCGATGCCCATTTGCTGATCGTGGAAGATCGAACCTTGCTCGATGAGGTGACTCGCCTGATGCACGAGCAAAAGCTCAATGTCGAGCAGGCTTTCTTTCGTATTGCTGAAAAATATGCGGCGACGCTGAGTGCGATCAATGACGAATATTTGCGCGAACGAGCGTCCGACATGCGCGATGTCACGGCTCGTATCCTGAGCAATTTATTGAACCGCCCTCACGAATCGGACCTTCAGCATCTGCAAGAGCCATGCATCGTGATTAGCGCCGATCTCTCTCCTTCCGCCACGGCTTTGCTGGACAAAAAATTGGTGCTGGGCTTCGCGACGGACAAGGGCAGCAAGACATCCCACACCGCGATCATGGCCCGATCGCTGCAAATTCCAGCGATCGTCGGCTTGCAAGGCGCAAGCAAGCAAGTGGAGACCGGCGATTACGCCTTGTTAGATGGTTACAACGGTTACCTAATCATCAATCCGACCGACCAAACCCTGTTCGAGTATGGCCAGTTGGTTAGGCGGCACGTCAATTTAGAAGAGAAACTTCAGCAGATTCAGCACGAGCCAGCGGTTACCCTCGACGGATCACGCGTCATTCTCTCCGCGAACGTGGAGCAGCCGAGCGATACAGAGGCCGTCAAAGCGTGCGGAGCCGAGGGAGTCGGACTGTTCCGAACTGAATACCTCTTCATCAACCGGGATACCCTGGCGAGCGAGGAGGAGCAATATCTGGCCTACCGGAGCGTAGCGGCCGCGTTGAAGGATCAGCCAGTCGTGATTCGCACCCTGGACCTTGGAGGAGACAAGTTTCTGTCGCACTTGCAAGTGCCACAAGAGATGAATCCCTTTCTTGGCTGGCGAGCCATCCGTTTCTGTCTGCAAGAGAGAGATATCTTCCGCAACCAATTGCGGGCCATTCTGCGGGCGAGCGTCGAAGGCAATCTCAAGATGATGTACCCGATGGTCTCATGCTTGGATGAGTTGATTAAAGCCAATGCACTTGTGGAAGAGTATAAAGCAGAGCTGCGAGCCGAGAGCATTCCCTTTAACGACTCTCTTGAAATCGGAGTCATGATCGAAATTCCGTCGGCCGTAATGATCGCGGACTCCCTCGCTAAGCGGGTCAAGTTTTTCAGCATTGGGACCAATGATCTCATTCAGTATTCGCTGGCTGTCGATCGATTGAATGAAAAAATCGCTCACCTCTATGAGCCGACCCATCCTGCTATTTTGAAGTTGATCAAGATGACCGTCGAGGCCGCACATCGGAATGGCGTGTCGGTCTGCGTCTGCGGGGAAATGGCTGGCGATCCGGTAATGGTCCCACTGCTCCTGGGTTTAGGAATCGATGAATTGAGCGTCAGTCCGTCATCAGTGCCGCAGATCAAGTTTTTGATCAGACGCTTGAAGCTGAGCGAGGCGAACGAGCTAGCCGCTTTTGCTCTGGGATGCGAAGAAGGAAGGGACATCTTAACCCGCGCTCAGGATTTTGTTCAGCAGGTCGCCCCGAGCCTATTTGAGCAAAGCAAGCGAGCGGAGTAGGTGTTGCCTGCATCTCCATCACTGGGCCTCATCAGAACACCCTAAAAAAGCTCAGGCTTCGGCTGGACGGGTCACGCTGACCGAAACATATTTTGCCTCTGACAAAATGAATTTTTTGACCTCGACCGAAACAAGTTTGACCCCGAATTCTCGTCGCAATGTTTCCGCAATGTCCACCGCCAATGTCTCAATTAGTTTCCACTGCCGTCCCTCCCCAAAACTGAGCAACCGCCGCGACACCGCGAAATAGTCGATCGTTTGAGTCAGATCATCTTTGGCCGCGGCAGCCGCAACATCGAGGCTCATTTCCACATTGAGCAACAGTCGCTGCGGCTTGGCTCGTTCTTCATCAGGAACACCGATATGAACGAGAACAGCGAGATCGCAAATAGTAATTATATCCATGGAACTCCAACTGGCTATGGCTTCACTGCGCAGAGTAACGTTCGGGTAGGCTGATTTAGGGCCATCCCAAGCGCGTCAGAAATCGTCATCCAACGGAATTCTTGCGCCTCTTCGTTCAGCTTAACCGCCCGCCCCGACGCACACCGACACGTGTAGTTCAACAAGACAAAGTGGGTATCGCGATAAAACTCGCGCGAATGAATACAATCCTGAACCAGCACAAAATTGATGTCGGAAATATCAAGGTCCGTTTCTTCCTTGATCTCACGCCGCAATGCATCGACCGATCTCTCTCCAAATTTGGTCTTGCCACCCGGAATGCCCCAAAGGTTCGACCATTTCTGAGTGCGAATCATGAGGACTTGCTCCTCATCGTTGAAGATTAATGCTCCGACGGTCACGATCGGTTGCAACTCGCGATGATGACTATCGTAAGAAGAATCAGCCTTCAGCTCCCAGCCGTTGCGTTCGAGCAAAATCTGTAATTCTCCGAGGTGTTCGACAATCAGATCTGGCTCGCTGACCCGAAGTTGATCGAGACCCGTATAACCTGTAAGCACGGCGCACGAGAAAACGCCCCCGTGCTTGGCCGTCTCGATATCGTGCTGCATGTCACCAATGAAAAGAGTCTCCTTCGGTTTCAATCCATTTTCTTCCAACAACTCCAGGATTTTGGTTCGCTTATCCAGGATCTCAACGTAAGGCCGATCCAAGTACTCATGAAAGCCGGTCCGCGCCGATTGTGTGGCAAAGTGATCGCGATGCACGGTGCTCAGCAAAAAAGTGCGAATGCCTCTTTGACGGCAACATTGCAGGAACACGCGCGCGTGAGGGAGCTCATCCACGGTGTCTTGCACTTGCTTGAAATGCGAATGAAACCACTCCTCCAATTGAGCCAAGGGAATATGAGGCGTGTGGCGATCGTAAAACCCTTTGAAAGGAAGGCAAAACTCAGCGCGAAAGCGATCGAGCGTCCATTCTTCCAAGCCCGCTTGTCGAAACACATGATTGGTCGCTTTCCAAACCGCCGGCAAATCGTCCACAAGCGTCCCGGACCAATCGAAGATGATATTACAAATCACAGTCGTAGCTTAACGCCAGGATCAGAAGCCCGCGCTAGACCTCTTTCTTCGCCACTTTCAACTCAATGTGCAGATCGCGAAGCTGCTTCGGCTCGACAGGCGCGGGCGAATCGGTCATCAGATCCGTCCCTTTGGCGGTCTTCGGGAAAGCAATGACATCGCGAATGCTCGGTGTCCCGCATAGGATCGCGATCATCCGATCGAAACCGAGCGCGATGCCGCCATGCGGTGGGCAGCCGTAACGAAACGCCTCGAGCATGTAGCCGAATCGAGCTTTGACTGTCTCCGGCGGGATTTGCAGCAGTTGCTCGAAAATGGTCTTTTGCAGCTCGGGCTGATGGATACGAATCGACCCGCCGCCCAGCTCAACTCCGTTCACCACCACATCGTAATGTTGGCCACGGACCTTCTTGGGATCGGTTGACAACAGCGCAGCGTCCTCCGCCACCGGGGCGGTAAAGGGATGATGGCTCGAGTACCATCGGTTTTGTTCTTTGTCGAAACTCAAGAGCGGGAAATCGACCACCCAAAGAAAATCAAAACGATCCGATGGAACCGTAAGCTTCCCCTGCCCTTTCAAGACATCGGCGCAATAGAGGCGAATCTTTCCGAGGATCTCGCAAGCGGTGAGCCATTGATCCGCGGCGAACAGGATCAAGTCGCCTTCTTCAATGCCGAGCTTCTGCCGCAACGCGCCTTTTTCAGTTTCGCTGAAAAACTTGACGATAGGTGATTTCCATTCGCCATTTTCGACTTTGATGAAGGCGAGTCCTTTCGCGCCAAAACTCTTGGCGTAATCAGTCATCGTTTCGATTTGCCCTTGAGTGGCTCCTGCGAGCCCTTTGGCATTGATCGCTTTGACAACTCCGCCGCTCGCGATAGCGCCGCTGAAAACCTTGAAGGTGCTCGCGCGGAATTCCTCCGTGAAGTCCGCAAGCTCCATTCCGAAACGAGTGTCGGGTTTATCAATGCCGTAACGATTCAGCGCCTCGTTGAACGAGATCCGCTTGAAAGGTGCTGAGATGTCGATGTTCAGCGCCGTCTTCCAAACGCGCTGGATCAAGCCTTCGATGAGATTGTAAATGTCCTCGCGCTCGATGAAGGACATTTCCAAATCCACTTGAGTGAATTCAGGCTGGCGATCGGCGCGAAGATCTTCGTCGCGGAAACATTTCGCCAGTTGGAAATAGCGCTCAACGCCAGCCACCATCAAGATCTGCTTGAATTGCTGGGGCGATTGCGGCAACGCGTAAAAATGCCCTGGATGCACGCGGCTCGGCACTAGAAACTCGCGCGCGCCTTCGGGAGTGGATTTGAAGAGCATCGGAGTTTCCACTTCCAGAAAGCCTTGCTCGTCCAGATAAACTCGCGTCGCGGTCGCAACCTTGCTTCGGAGACGAAGATTGCGCGCCATCTCGGGTCGGCGTAAGTCCAAGTACCTATATTGCAGACGCAGCTCTTCGTTCACCTTGCTGGCTACTCCAGGGTCATCGACCGGAAATGGCAGCACGTCCGCTTGGTTCAGGATCTCGAGCGCGGTCACCATGACTTCGACCTCGCCAGTCACAATCTTCGAATTATTCGTGCCGACAGGACGTTGACGCACCTTGCCGGTGATCGAAATCACCGACTCACTCCGGAGTGAAGCAGCGCTCTCGAAGATTTCTTTGGTGAGATCGGATGGATCAAAAACCGATTGAGTGCGGCCTTCGCGATCCCGGATATCGACGAAAATCAGGCCGCCGAGATCGCGGCGAGAATGGACCCAGCCCGACAATGTCACTGTTTGCCCGATGTGAGCCGGGCGCAATTCGTTGCAATGATGCGTTCGTTTCATGAAATTCTAATCAGCTATCGCCTAACTTCGACGTCAAGCGAACGGGGATGTTGCGGGGAAACCGCGCTGAATTCAAAGAGAAATTTCAGGGAGTGGCGGTCCACGCCCCGATCCACAGCTACTTCGTGGTTTCGTTGAAGTAGATTTTTAGATTCTTTGTCGCGCGGCCCGCGGCAATGATATCCAGTCGTCCATCTCCATTCAGGTCGGCCAACGCCAGATCTTCGCAGGCCATCGTGTTATCATCGACCAACGATTGCTTCCACTCCTTGCCTTCCGCATCAAGAGGGGTAAACAGCTTGATCCCAACTTTTACTCCCGGCTTGCCGCCCATCGCGCGCCAACCGACCACGATCTGGTCGCGTCCCATGCCGAGCAGATCGCCACAAGCCAGCGCATGACCGTCCACGAGGGTGTCATCCAGAACACGCCGGTTCCACATGGCGTTCGCTTGGCTGCTTGATGACGGCCGATATAAGACGAGCGAGTTTCCGTGCATCGGTTCGACGGTGGCGAAGAAATCGTTCGGCTTCGCGAGCTTTCCAGCTCGGATTTCACCGGCACCGCCCCCTTCGTTCGATCCGAGCTGAGTCAGCTTCAGAGCGTTGTCCGCGCTCGACCAATTCGAAAGAAAGACCCCTTCCTTGCCAGCAATCAGCAGTTCCATCGCCTCGTCCTCATCCCATTGCACCGGATCGAAATTATGTGTTTTGTGGAGCGAGTCATCAATGGTCGTCACTTCCCACGGGTCGCGCGGATTCTCGGGCCGGATGTAACGTTGAATCTTCACACCCGCTCCTTCACCTTTCCCGGGATCATTGGCGCGTCCGTGCAGCGGCGCGACGACCAGCGTGACGCGCCCCATCCAATCCTTAACCCACTTCATGCGATGCACCGTTGGCTCGTTCGCAAGCTTGACTGGCTCCCACTTCTGAGTTCGATCGGCCGGCGGAATCAAGTAAAAGACCGCGCCGCTATTGCGAGTGTCGCCCGGATTCCATTCTGCCCCGACAGCCACCTCGGCCTTGCCATCGCCGTCCACGTCTGCTGCCGCGATGCACAC
>CAMAWP010000241.1 GCA_945861765.1 Akkermansia muciniphila | reverse complement strand
GACGAAGCCCTCATGTGCCTGGAAACCTTCTGGCGTAACGGCCGCTGGCACGACCTCTACCCTCACGCTAAGCCCCCCACCAACGCCAATAACTAAACCACCAGAAACCATCATCACTCTCCCTCTCAAAAAATCTGAGATGCGCACGCGGTTCGTGTGGAGCGTCTTGTTGTGTGTCAATCGTCCATCTTCCATAGTAAAGTCTCGCTACGATACAGACTCAACACTCTGCCTGTGCTCTCCTGAATCTCAGCGTGAATCCGTGTCGCAGCGATCGAGGCAGTCTTAAAATAAACCAACGTTCGTTCCCTGACCACCACCGTGGACACTGGATCTCCGAGAACTTTATACAATTCATCTCGAGTGATTCCTGGTTTCAGAGTGCGACAAACCTTCAAATTACGGTAACCGACCGGATCTCTCCAACGCAGAAGCAACTCTACTCCAAAGAGCCCCGTGACACCGAGAACCCCCAGAACGCAAAACAGGAGTAGCGCTCTTCTCATCAGCTATCGTCTCACACAACATTAGTATTATCTATCCTAACAGACGCCTTACAAGGCGTCTTGCGGAAACGTTAATCTTGCTTTTTCGTTTGTCGAGAACAACAGACGCACGAAAGGGGGAGCGTATTGAAAACAGCAAACACATCTTTGCAGCCGTTGGAAGGTTTTATTCCCAATCCCAAGGCCAAGTTGTTGGATCAAGTGCGAGCAGTTGCAAATTCAAATGCGAAAACGGCCGTGAGTCGCGCAAAGGGGCATCCATATCGCAGCGCCCACACAAGCACCCCACCCCCGCGATACCCCCGATTCGTTCATGGCTTGGATCAGCGGCGGTTCAGGCAGGCTCCCATCGGTCCCGAGCGTCAGGAACCACCCATCAGAGTTCAGGCAGATTCCCTGGATGGTCAGCAATCGCTCAGGTTTGCCCGTGGAGCGACTTTTGACGCGAGTTGAGCGAAACAACCCAACCCACCTGCCGCCAGGTCGAGGATTCCGCCAGAAACCAAGAAACGGCCTGGAGTGCTCCGAGCAACCCTAGGTTAGTTTTGAAGCGCATCTGGACGGCACCCCGCGATACCCCCCGGCTTCTGGTCTGGCGTGGGGCGTGCGCGTTCATCCCATCAAGCGTTGCAGCGTCGCCGCCAGTTCACTTAACGTGGTGCTTCGGTAGGTCCAGAATCGGAGCTGGCCTTGGTTTCAACCGCGCAGTAGGGAAGACCAAAGTCGCAAGCTCTGACAGTCATGGTAAACGCCAAGTCAACGAAGTGACTTTCCATAGCTTGCGGCACGCATTCACAACCTGGCTGAAAGCGACCGGCGCAAGCAACGCTCTGGCTCAATTGATTGTCGGCCATGATTCGCCTCTCGTTTCCTCACGCTACACGCACCTGAGCACGGAAGATACAGCCGAGTCGATTAACAAGCTGCCGGACGTGACAACGGCGAGCTAGGCGGAACCGGGCGCGTTGAAAGCCCTTGACCAGCGTTGACAGCGGTGAACGCGTGAGACATGGTAGTATCACCATGAAGACAGCAACCGTCAGAGATTTGCGGAACCACTTCCCGCGCGTCGCGGCCTGGATTGCCGAAGGGCAGCCTGTGGCGATCACCAAAGCCGGAAAGCCCTTTGCGCGCCTGGTGCCAGCCACGCCAGAGAAGTCGCGCAAACCCGACATCATGGCGCAATTGAAAGAAATTTGGGGCGACCGCGTGTTCTCCACCAAGGAAGTGGCTGAAATGCGCGCCGCTGAATTAGAAGGAGAGGAAGGATGAGAGCTTTCCCCGACACGTCATTTCTGTGCGCGATGTACGTCCGGCAGGACAACTCTCCGACGGCGGCGGCGCAGTTCAAGGCCATGCCGGAGCCTTTGCACGTTTCCGGTCTTTTGCTTTACGAGTTTCGCCAGAGCGTTCGCTTTCAAGTCTGGTTGCACACACGGGACAAAACCAAAGGCTACCCTCAAACTATCGCAGACGCCGCGCTGGCCAAACTGCAAACCAACCTTGACGCCGGTGCGCTCGTCCTCGTGGCGGCGGAATGGCCGGACGTGCATCAAATCGCGGAGCGACTGTCGAAAGCTTACACCAAGACCGAAGGTTACCGCGCTTTCGACGTGTTGCACGTGGCCACGGCGTTGCACCTGGGCGCGCGTGAGTTTCTGAGCTTTGACGACCGACAGCGCAAGCTGGCCAAAGCCGAGGGTTTGAAGGTGAAGCCGTAATCTCCGGGCTCCAATGAAATCGAAGAAGAGGGAAACAGCCTCCACCACGGCCCACGCCGCCAATGTGGATTGTGACAAGCGTGCCCCCAGCCAACACGCGGGGCTGCTGAATGCCATGATTCGCGAGGGCCAGGATGCGCAACGGAGATGTCAGCAGTTGATGGCGGCGACAACTCAATTCGGACGCAGCCTCGTGGAAGGAAAGGTTGGCACGAAGGATTTAATCGAGTTTCATAAGAGTATCCCGCCTGAGTTACGCCTAGGTCTCTCCGAGAAATTCCCTGAACTCTTCGGTGCGGAGAACTTTGCTGAGGTTATCAAATTGTTAGAAATCTTGGATTGGCTGGAGACGGCACCGCCTGATTCTCGGTCAACTCATTTTCGCGCGGTAGTGGAACAGCTCAGGAAGACCAAAGGCTATAATATCCTAGACTTTGCGAATTCGTTAAACGCTTTCCAGCAAATAAGGCGAGAACGTGAGGGCGGTCCGAGAGCCAACGCTGCGCTTCTCAAGGCGTATGACGACTTCCACGTTGGCCAGTTCCGTGTCGAGGGGAAACGCAAACAAGCGCTTCACGCTCTTGCCGACAGACTCAAACTCGCTGCGATTCGTTACGATATCGATTTTATCGAGAGAGTTTGCGAAGAGCCGTTTTTCTTGTGTCAGCGCCCATGGACCGCTACGGCTGCGTCCGCCGTGACAAAGCAAATCCCTATTAGTTTATGAGTCCATCGCGCGGCACGCTTTTGATGGACGCGAGGCGGTAAGTCGATGGCTTCATAACGACAACGGAATTCCAACCCTTTGCTCAGCGCTGGCCCACGGTCCAGCGGATGGCGTGCATGACGAGTCGGCGATAATTTGGATTGTCCCAGGCAACGTGGTCGTGACCAAGTTGGATATAGGCAACCTTCGCCATGCCATAAGAAGTCGCCCAGCAGATGGTTCGTCCGCTGGTGGGTTCGTCGGTTGCCAAAAGGGGTATGGATGAGGGAGCGACTTCGAATCTTCCGTAGGTCTCATCCTGAATCTCGAAGTCCTTCAGCCCGGCTGTGGCGGGGTGAGGAGGGCGGATGACCTTCACTGGGATCTTCACGTCGTGCTTGAAGGTGGATGCCGGTCTTTCCACGCCATCTTGTGTCTGTTTCTCCAGGCGGAACTTGCCTCCAATGACCTTGGCGTACTCATCCCACTTCTGATAGGAGGCCAGGGAATGGTGCAGGGCGACCAACCCCTTGCCTTCTTTCAGTCGGTCGAGGAAATCCTTCTTGGCCTCCTCGCTGATATCTTGCCACATGTCATAAAGGACAATGACATCATACTGACCGGCCTTATCGGCCTTGAACCAAGAGTGGGCGTTGGGATGCGCCACTGCTTGAACAGTGAGAACTGGATTGCTCGTGAAGAAGTTCAGGAAACGGTTCGTTTCGAACCCATGTCCGCCCGTTACCAAGAGCATCCGGATTTGAGGAGGCTCAGCTGCGTGGACCTCCAGACATGTCTTCGGCAAAGGCGGGAACACGCCAGCAAGGACAGCGAACATTACACACAGCCGTGGGAGGATCAGTTTCATAAAGTCTTTTCAGGCTTCTAGTGGCTGAGGGCTTTAAGGTCAAGGTAGTTCCCTAGACCCCGTAGCTTGGCAAAAGGTTAAGAAGGGTGCCTGCTCCGAGTTGCAAGCGTGGATTATCAGCGTGTGCTGATCTATCCACAGGCTTTGGCTCTTTTTTCTTCAAGCACATGCAGTCAATCAGCCTGTCGCGGCATACACGCCCGCATCCCGTTCGGGGTAGCTCTCGAAGACATGCTCAAAGAGGGCGGAACACTTCTGGGCGTAGAGCGGTTTGTCGTAGGCGCGGGGCAGTCCGGCGTCGAGCACGTCCTCAATGGCGAGCTTGAGCTGCGAGCGTGCGGATGATTTCTGCCGCCAGTTGAGCACCAGCAGCAGCTTGAGCTTGTTCAGCAATTCCCGGGAAACCTTTTTTACTTCGGCGCGTTCATCGGCGCTCAACTCCGGCGCGGGGCGCGTCAGGATGTCGAAGATGATCAACTCCTCCTCGGTCATTTTTTCGCGGACGTGGCGTTGCTGTTCTTCGCTCAGGTTGCGGCTCAACTTCAACAATTCCTCGAACAGTTCCTCAATGTTCCGGCTGCCTGAGTTGTAGCTTTCGATCAACTCCTCGAACGTCTGGGCGAAATCGGCACGGGTCTTGTTCAGGCGAATCAGTTTTTGCAACTGCGCGCGGATGGCGGCTTTGAGGACTTCGAGATCGGTGTTCTTGTGTTTGGACTCTTTGAACTTCGCGGCGAGCGCATTTAAATCAATCTTCGACAAATCCATCAACGGCGCGGGCTTGGCGGGCATGTCCACGCAGGAGATCATCCCTTCCACACATCCGCCGCCAAGGGCAACTGATTCAGCTCGGCCCGTGCCTCGCGCCAAGTTGGGTAGTGTTCCTGAAGGATGGCGATGAATCGCTCGCTGTGCGTAGGCTCCAGTAGATGGGTCATTTCATGGACGATGACGTATTCGAGCAGTTCAATTGGTTTCTTCACCAACTCCGTGTTCAGGCGGATGTGTCCTGCCCTATGGTTGCAGCTTCCCCACTTCGTTTTCATCCGTTGCAGGAAATAGCCGGCGACTTTCACCTTCAGCTTCGGCTCCCATTTCTTGATGAGGGCGGGCACGACCTCGTGCAGAAGGGATTTGTGCCAATCGTGGAGGATTTCTGCGCGCTTCCCGGCATCGCTGCCGGGCCGCACGGTGAGGGTGATGCGCTTGTGGTCGAGCGAGACGGAAGGCTTGGTGTCCAGCAGGACGACGGTCAGGAGGTGCCGACGGCCCCAGAGGTAATGGCTCTCGCGCTCAACGAAGCGGCGGGGTGTTTCGCGGGCCTGGCTCCTGAGCTTTTCCTGCTGCTGCCGAATCCAGCCGAGCCGGGAGATGGCATAGGCGCGGGCGACATCCAGACGGGTCGTGGTGGGAGCGGTCAAGGTGACGCGCCCATGAGGCGGATGCACGGAGAGATGGACGTTCTTGATTTCCTTCTTGGTCACCCGAATCGAAATCTCCCCAATCTGGATCGTCTCGCCCATCAGTAGCCGGGTTGGTTCTTGATAATCTCGAAAATCGCCTGAGTCGCAGAACGATCGCGCGACATGATGGGGAAAAGCGCGTTCAGCACCTGCTTCTCTCGCGTGTCATCGCCCTTCCAACCCGCCGGCGCGTGCTCGCGCATGGCTTGGTCGATTCGGAAGGCAAGAGCCGCCCGCGCCTCTTTTTCCAAGGTGCTTTCCTCACGAAGCACGGAGGCCCCGCCCGCAAGAATGTCGGGCAGGTTGTTGTAGATCACGATGGCTTCGGGTTTGCCGTGAAGAACCGCAGGCACACCGGCGACAGTATCTTTCTTCGCCATGCGCTGCACCAGTTCCTCAGCCTTTTTCAGGAATGCCTCGTAGGCGGCGGCATCGGCACGGTTTTGTTGGATGAGAGCAGCCAGCAACTTCGACATCTCCGCGTAGAAGCGGGGGTCGGTGAGGTGGTCGCGGATGATGGTCTTGCGGACGTTGTTGATGATCCCCTCGGCGATGGCGTTCTTCGAGAGCTTGCCTTTTTCATTTAGCTTTCGAGCGATGGCATCATGGATGCCGGTCTCAATGATCAGCTCCGTGAGCGACATCGAATTGAGATTACCCACGTCCGCCGCTGGATCGGCCTGCACGTAGGTGTTGAGCAAACGCCGCATGTCGGCCTCGTAGGGCTTGATGTCCAACTCCTCGCCGGAGTGCATTTTGATTTGCTTTCGCGTTTCGCCGTAAAACTCGACTTCCTTCTGCAACGCAGTGGCATCGGTATCGGAGTAGCCCGCCTCGGTGAGATCCTGCGCAATGTCGGCGTAGGCGCGGACGAAGCTGGCCACGGACTTGTAGAGCGAAATGCGCAACGGCTCCGTGTCCGTCAGCGATTGGGGATTGGCCGCGTCGCCGCAGAAGTAACGGAGGAACTGCTCCATCTCACGCGGCAGTTTCACCGGCTCACAGAGATAGCGCAGTGCCTCGCGGGCGGCATCGAGTTGCTTCTTTCCTTCCTTGAGCCAGTCCTTCAGCTCGACGTTGTTGGTGCCTCCGCAGCCCTGGTCAATGTCCAGCTCGTCGGAGCTATACACCGCGATGGCCTCCTGCACGTCTTTGAACAGCTCCTTGAAGTCCACGATGTAGCCGTAGTCCTTATCGTCACCGTCGAGCCGGTTCGTGCGGCAGATCGCCTGGAAGAGGTTGTGGTCGTGCAGCTCGTTATCGAGGTAAATGTAGGAGCAGCTCGGCGCGTCGAAGCCGGTCAGCAGTTTGCTCACCACGATCAGCAGCTTGAGGTTGGCGGGTTCTTCGATGAAGCGGCGCTTGGCTTCATCCTCGTAGGCTTTGGTGGTCTGGCCGTTCTTCAGAACGTGCTTGGTGTAGGTGTCGAACTTGTAGCGTTCGTCGCTATTGGCCGGTTCGCGGGAAATGGCGTTGTGGTTCGGCTCGAAGGAAGTGATGACGCCGCAATACTGGCCAAAGGGCTTGCCCTGGAAGATGCGGTAATAGTGGCAGGCGTCGTAGATGCTCGCGGCCACGAGAATGGCCGTGCCCCGGTCGTCGTTCAGTCGCGGCTTAGTGTCGAAATCGTGGATGATGCTGGCGGCGATGCGGGCCTTGCGTTCCTCGGCGCTCATCAACTCCTCCATCGTCGCCCAACGCCTGCGGATGATGGCTTTCTGAAAGTTGTTCAGCGCTTTGGTCTTCTTCGCGAAGTAGTCTTCGATGGCCTGCGGCGAGGTGAGCCGCTGCGGCACGTCGCGGGCCTCGTATTTCAAGTCGAGCACCACCTTGTCCGCCACGGCTTCGTGGAATTTGTAGGTGTGGATGTAGGTGCCGAAAATATCCTGCGTCCTCAACTTGGCCGCGTCCTTCTTCAGCAGCGGCGTGCCGGTGAAACCGATGAAGATCGCGTTCGGCAGCCAGCGTTTCATCTGTGTGTTCATGTCGCCGCCCTGGGTGCGGTGGCATTCATCCACGAAGATGTAAAAGCGGCCGTGCACGGGTGGCGGCGGGCCTGTGAGGTCGGCGGGATCGAACTTGTGCAGGAGCGCGCACAATAGCCGGGGCGAGGCGGCGCCCAGTTTGGCGACAAACTCCGCCCGGTTCTCGATGCTGGGCGAAGGCGAGTTCTCGCCGATGACGCCAGCATTTCGCATCACCCCCGTAATCTGGTCGTTCAACTCAATGCGGTCGGTGACGATGAGAACGCGGGCCTCGGGATCATGTTCGAGCAGCCACTTGGCGAGCAGCACCATGAGGATGCTCTTGCCGCTCCCCTGGGTGTGCCAGATGACGCCACCCTCGCGGATGCGGATGCGTTCCTGCGCCGCCTTCACGCCCGCGAACTGATGCGGACGCGGCACTTTCTTGATGCCTCCATCGAAGAGGATGAAATTGCGGATCAAGTCGAGCAGGCGGGACTTCTCGCACATCTCGGCGAGCGGACGGTCCAGCAGCGCGACCGGGGTCAGCGGATTGGAATCCGACGATTTCCATTCGACGAAGAACTCCTCGCGTGTGGTCACCGTGCCGTAGCGCAGCCCTTGCGAATCGCTGCCCGCGAAGACCAATTGCACTGTGGCAAAGAACCCATTGTTGAAAATCTCCTCCTGGTTGGTGATGAGCTGGCGCACGCCATCCGCGATCTCGACCGAACTCCGCTTCAACTCGATGACGCCGACGGCGATGCCGTTCAGGTAAAGAACAAGGTCGGGACGCCGCTCATAGCCGCCGCGCAGGGTCACTTCCTCGGCGAGGGCGAAGTCGTTGTTCTCCGGGTGCTCCCAATCCACCAGATGCACCGTGTCGTGCGGCTTGCCGGCGGCGATCTGCACCGACACGCCGTAACGCAGCAGTTGGTAAGTGCGCAGGTTGGCTTGATACAGCGTGATGCCGGTGGCGTCGGCGGCAGCCATCAGCTTTTGCAGGGCGGCGGAAATGTGCGCCTCGGAATAGCCGCGCCGCTTCAGGTTCGCCCGCAGCAGGTCCACCTCGATGCAGCGGTTGTTCGGGCGCTCGTGCCACTCGCCGAAGTAATCGTAGCCGAGGCAATCGGGCCGGGCCTTGTCCGTGAACAGCGCGATGACGCGGTTCTGCGTCTTGCGTTCGGTTCGGGGTCGCTCAGGCATGGGGATTCCCTTGCGGATGGTTCACGCGAAGGCGCGAAGACGCGAAATCGTCGTGGCCGTTGACAACCCGCTTGATCCCTTCCTTGAAGGTAGCCGCGCCGAAATTGATCAGCAGTCCCAGCCGCAGATCGAGAAGTCTCAAGTAAGTGAGCAATTGCTTGGCATGCACGGGTGCCAGCGTTTCGACCGATTTGAGCTCCACCACGAGGCATTCGTTGACGAGCAGATCCACGCGCAATCCTTCATCAAAATGCATCCCGTGAAAATCGAAAGCAACGACGCGTTGACGATGGACGCGCAAGCCGCGCTGTTCCAGCATCCGAGCCAGGACGGCCTCGTAAACGGATTCCAAAAGACCCGGCCCCAAATCCCTGTGAAGGTGGAATGCCGCATCCACCACCAGCGCGGAGGTCTCCTCGACATTCATGGCTGCGCCCCATTTGGCGCCTTCGCGCCTTCGTGCGAGCCAGGCTTAATCAGCCGCATTCTGGGGATTGCGGCGCTCACCGGATGGTCAGCTTGGTGCCGGGCGTGACCGGCGTTGGCGCTTCAATCTGCTTCACCAGCTCCTTCCGTCCATCCGGGAAGACCCGGTAGATGAAACCGCCCTCGGATTGCAGCACGCTTTGACCGGAGGCCAGCACCTTCTCCCGAGCAGCGGCAAACGCCGAGCCGGAAACCGGTGGGAACTGACTTTCCAATCTTTGGATTTCGCTTTCTTGATCAGGCATAGTTTGACCTTTCGTTACAAATCATAGCCGCCGTCAGGCGTTCATACCAGCCGCGTCCGGCCGGTGAGGAGTTCCTGCATCATGGCCTGCTTCAGGGCGCGGGTCTTCTCCCGCCGCTGCTCCAGCGCCGCCAGCTCCCCGTCCATCTCCGTCAGCACCTCGGCGATGGCGGTTTGTTCGTCTTTCGTGGAAGGCAACCGGACTTGATACGCGACAAGCTGGGTCTTTCCGATTTCGAGGAAAGTGCTGCCCCCACAAAGGCTGATGAATCCCTGCTTCTGCGTTCCGAGAAGGTAATAGAGGAAGTCCACATCGGTCGTCGTAAACGGAACGAAGTTCTTGAATCCCTGATTGGTCGAAACCGGAACTGCGTTGATGGCGCATTCGCCGATTGTGGCTCGCGACGTCATGACGACTGAATGCGCTGGAATCATTTCAGCCGAACTCGCTTTGAGTCCGAGCTGGGTAATCATTCGTGCGGTCTCGCCAAGATATTTGTGTCCGTTGAGCGCGGTGATGTCCGTGGGTGTGCACCAAGGAATGTCGCCATCCCAGAAGCGAGGTTCGCCGGTGCTTGGCGTGCCGCCGCTACGGATGTCTGCAAGTGCGTCCAGCCGCTTCAACTCCCACTCGCCGTGGAAGCCGGGGAGGCGGGTTTGGCCGGTGAGGAGTTGCTGCATGGCGGCCTGTTTGAGGTCGCGCTTCTTGGCGATGAGCCGGTCCAGCCCACCTAGCAGCCCATCCACATCGCTCAACGCCGTCGCGATGGCGCGCTGTTCGGGCGGTGGAGGGATAGGGAACTTCAACTGCTCAAACGCAGCCTTGGAAATGATGCGTGTTGCGGTCATCCCCGCGTTGGCGAGTAAATACTGCTTACTGCTCTCGAATGAATAGTAGAGGAACTCGGGACTCTGCTCGTTTTGAGCGACAACCGCGTTAATCTGTTGGTTGCATGCTCCAGCGCTTCGCAGAATCGCGTTCTTTCCGATGCTCGCAATGCATGTGACGAGAACGGAGTTCGCGGGCAGTTGGCGGATTGAGCGAAGGCCTGCCTCCGAAATCATTCGCTCTGAGGCCCACATGTCTCGCTGGTCCGAGATGTCGGTTGGCGTGACCCACGGATAGCTGCCGTTCCAATAAGCTTGAATCTCCGTTCTCGGAGTGCCGCCGGTGATTACTGAAGCGAATTCACATACCCGCATCGCATCCCACTCCTCCGGGATGACGCCGACCTCGGTCTGTTTGTAGCCGGGTTTCACTTCCATACCGCTCCCATCTTCTTGAGGTGCTCGTCCACGCGGGCGGCGAGCGTCGCCACTTCGTCGGTGAGCTGCGGCAGCGGGGTGGCGTAGCGTTCAGCAAGCTGGCGGATGCGGCCGGTGAGGGTTTGCGAGACGCGGTCCAGCTCGCCCTGCACGGCGGCGGCGAGGGTGGCCAGCCATTTGTCGTCCACCACGAGGGTCTGGATGTCGGCCTCGGTGAGCGTGGGGTATTGGGCGTCGAGCTTGGCTTCGAGGTCGTCCTGCGCGGTCTTGAGCCGGGCCTTGGCGTCGGC
>CAMAWP010000240.1 GCA_945861765.1 Akkermansia muciniphila | reverse complement strand
TGGAGCAAAGAATCAAAACGCTCTCCTTCAGCCAAACGCGGCGCGTGCTGCTGGAGCGACTCAAGGACTGGGGCCGAGGCTTGCGCGCTGGACGCGCGGAAAAATGGGTCCGGGAATTAATGGAGGAAGTGGCGCGGCACACTTTGCCCGAGCGGCAGAAAGCCAGGCCCAGCGAGATCCGCCGAGTGCGCCACCGGAGGCTGAAGTTTCCGTCCTTCAAAGGCAGCCGAGCAGCCGCTCGAACTCGTTATATGGCGACCAAATCTTCGTGACATTGGGCGAGACGCCAGCGCTCCCAGGTCAGGTTCATGGGCAGAATGATTTGCCCAAGAAATGTTAGGCATTGGCCAAGCCGTGGGGAGTGCGGAGGGCTAGCACAACTAAGCTTAACATCAATGAATGCCACAACAGCGATTGACTTGAAACCAACAAACAAGTTCATGAAGCCGATCGAGACTTTGATTCTCGAACATCCCTTTTTAAAGGACCTCAGCTTGCAACATCTCGTGATCCTCATGGAATGCGCAAAGCTTGCGGACTTTACAGAGGATCAACTGATCATTTCTGAAGGCGATTCGGCAAATCGGTTTTTCCTCATCCTTGATGGCGAAGTCGTTCTGGAATCACATGTTCGCAACTCGGGAGTAGTGCAAATCCAAACGGTCGGGGCAGGGGATGTTTTGGGCTGGTCATGGCTTTTTCCCCCTTATCATTGGCATTTCGACGCACGGGCTCTGAAGGCGACCAAGGCAATCTTCTTTTACGGGACGCACCTGCGTGAGCGATGCGAGCAAGATCACGACCTGGGTTACCAGTTGATGAAACGCACCGCGGAGGTGGTTATCAAACGGCTGCAATCGACGCGAAGGAAGTTGCTCGAAGAGGTGGGAATCCTTCCTGCTGAGGCAAGAGCCCTCACGAACTGTTGATAGCCTCCGGTGCAATTGGACAGCTCGTCTGGCTTTGGCCATACGGTTGAGTCAAGTAGAGTGCTGTGAAATAAGGCGTTGATCTGTCAAGCCGAGGCAGGGAACCGTCGGCTAAGGATTTCCCTTAGCACTCCTAGTCGTTTTCCACCGTACACGTTTGGGACTGCTCCCAATTGTCGTTTTCCATGGCCGCTCCTATTTTGCTTTCACAAGATCAAATTCGGTGACAGTCAAAACTGAAAGCAAACGAACATGAACGATTCCAAAAACCTCATCGGGGCGCTGACCCAATCGGACGTCTATCAAGAGTATGAACGCGCTTTCAGCGAAGCGACGGGCCTTCCGGTTTCGCTGCGGTCGGTCGAATCATGGCAATTGCCTCATCACGGCCGACTGAACGAGAACCCGTTTTGTGATTTGATGGCGCAAAAGAGCCGCTCCTGCGCATCGTGCTTGCAGGTGCAACAAAAGCTGGCTGAGATCTCCACGCACGAGGCCCAAAGCGTGACTTGCCCCTCTGGGATGTGCGACACGGCTGTGCCGGTGCGGCTCGGCGATCAGTTGATCGGATTTCTGCAAACAGGGCAGATCTTTCGAAAGAAGCCAACGCAAGCTCAGTTCGAGCGGGCTGAAAAGCTAGCAGTGGAATGGGGTGTGGAGGCAACCAGCAGCCAGCTCAAGGACGCCTACTTCCGCACAAAAGTGGTGCCATCGAAGCAGCACGAGTCAATCGTCAAGCTGCTGAAAATTTTTGCGCAACATCTTTCCATGGTCAGCAATCAAGTGCTGGTCCAAACGAAGAACGTTGAGCCGCCCGTTATCACTCGCGCCAAGCATTACATCGAAGAACATCAAGCCGACGATCTGTCGCTGGGGCAGGTAGCGAAGGCGGTCAATACCAGCACGTTTTACTTTTGCAAAATGTTCAAGAAGGCGACAGGGATAAACTTCACCGATTATGTCTCGCGCGTTCGGATCGAGAAAGCGAAGAATCTTTTGCTCAATGCTAACCTGCGCGTGAGCGAAATTGCCTTCGAGGTAGGTTTTCAATCGCTCACTCATTTCAACCGAGTGTTCAAGAAGACGCTGGGCCAATCTCCGACCGAATACCGCGCTCACCTTCCGTCCCGCTGACCCGCGGCGGCCGCTTCGCGTTTCGCAAGCAGGACTTTCCGTCGGAAGGGATTCGTGAGCGAGTTTGGTAGATCAAAGAGCAACACCGCTCGTGCTTTCTGGAGTGCCAGACAGTGCGTTCTGTCCGAGGATCCGGATCTCACACAAGTCGTCGCAGAAATGAAGCCCTATGCGGGCGCGGAGCCTTTGGACGTGTCTTGAGTCAACACTTCAACTAAATGTCTTCTGATGAAAGATTACTCGCGCATGACCAAAGCCGAACTGGTCAAGCAGGTCAAGGCCCTGGAAGCAAAGACAACTGCGCTCAGCGCACCGAGCGGGTCTGAGCCAACGATAGAGCGCCGATTGGCTGAGTCCGCCTTGCACGATAGCGAAGAGCGGATCCGGGCCATTCTCCAAACCGCGGTGGAAGGGATCGTCACTATTGACGAACGGGGAATTGTCGAGTCGATGAACCCGTCGGCGGAACGGACGTTCGGTTACACGGCAACGGAGGTGATTGGGCAGAATGTGAAGATGCTGATGCCTTCGCCGGACCGCGAGCAGCACGATGGCTATCTCGCCAATTACCGGCAGACTGGCCATGCGAGGATCATTGGGATTGGCCGTGAGGTGGTGGGCCGGCGGAAGGATGGCTCCCTCTTCCCAATGGACTTGGCGGTAAGCGAGGTCAGGCTGGCGAGCAAGCGGCTGTTCACTGCGTTTGTTCGTGACATCACGGAGCGTAAGCGCGCGGAGTCGAAACTCGGGGAATTAGCTCGAACCTTGGTTGAAAAGAACAAGGAGCTTGAGACGATCGTTTACGTGGCGTCGCACGATTTGCGCTCGCCGCTCGTGAATATTCAAGGGTTCAGCAAAGAGCTGTCGCTCGCGTGCGAGCGAGTTCGTGCCATCATCGAGGGCGTTGGAAATCAATTCTTCAATAAGTCCGAGCTGGAAACTATCCTCGCCCAGGATGTTCCCGAGGCCATCGAATACATTCAAGCGGGCGTGGTCAAAATTGATGCCTTGCTCTCGGGGTTCCTCCGCTTTTCCCGGCTCGGACGGGCGGCGCTCAAGATCGAACGGCTGAACATGTCTGCCATGATCGATCACATTGTCCAGACGATGGAGTTTCAGATCAAGGAGGCCGGTGTCCAAGTGAATGTCCAAAAATTGCCGGATTGTCTGGGTGACGCGACACAAATTAATCAAGTCTTCTCGAATCTATTGGATAATTCTCTGAAGTACCGAGACCCAGGCCGACCCGGAACGATCACTGTCACAGGCCATGTCGATAACGTCCACTCTGTCTATTCGGTTTCGGACAACGGCATCGGAATCGCGCCAGAACACCAGAATAAAATCTTTGAAATCTTTCATCGGCTGAACCCATCCGTCGGCGTTGGGGAGGGGTTGGGGTTGACCATCGCGCAACGGATTCTCGAACGGCAAGACGGAAAAATATGGGTCGAAACTGAATTAGGGAAGGGGAGTCATTTTTTTGTTCGCTTGCCTGCTCCGTCGAAAACGAGGAATAAGAAATGACGATGACGCAGGAGCTTATTATTCTGATTGCCGACGATGACGCTGGCCACGTTCGGCTGATTAAGAAAAATCTGACTCGCGCCGGCCTTCACAACAAGGTCGAGCGCTTCGAGAATGGACAGGACATTCTTGATTTTCTGTTCCGACGCGGAACTGGCCGGAAGCGGCTCGGCGACACTCCATATCTTCTGCTGCTCGACATCCGCATGCCCAAGGTGGACGGTGTCGAGGTCCTTCGCCAGGTGAAAGAGAATGCCGAATTGCGCAATATCCCGACCATCATGCTGACAACGACGGACGATCCACGGGAAGTCGAGCGTTGCCACTCACTGGGGTGCAACAACTACGTTGTGAAACCGGTCGATTACGAAAAGTTCTCGGATGCCATCCGGCAGTTGGGCCTTTTCATTGCCTTGGTGCAAGTTCCCGAAATTGAACCCCAGGCGTAACCTGCTCTCTCATGGGATCAAATGCCGAGCCGCCGACAGTTTTTGTCATCGATGATGACCGTGGCTTGATTCGTTTAATTCAGAAAGCTCTCCGGCGGGAAGGGTTCACCACCGCCGCCGCTTATTCCGGCAAGGATGCCATCGCCTGGCTGAGTGATCATCAAGCTGATCTGATGTTGCTCGATTTGAAACTACAGGACATCGAAGGGAAGGATCTCGTCGCGCATTTGAATGCAATCGACCGCGCCGTCCCGTTTATCGTGATTACGGGTCAGGGCGATGAGCGCGTGGCGGTCGAGATGATGAAGCGGGGCGCATTGGACTATCTGGTGAAGGATGGGGATTTTCTTGCGTTTGTGCCGACCGTGGTGCAGCGCGCGCTAAAGGGAATCCAAAAGGAAAAGAAGCTCGCGGCGGCTGAGGATGCGTTGAAGCGCGAGCACGAGTTTGTTTCGGCGCTCTTGAACACTTCGGGCGCATTGGTCGTTGTTCTGGATCGCGAGGGGTGCATTGTTCGCTTCAATCCGGCGTGCGAGCGCGCCACCGGTTATTCGGTGGCTGAAGTTCAAGGGAAATGTTTTTGGGATTTATTTCTCGCGCCCGAAGAAATGGCACTCGTCAAAAATGCCTTTCAAAGACTTTGTTTCGACCACCTTCCCAATCATTACGAGAATTATTGGCTGGCGCGGGACGGGGACCGCCGGTTAATAGCCTGGTCCAATTCCGCCCTGACCGATGACAAAGGCTCCATGGAATATGCCATCAGCGTTGGGATCGATATCACGGAGCGGAGACGTTTGGAGAAGGAAATCCTTGAGATCACTGATTTGGAAAGACGCCGCATCGGCCAGGATCTCCACGATGGCCTTTGCCAGCACCTGGCCGGCATTGAACTGATGAGCCACGCGCTCGAACAGACACTCGCCAAGAGAGCCAGCACCGAAGCCGCCCAGGCGGCCAAGATCGCTGAATACGTCCGGGAATCTATTGCTCAAACGCGCATGCTGGCCCGCGGTCTCTCGCCGGTCGAACCTGAACCGAATGGACTCATGTCGGCACTCGATGAGCTCGCCGTGAGCACGGAAAAACTTTTCAAGGTGAGTTGCCATTTCCGCTGTGGCACCTCGGTATTGGTCCACGACAATACCGTTGCGACACATATTTATCGCATCGCTCAGGAGGCCGTCAGCAATGCGCTCCGGCATGGCAAGGCCACAAAAATTGAGATCATGCTGGCTGCTGCGAACGAGCGGATGGTTCTGACTGTAGAGGACAATGGACTTGGAATACCCGCAAAGTTGCCCACACGAAAAGGAATGGGACTGCGCATCATGCAATATAGAGCCGGAATGATCGGGGGAACACTCGTTATTCAAAAACAGGTGCCAGTCGGCACGACGGTAGCCTGCTCTGTCGATCGACAAGCAATTCGACCTGTCCTCGGAACGAAGCCATGAAGAACCAGCAGAAACAGAGCGGCGCCAACAATCGGAAAAAAATTCTCATCGTCGATGACCACCCGATGATGAGGGAAGGTTTGGCTCAGCTAATTGGCCATGAGAAGGACTTGATCGTCTGCGGCGAGGCGGGAAGCGCGCACCAGGCACTTGAGATCATCGATCAAACCAAGCCTGACCTCGTGCTTGTTGACATTTCGCTGGCTGGGAAGAGCGGGTTGGAACTGATCAAAGATATCCAGTCGGCACATTCAGGAATGGCGATTCTCGTGATTTCGATGCACGAGGAATCGCTTTATGCAGAACGGGTTCTTCGCGCAGGCGGGCGTGGCTATGTCATGAAGCAGGAAGGCGGCAAGAAACTGATGTTGGCGATGCGCCAGGTGCTGAACGGCCAGGTTTACGTCAGCGATAGAATGTCAGCAAAGATTTTGGAGATTTTCTCGGGTCGCCGTCCCCAAACGGCCAGTTCAACGGTCGAATTGCTGACAGATAGGGAATTCGAGATTTTTCAACTGTTTGGCCAGGGGAAGGCGACTCGCGAGGTTGCTGACCAGCTTCATTTGAGCGCCAAGACGGTGGAGGTACACCGGGTGAATATGAAGAAAAAGCTTAAAGTAAAGACGGTGCCGGAGCTCATCCGTTACGCCGTTCGATGGGTCGAATCTCAAAGCGCGACCGGTTTGTGATGGCATCATCGATCGCCGCGTGAAGAACCGAAGCCAAATCACCTGTGACTGAGCCAAGCGAAGCGGCGTCGAACGCGATGTCCTCGGTATCAACGCGCTGCAGCTCCAAGGAGATAGATTGCAAGCGTGGCAATCTCGTGATTCTCAAGAGATGTGGCTTTGGGAGTCGTCATTTGAGCCATGCAATTTTGATTTCTTTCTCCAACGCCTTGAAATCCGGGTCGCCGGTGACGAGTTCGGCTTTCCTCTCCTTCGCCAGCGCGGCGGCGAAGGCGTCAGCCAGACTTATCTTGAAACGTGATTTGAAATCGGCGGCGGTGTCGGCCATCGCACGGTTTGTGGAGTGGAAATCGATCGGCAGACCCTGAAGAATTTTCGCAGCTTCCCCCCACGCTTCCGCGCCGTCCTTCTTCACGATGGAATACTTGACTTCGGCGTAATTCACGTCGGTCATGTGGAGCGGGCTGTCTTTCTTACCGGCTGTCACGAGCAGGTTCTCCACCTCTTCCGCCCCCGGTTCGTCGCGGAAGTAAACGATGAGCGCGAAACTGTCGAGCACCTTAGCGGGCATGGCGTTCCTCTAGTTCTTTCTCCTGCTTTTTTTGCTTGGCCCATTCTTCACCCAACGGCTTGTTGTCCGGCTTGCGCTTGAGAATGCCGCGCCCTTGTCGGATCAGGGCAGCCGTCACCGGCTTCAATAGAATCCCCTCGCTCGTCGCCTGAACCATGGCTTTGGTGCCGTCTTCGATTTGAAACTGTTTTCGTAACCAAGCGGGAATCACCACTTGGCCTTTGGTGGTGAACCAAACGGAATCGATCTTTGTTATCGTGCTCACAGAGAATAATCTGACTGTTTATGAAATATCCGGCAACATCTAAAAAGTAAGATATTTTAGTCGGAGAGTGAATGTGATTCTCCGCCGCTATACATCAAGAGGAAATGTCAGCAAAGATTTTGGAGATTCTCTCGGGTCGCCGCCCCCAAACCGCCAGTTCAACGGTCGAATTGCTGACAGATAGGGAATTTGAGATTTTTCAACTGTTCGGCCGAGGCAAGGGGACTCGCGAGGTTGCTGACCAGCTTCATTTGAGCGCCAAGACGGTGGAGGTACACCGGGTGAATATAAAGGAAAGGCTTAAAGTTCTTTGAATCCACAGTCGGCTCACGTCGGAACGCCGGGTACAAAATGGAAGCGACCGAAGTGAGAAACTTCGGTCGCCGAGGCTGAATCGGATCAATTACTGAGCACGCGCGCGCAGAAATTGGGCGGGCCCTTGGGAACCCTTTTCGATGGTATAAGGGCTCTTGGGATTTCCACCGATGTCGGTCCAAGGGCCGGTGACCGAGGCGGCGCTTTGCAGCACACCGCCAAATTCGACGACGACCTTGCCGGTGTCCCTTTTGATTGAGATCAGCGGCTTAGGCGCCGCCAGGTCACCCGTGTGAATGCGAACGTTATCGAACGCCATGATTTCATTCCAAAAGGTGCTGTTTGCCTCGAAACGGACCACCAGTTTTGTGGCGCTAGACGGGATGTCGTATGTGAGATCCCTCGCAACTATGCCAATCCGCTTCGCGTAGTTAGGTTTAACCAAATCAGTTGGTCCTCCCAGCCCGTCTCCGCCTTTGATCATTTCAACCAGGAATTTCTCGGTGCCGCTGGGGGACCCGTACCTCGCCAGTTCAATAAATTCACCAGTGCTCTTGAGGTCAACCTTGATCGAAAAGAAGTCGTCCGCTCCAGCATCAAAATCCACCTCGGTGCCGGCCAAGGCGATGGTCAACTTGAGATCCGATTTGCCGGTCACATCAACCGCTTTGAGAGTGAGGCTTCGAGGTTCGACAATCGTACCGAATGTCGCGTTGGCGATGTTGGGTTCGTTAAGGTCTGCGCCAGCCCAGAATCCGCTTCCTTCCATCCCGCTGATGAGACCTCCGAGGAGTTGAACATCCTTCTCGGTGGCGACGAGGAAAGGATGCGTCGAGACGACCCCCGCGTCGTCCGTGAATTGATAGGACGCAACTGTCACTGATCCCGGGGGTAGCCCTAGTCCGACGGTGTCGAAGGGTTGCGCGTCCGTGACAAACTTAAGCGTCGCAGGCAGTCCGGCGGCAATGGGATGGGTGGCAGCCGCGATCTTGATAACGCCAGGGTCAAATGTTGTGTCCACCAGAGCCCTGGTGGCCAGAAGCATATCGCCGGCGAGATCGCTTGCGAAACACAACAAGGGAACTGAGGCGTTGGCCAACCGGATTGGGTCGCCACCCGTGCTTGAATTGATGATGAGGTCCACCTTGTCGCTGGTGATTTTGGCCGGCAATAAAACGGAAGTGTCATCATCAATCACCGAGTGGCCCTGCGCTTTCAGCGTCGAGATCAAGTACTGATCGCCCAAACTGTCGGTGCCGGCCGGCGCGCTAAACATCACTACCATCTTCTGCTTGCTGTTGGTCAGCCACTTTATTGTGGCATCGAGCAGTTTCTTGCCGTCGGCTGTGAGAGATGCGGGGTCGAGACCGTGGTTGAAGAGCATGGTGACTCGCCTGGCTGGCGCGGGAAAGGGCACACCAACGACTTCGCCTTTTGCGACGACGTCAGTATTGCGACCCCAGTAGGATGTCCCTGCTGGCACCGGGGTGACCTGTCCATTCTTCGGCACGAAGCCCCGGCCTTCGACGGTATAGCGAGTTCCTTCGCCCTCGGTGTTGAAGTCTTCCGTGTAGATGATGTTGGATGCCGCCAGAGCCTGACCCGCGCCGGTGAGCAGAAGAGATAAACATAGGAGCGAATTGAGACTCCGGCGACCGGTCGAACCAGGAAGACGTCGATGTGGATTCATAGAATTATTGGTGGTGCTGTTGAGGTGATGGGTGTTTCGATTTCGGAATAGATACGATGAACCTCTCATCGTCAAGAATAATTCCTCCACGGTGATTCCTCCACGGTCAGCAATTCTCAGTATGGCCGCAGATCACACCAAGAACCGGCTGAAGGTGGGCCTCTAGAGGCAAGTAGTCCCGCCTTCAGGCGGCAACGCGTCAACCTTAATCCGGCAGTTGGATGGCCGAAAGAAACGCAAAATTGCCGAAAGAGAAGAAGTTCTGAGGCAACTGCCATTCACCCGGTAGGTGGGTGGCCGCGTTTGCGTAACGCCCTCGAATTCGTTCGCTTCTTTCGTTTCTTTCGGCTGAACTGCTGTTTTTTTGGATCAAACAATCCAACGCGTCTGGAAGTGTCGGCGCCCCACCGGTTGAAGCCGGGACTACCTACCTGGCGAACGCACGGAGTCCCGCCTCCAGGCGGTCGGAAGCCAAAATGAGAACACCCCGAACTTTGTGCGCGCATTGGGCCCTTGAACGGTGGGGCGAGACTCTCTCCGAGCTGTAGTCTCCGAGCCGGAAGCCGTCGAGCCCTGACATGCTCGATCACCAGAAAAGGTCAGGGTTCGAGGGGACTCTCACCCCACCCAGGTTCATGGAGAGCCTCCACCTCCGACATTGGACCCGCATCGGGAAAATGAACTGTCGGGGCATAGGTTGGTGCGCCAGCTTTTGGAGTGCGGCAACGGAGTCTGCGGAGTTGCCGCTTTGGGTTGGGATGGTTTCGGCGTCGGCGAGTTTCGGAGCTGTGAGCGTTGCCAAAGCGGTGACTTCGCAGACTCCGTCACCGCAGTCCAAAACCTGGCGGCGCATTCGAGGGTTCATGGACAGCATGATTGGTTTCAGGTCAAGCTTTCTCATCCCTCGTCGGGCGATTGAAGCAAAGCCCGCAACTCGGCGATGACTGCTTCCGCCGATTGCGGCCGTCCTCGGCCATCGTGAAACGACTGAATGGACATCCGCGCGCTCTGAGCCAATTCGCGACGTTGTTCTTCGATGCGGCGTCGATATAATATCTGCTCCAACATTTCCCGCTGTTCGGGCGGAAGCTGGCTGACGGGGTCCAAGGCTTGGTCCAGGGTGGTCATGGCATCTTGATGTTGGCCTATATTTCCGCAGGCATGCTACTCGCTTTCGATCAGCGTCGGCAAATCATATTGGTTTCATGCTTGGCCTTGTTCTGTCACGGAAGTCGGCAGGGTCGCGGTGAACGTCGAGCCTTTGCCGTAATCGCTGGTCTCGGTCAAATCTCCGCCCACCATCTGACAGAACTTCCTCCTGATGGACAGCCCCAGCCGCGTGCCGCCGAATTTCTTCGTCGTCGAAGCGTCCGCCTGCGTGAACGCCTGGAACATCTTGCCCAGTTGCTCGGGCGTCATCCCGATCCCGGTGTCGGTGACACTGAAGATTATGGAGTGCGGCGGCTTGACGCCGCTTTTGCCTTCCGTTGGCGGGCGAGTATCCCGGTCGCTCGGCGGTGGATCGTGCGCCCCGGAAAGCGGTGTCGAGCCACCGCACTCCATACGCACTTCCAGCGTGATTGTTCTCTTCTCGGTAAACTTCGCCGCGTTCGAGAGCAGATTGTAGAGCACTTGCCGCAACTTGGTCTGGTCGGCCCGCATATTTCCGATGTCCGCCGGGCAATCAATCTCCAGTCGGTTTTCCTTCTTCGTGAATAACGGCCGAACCGTGGCTTCGACTT
>CAMAWP010000239.1 GCA_945861765.1 Akkermansia muciniphila | reverse complement strand
GAAAAAGGGATCAGCGCTCTGGTGATCAACAATCCCTTCATCAACCGAGTCGATCTCGAAACAATTTGCGGGGCAGTGAAAGCTTGTTCCGGGCGTGTTGTGACGATCGAAGACCACCAGGTGGTATGCGGCATGGGAGCACAAGTCTCGCATGCTCTCTCCCAAGCCGGACTCGCCCATCGGATGAAGTCTCTGGGCATCCATGGTGAATTTGGCCAATCCGCTTACTTAGCCGAGGACCTCTACGAAAAGCATGGGCTCACCTCCGACAAAATGGTCGCGGCTGCTTTGGAGTTGATCGGCCAATAATCTCTTAGGATCGAGCCGTTCAGCCTCCCATTCGGTGGCTGCGGCTTATGGAAGCTGCTGTTTGGGATCCTTCAGCGGCCTCTGTTGCTCAGAGCGCCGCAGACAATCGATCCATCGAGGCAGGGCTTGATTTCGAGTTCTCTCGTTTTCCCGTGCTTTAGAAAGCAACCGCGTGAGCCTGACGGTGGAAGATTATTATCTCCAAATCCGCTTGAATGGCGCAATTGCGGACAACTTGAGCCGTGATGGAATGAGCGCCGCAAATCGGCGATCATGAAGTCCCCGCTGCTCCGCGACTCCGTTTTTCAATTGGGCGTCCAACCTTTGCCCGGAATGAATTCGCGACTTCCAGACTTGGTTTTACAACCGGTTGAACTCAGCGTGATGGCCAGTAACACGAATAATAAGATCTTTATCATGGTGGAAATGTTAATCGAGATTGTCAGACGGGCAAGCTTGTTGCAGAGTAATCCGACTTGGTTACATGGCTGAAACATTTAATTCCCTCAAAGGTCAATTGCTATTGGATAACGGCCAACTGAACGGCTCATTTTTCCATAAGGCGGTTGTGCTAATTTGTCAGCATGACGCCGATGGCGCCTTCGGTTTGGTGTTGAACCGCTCCAGCGATAAAAAGGTCGGCGACGTTTTGGTGGCGGATCTGCCTGATGTTCTCAAGGGGCAAATCCTGTATCTTGGCGGGCCGGTGCAGCCGCCGACTCTAAGCTATTTGCATTCCGATACCTATTTGCTTCAGGCCAACGTGATGCCGAATCTTAGCCTAGCTCACTCGGTTGACTCACTGGTGGAGCTTGGAGAAGCCCTTTCTCCGACGCAACAAGTCCGGGTCTATGCTGGTTACGCCGGATGGGGAGCAGGGCAATTGGAAGACGAGATGCGCCGCAAGTCGTGGGTGACGCACCCCGCGTCGATCGACTTGGTATTTACCGCCGCGACAGAAACGTTGTGGAGTAAAATCCTGCGTGAGAAAGGGTGGCAATATCGGCTGTTGGCTGAAACCCCGGATGATCTGACGCGGAATTAGATTTCGGGTCGAGGTCCCGCTACGACAGCAATTCTCAGTATGGCCGCAGATCACACCAAGCACCGCCTTCAGGCGGCAACGCGTCAACTTTAATCCGGCAGTTGGATGGCCGAAAGAAACGCAAAATGCGGAAAGAAAAGAAGCGCTGAGGCAACTGCCATTCACCCGGCAGGTGGGTGGCCGCGTTTGCGTCAAGCCCTCGAATTCTTTCGCTTCTTTCGCTTCTTTCGGCTGAACTGCTGTTTTTAGGATCAAACAATCCAACGCCTCTGGAAGTGTCGGTGCCCCACCGACTGAAGCCGGGACTACCTACCTGGCGAACGCACGGGGTCTTAGGTGTCACGGCCCTCCTTTTGAAACACGAGCTCACGTTCTGGCGTGGTCAGGGTTTTCCATGTGCCGGCCATCAATTGCCCAAGTTCATAATTCCCAATCTGAACGCGCATTAACCGCAAGGTGGGATGACCTACGGCGGCGGTCATTCTTCTCACCTGGCGGTTCTTCCCTTCCGTTAACTCAAGCGCCAGCCAGCAGGTCTCGACCGATTTGCGAAATCGAACGGGTGGGTTTCGAGGGGGCAGATTCGGTCGAGGTGTCAGCAGCCAAGCTCGGCAAGGCAGCGTTTTACGGCCTTGAGTGAGGATTCCGGACGTCAGGTTTTTCAGAGCTTCTGTCGGAGGCGTGCGCTCGACCTCGACCCAATAAACACGCCGATGACCCTCGCGCGGGTGCAATAGCTTCGCGTTAAGCTCTGGCTCGTCACTGAGCAAAAGCAAACCTTCGGTCTCAGCGTCCAAACGCCCAATCGGATACACCGCGGTCGGAAACCCAAAGGCCGCCAATGTGTGGTGGCGAGAGCCATCGCTTGTAAATTGCGAGATCACTCCATACGGCTTATGAAAAGCGATTAACATCACAGGAGTTTAGTCGCTCGCCGCTTGTTTCACTAGGCCGTAAAAACTTCCATCGAGAGGCCGTTGCAATGGATTCCCATCGTCGGCGACTCCAATGCGACTGGACAATGGCACATCAGAAATAAAAGCCTTTTTGCTAAGTCTCTCGTTAATGCTATTAATTCAAGGTGATCAACGGAACACCCGTCAGCGCAGAAGCTGAAAATGCCATTTCGATCTACGGCGCTCGAGAGCATAATCTCAAGGACCTGACATTTACCATTCCCCGCAATCAGTTTGTCGTCATCACAGGCGTGAGCGGATCGGGCAAGAGCACGCTCGCTTTCGACCTTCTTTTCGCCGAAGGGCAGCGGCGATTCCTCGACTCGATGAGCGCCTACGCGAGGCAATTTGTCGAGCAGCTCTCCCGGCCGGATGTCGATCTCATCACGGGCATTCCGCCGACTGTCAGCATCGAACAACGCAACTCGCGGGGCGGCGGCAAGAGCACGGTCGCGACCGTCACGGAGATTTACCATTTTCTTAGGCTGCTCTACGCCCGGCTCGGCACTCAGTTTTGTCCGGAATGTCAGATGCCCGTGGAAGCCCAAACCAGCGATCAAGTTGCACGTCGGCTGCACGCCGAAGTCAAAGAACGCGGAGATCTCTTGCTGTTGGCTCCCGTCGTAAAAAACCGCAAAGGTTTCCACACGGAAGTGGCGCAATGGGCCGCCAAACATGGCTATGCTGAGATTCGGGCGGATGGCAAAATCTTCTCGACCGGCGAATCCTTTCGCTTGGATCGGTTTCGCGAGCACGATGTGGAAGTCGTCGTCGGCAAGCTCGAAAGCAAATCGCGCCGAGCTTCCGCGACGAAAAAATCGTCATCGCAACTCATCGACGAAACATTGCAGCTCGGGCACGGAACATTGTTCGCTCTGGGGGACGACGGAAAGGTCTCCATTCATTCCACCGAGCGTGCTTGTCCGGAATGCGGCAAATCTTTCGAGCCTCTCGATCCGAAGAATTTCAGCTACAACTCAGCCCAAGGTTGGTGCCCCACGTGCCGGGGCTTTGGAGAGCTGTTTTATCTGCCGGACGTGGAGCGGGGGGCTCGGGCGGAGTCGATCGAAGAATCGTGGTTCGAGTGGCAGGAAGGAAAGCGGGAGATTTGTCCGGAGTGTCACGGAAGCCGCTTGAATCCGATTGCTCGGTCGGTCCGGCTCGACTTGGGCGGCGCATCCCAACACGCGGGCCGAGCGCAGAATAAAACCGCTTTGAGCCCCACCATCGTTGCTCTCTCCAACGCCGCGGTGGAAGAGGCCTTGGTTTTGTTTCGATCGCTCAAATTCAGCGGGCGGTCGGCTGAGATTGCGCGGGATATTTTGCCGGAGGTCAGGGAGCGGTTGAAGTTTCTTTGCGAAGTGGGCTTGGGCTATCTGCAATTGGGCCGGAGCGCGACGACATTATCCGGAGGAGAGGCCCAGCGGATTCGTTTGGCGGCTCAGCTTGGTTCCAACCTCAGCGGCGTGCTCTACATACTGGACGAGCCAACGATCGGCTTGCACCCGCGCGACAACGAGCAACTCCTGGCCGCGCTGGACATGCTCAAACTACGCGGCAACTCACTCGTGGTTGTGGAGCATGACCCAGAAACGATGCGGCGAGCGGATTACATCATCGACCTTGGCCCGGGCGCGGGCATTCATGGCGGCGAAGTCGTCGCGAGCGGCACGTTGGATGAACTGATGCGGCACGAGAGCTCGATCACCGGGCGATGCTTGCGCACCCAGAAGCGCTATCCTCATCGAGGCGAACGGCGGCCGGTGCTTTTGGCACGCTCCGCCCTCCCGCGCGAGCGGAAGCGGCGGGGCTCGTCCTCCGGCAGCTCAGCGTGCCTCGTGCTGAGCCATGCCTCGAAGAATAATTTATCGGATCTGACCGTCGCTTTTCCGCTCAATCGTTTCATCGTTGTCACCGGCGTGAGCGGCTCGGGCAAGAGCACTTTGGTTCGAGAGTGCCTTTTGCCGACCATTCAACAACGCCTTCGGAAGGGGGTGAGTGATCCAGACACTGAAACAATGTGCGGACTTCAGGGCTACGAATCGATCAAAGCAGTTTATGAGGTGGACCAATCCCCCATTGGCCGAACCTTACGTTCCATTCCCGCGACCTACGTCGGTTTCTTCGATGAGATCCGGCTCTTGTTTTCCCAAACGCCCGAAGCCAGATTGCGCGGGTATGCTCCCGGCCGCTTTTCCTTCAACAGCTCGCAAGGCCGGTGTCCGGAATGTGAAGGGACGGGCACGATCAAGCTCGAGATGAATTTCATGCTGCCCGCCTATGTGCGCTGCGAGAGTTGCAACGGCACTCGTTTCAACCGCGAAACTTTGGACATCGAACATCGCGGTAAAAATATCGCTCGCATTCTGGAGATGAGCGTGGCGGAGGCCATCGATTTTTTTGGGGTTTTTAAGAAGATTCGACGCCCCCTGGAAGCGTTGCAAGATACCGGCCTGGACTACCTGAAGCTCGGCCAGATCAGTCCCACGCTGAGCGGTGGTGAAGCGCAACGGATGAAGCTCGTCACTCACTTGCTCACAGGATTGAAGGAGTCTCCGGACCTCCTGAGCAAGGCGACCCGGCGCAATTTGTTCATCCTCGAAGAGCCGACTATCGGCCTGCACATGGCCGACGTTCAGAGATTGGTGGACGTGTTGCAACGCCTGGTCGATGCCGGTCATTCTGTTATCGTGATCGAACACAATCTTGATCTTATCGCCGAGGCGGATTGGGTCATTGATTTGGGGCCAGAAGCCGGCGAGTCGGGTGGGCGGCTTGTCGCCGAAGGGACGCCCGAGGCTGTTGCAGTAGTTAAGAACTCGCACACCGGGCGGTTTCTGCGTAGCGTGTTGGCCGGTGGTTGACCCAGGTTTACGAAGAGATTGTGCATAAGGCAGTATGAGTTCCGACGAAGGAACAAAGATTGAAACCGGCGCGGCGGATCCGAACTGTCTTGTACACATTGTCGCCAAGACGATGAAGGTTGAGCCGGCGCTTGAAGCCGTCAAAATCGATCGCGTCCGCCGCTCGATCTCCTTGGCAACCCTCGGGACACCTCAGCGAACTGATCTCGAACAGATTCTGACCGCCCAGATCCGCGAGCTCGAGGAGGCCAACGAGAATCAACGATGCCATTTACTGGAAGGGCGATCGGATTGTTCGGCTTGCCCAATCGCATTGGATCCGGGCGAGCGCGAGAAGATCACCATTCACCGGGATTTGCAATCCACCACCATCGCCCGGGTCACCTGCCCCACGGCGCCACGATTCTGGCGTTGGCGCGAGATGCCATGGCCAAAGCTGGTGCCGCGCGAGATCATTTTTCCGGAGGACGCGGAGCACGAGGACGAGTGGAAGGTTCAGTTGCTCGCCGCTGGATTATGCGCGGTCCTCGGCGTCGCAGGTTATTTTTGGCCCGATCCTCGGCTCGCCATTCTGTTTTATGTTTTCGCCTATCTCGCTGGCTCGTGGTTCACCCTTCAAGAGGTTTGGGAACGTCTGCGAAAGGCAACGATCGATGTCCATTTCCTCATGCTCGCCGTCGCTTTCGGCAGCGCTAGCGTGGGTGCCTTCGGCGAAGGAGCCGCGCTGTTGTTTCTCTTTTCACTGTCGGGCGCGTTGGAGCATTACGCCATGGGCCGGACGCAACGGGAAATTCGAGCCTTGTTCAAATCGGCTCCTAAAGTCGCCACCGTGCTGGACGAGCGTGGGGTCGAACAGGTCCTGCCGGTCGAACAATTGCGGGCGGGGATGAAGTTGCTGATCAAGCCCGGTGAGCAATTCCCTGTCGATGCCGAAATCATAAAAGGCAAGACGGCCAGCGATGAATCCAATCTCACGGGCGAAGCGATACCAGTGGAAAAGGAGATTGGCGATTTGGTTTTAGCTGGAACCTTAAACCAATGGGGAGTTGTGGTCGTGGTTGTGTTAAGGCCTGCCAGCCAGAGCGCACTCCAAAAAATCGTTCACCTCATCAAAGAGGCCCAGCACCTCAAAGCGCCGTCGCAACGGTTTACGGACAAATTCGGCACCGGCTACACCTACGGTATTCTCGGGCTCTCGCTGACTATGTTCTTTGGGTGGTGGCTGGTCTTTGACTTGCCGCCGTTCGTTTCGACACCCGCCAGCAACAGCGCGTTTTATCGCGCGATGACTTTGTTGGTCGTGGCTTCACCCTGCGCGTTGGTTCTCTCAATTCCCTCCGCTGTGCTAGCTGCTATCGCGTGGTCGGCCCGGCGCGGCATTCTCTTCCGAGGTGGCGCGGCGGTGGAGAAGCTCGGAGAGGTGACGGTGGTGGCCATGGACAAGACAGGCACGCTGACGACAGGCGAGCTGCAGGTCGAGCGAGTCGAGAGCGTCCCGCCCGGACGAGAGGAGGAGGTCGCCGCGTTGGCGTATGCGCTCGAACGGTTGTCCACTCATCCATTGGCCCGCGCGATCACGCGTTATGGCAAGCAACAGCAACTGCCCGCGCTGGACTTGGAGCAATTCGAATCCGTAACCGGCCTTGGACTGCGAGCGTTGCATCGGGGTGCCACGGTGGCCCTGGGGCGGCGCGGATGGTTTACCGAAGGTGCCTTGGCAAAGACCATTGCCGAAGTTTCGCCGACCGACGCAGGCTTCTCGGAGGTCTGGCTCGTCAGCGGAGATCTGCTCGGTCGCATCTTGTTGCGCGACGATATTCGGCCGCAGGCGCGTGAGGTCGTGACGAAGCTGCGCCAGTTGAAGTTGCAGATCGTGGTATTGACCGGCGATCGACAAGCCACCGCCGAACGGCTCAAGGATCTGTTGGGGTTGGACGACGTGCGAGCGGAATTAAAGCCCGAGCAAAAAGTCGCAGTGATTCAGTCGTTCATCCAGCAGCACCGAAAAGTGGCGATGATCGGCGACGGTGTGAATGACGCCCCGAGCCTCGCTGCTTCGGACGTGGGAGTTGCGATGGGCGCTCGGGGATCTGACGCGGCGCTTGAACAAGCCGAGGTGGTGCTCATGCACGACCGGTTGGAAAACTTTCTTACTGCGTTTCAGCTCAGCCAGCGCGCGCGACGAATCATCCGGCAGAATCTGGTGATCTCTTTGGGCACCGTGGTCGTGCTGGTGGGCTTTGCTCTTGTAGGTGGAATTCCTCTCACTCTAGGCGTCGTTGGGCACGAAGGAAGCACGGTCGTTGTGGTGTTGAACAGTTTGCGACTGCTCTTCGGCGGGTCATCCCTGAAGGAAACCCGCTCCTGACCGGAGCCATTGCCGGTAGGAGCACCATCGCGAGGCAAGAGTAAGACAGGAGTGACCGAGCGCGTTGACATTCTATTCAGCCGCGAGCGCCTCAGCATTCGCTGTTGCTCTTCCTCGGTCACTCCCACAACTCGCCATTACTTCAATATTCCCATCATGACAGCAATGGCTTCCTGACGCGCCGAAAGCGCCTGGCGCAGGTTATTTTCCGCCTGCTCTAGCTTGGCTTGCCTTTCCTTGCGCGAGTTTCGCAGCTTCAGTATTCCGGCCTTGATTTCATCGCCCGAGGCATTGGCTTCAATCGCTTTCTGCAACGCTTCTGCTTCGATGTCTGGTTCCCGGTTGAATCCGCCCGGGCCGCCACCGAATCCACCAGGGCCTCCAGGTCCACGCCCTCCGCCGTTGCCCGGCCGGGGTCCAAAACCACCAGGGCCGCCCGGCGCACGGTTGCCTTCATCGCCTTGCTGTGGACGCAAACCACCAGGCCTGACCGGTCGGCGATCCGTTCCATCGCCCTGCTGTGATCCAAATCCACCGGGTCCACGATCTCCTCCATCGCCCGGACGGAATCCACCCGGCCCGCTTGGCCCACGATCTGCCCCATCACCCGGCGGCGGACGGAATCCCCCAGGACCGCCAGGGCCGCCAGGACCGCCAAATCCCCCAGGGCCACCAGGGCCGCCGCCTACTGCACGTCGAGCTTCCATAACTTTTTCGATGAGCTCGGAAATGATTTTCCATTCAGCGTCCGTCTTCACCTCGAGCTGCTCGCGCATTCTTTCGAGCGTGTTTTGACGCATTTGCTCTGGGTCGAAATTTCCCCCTCCGGGCCCGTTTTGGGCTTGAACATTGTTGATGCCGATCCACAAAGAAGCTGCCAGCGCGAGAGCGCGGACCATTGTGAGTTGAGTGAGTTGTTTCATAGTGACTATTCTTTCCTTCCGTTTGTTGTTGTTGTTTTGCTTTTGGATTTCCACCGACAAAATTCAACTGATCTTCTGGCAAACGCGCGGCGCGTCAGAAGCGGCTCGTGTGTGAAAAACCGATCGAGCCCTAAAGTTGCCGGCACTGCTGCGGCTCGCAGAACCGGGCCGATTCGGGCGGACACTTGTGGAGCGGATGGCGTGTGCTGTTTTCAAAATGCGAGTTTTTGTTTCGCCAGCTTAAGCGAAGGCGAATCAAGGTGGAGTTATTGGGCTCTCCGGTTAACGAACAGATCCTCCGCTTCCGCCGGAGCCGCTTTGACTACTGTTTCCGCCAACGCCCGTGCTGGTGCCGCGCGTGGGTTGCTGGTTCATTCGATTCATGAGCGCGTCGCTTTGGCTGGAACTATTTTGAGTGTTGCGACTGTTTTGGGATTGAAACATTCCGTTCAAAATCTGTGTGATGTTCCGGACATTACCACTCTGCAGGGCATAGATAAACACCCTTTGTTTTTTGGCGGAGTTGGAATCGAGCGAGTCGATTAATCTCGCGATTTGGGGCATCAACTCGCTCGCCGCGCTGACGATGATCGAGGCGGTGCGCGTATCGGCCACCGACACCACTTGACCTTTCTTTTTCATCCGCTCGCTGCTCGGCGACGGCGTATTATTGGAAGGGCCAGATCCGCCTCCAAATCGAATTGGTTGGTTGCTAGTGTTGCCCGCATTGGTGTCGTCAGGGAATAGTTCGGACAGCTTGTCGGCCAGCTCCGCAGGATCAGCATGTTTTAGGTGGAAAACCCGCAACTCCGTGATGTCAGACACAGATTGGTCGATCTCTTTGATGAGTTTTTCAGTCGCGCGCATGATGTCCTCTGACGCGCTCACGACTAAGGAATTGCTGCGTTCGTCTGCTATCGCGACAACGGGCACGATTGCGGTCCGGACTCCATCGCCGGCAGCTCCACGGCTTGAACTGCCGGGGAAAGTGCCGCTTTCAGGAGAGATGCCACCGCCGCCCGACACATTGAACTCTTGGCCGCCTTGATTGGCCACCTGTTGTTGGCTTGGTTGAAACAACTCTTTGATGACATTAGCCAATTCCTTCGCGTCCCCGTACCGAATCGGGAACACCCTTACAATCGACATGCTGGAGATGGCGAAATCGAGGGCGTTGATGATTTCGGTGATGCGCCGGACATCAGTTTGAGTTGCCGTCAACACCAGCGTATTGGCACTTTCGTTGGCCGTCATCGTCGCGTAGGAAGGAAGCAACTGGACCAGGTTGTTCACCAACTGGGTTGCATTGACATGCTTAACACCGATGATCTGCGTCACCATGGCATCGGTCTTCGGAATCTCAGCGGCAACGTTTCCTTTCTTAACTGGGATGTCTCGTTTGTGAGCTTCATCCCGGCTGACGATGGTCAACGTCCGATCATTGCGCAAAGCGGCCAATCCGCTTTTCTTCAGGATTGTATTCAACACCTCGCACGCTTCGTCCCTGCTCAACGGCTGGCTGCTCCAAACATCGACTTTGCCTTTCACATCGGCCTCCAGATTGATAATGAAACCGCCCGCCTGGCTCATGTAAGCTAAGACAGTTTCCAACGGAGCTTCGCGAAAATTAAAGTGCAAAGTTCTCGGACCGATGGCGGATGGAGTGCTAACTACAACTGTTGGGGTGCCCCTTTTGCCGACTTCCGTTTGAGCAATCACCGGCGGGCCGATCGTCGCGAGGCTGAGGAGAACGAGTGCGTAGGTGGTTTTCATTTGTTGCCGCTAGCTTACTCAGGTGTCCATTAAGATGGCATTAAGCTGGGGAAAAACTTTCCTCAGGATTCTCGTGCTGTGAGTGCGGCCACAAACTTGGCCAATGTTCATCGGCCTAAGAGCCTGTTTTGAAATCCAATTCATTCGTAACAGCCGAGGTAACGAGGCTCAAATCTCTTGAACCTTTCGCGCCCTTTCGTTAGATCAGAGCCTCGCTACCTCGGCTGCTACGATTTTTAAAACAGGCTCTAAGACAGAGTTCATTTTCACCATCGATGAGGAAGGCGAAGCGTTCATGGGCGCATCTCCGAATGAGGACAGGCGCGCTGCGGAGTCTTCCTCCCTCTCCATGAACCGACCCACCCCTGCCCCTCCCAGGAGGGGACCGGACAAAGCTCCCCTCCTGGGAGGGGTAGGGGTGGGTTCAGAGTCGCTCTGCGCGCGCGAAGTCCGGGGGGTGGTCTCTCCCTGCGAGGAACGAAGTTTTGGCCCGTCCTCATTCGGAGATGCGCCACCGCAGCCAAAGACGTCGGTTTTCCAGCAATTCTCAGTTTGGGAGGTATG
>CAMAWP010000238.1 GCA_945861765.1 Akkermansia muciniphila | reverse complement strand
GACATTATCGTAAAGTGTCTGGAATGCGGGGTGGAACGTCGTATGGCGGATGCCTTTGATCGTGACACTTTTCGCATCCAATGCACCGGACATCATCCGCATTTGCGCCGGACAGATCCCGCCGGTTGCGAGGAAGTGTCTCGCACGATTTTGCTGGGAGCATCCAATAGTTGGTTTCCACTCGTCATGTCGGCGCTGTCGCTGCCGCCACGAGCGCAGGACAAACGCGCGCTGCGCGTCGCCGAACAGTGGACGGCGTTGAAAGAGATTCCGTCGCTTGAAGTGGCCAAGTTTGTCACGGCTCCATCGCGCATGCCCGCGCTGGTCGAGTTCACTGCGGAAGAAATTTGGACGGCCATTGAAGCAAAGCGAAAAGGCGGCAATGAGGACGAAACCGAAGAAGCCGACTTGAAAATCGCGGAATGGCAGATACTCACGCAAAACCCGCCGCCATCGCCCACCAAAGATTTCCGTGTGACCCGTGTGCCGGCACCGAGCGGTTTCAGTCCATTCTTTGAAGAAACCATCTTGTTGGAAAAGTTGCGCGAAGTCCGTGCGCTGCTGGCCTTCACTCGCATCGAATCGAAGGGCGATTTCGCTGACGCCGATTACGAGGACGACGAACGGCAAACGCCGTTGAGCCGCCAAAGTCCAACGTGGCTTCCGGCTTCGGAAGTTCGCGGAGAAGGAATCTTTTTGCGACTCAAGGAAGATGCGCTCCAATCGTGGGAAAAAGGACTGGGAGGGCAAAAGCTGGAACAAGAATGCTTCAATGCCCACAAGGGCTGGCGACGGTGACGGAAGCAGAATCCGCCCGAGGCTGGTTTTCCCGGCATTCGTTTTGTTCTGCTCCACTCGTTGTCCCATGCGTTGATGCGTCAGATTGCGCTGGAATGTGGCTACACTGCCGCAAGCGTGCGCGAACGTCTCTACTGCCGCCCGTTCGGGCAGGAACACGGCCCGATGGCTGGCCTCCTGATTTACACCGCCGCTTCCGACAGCGAGGGCACGCTCGGCGGCTTGGTGCAACTCGGACAGCCCGTTACGCTCGGGCGGCAGATTCAACACGCCTTGGAGTCCATGCGCCTTTGCGGCTCTGATCCACTTTGCTCCGAGCATTCACCTGTAGCAGACGGACGCGGAGTGCATGGCGCGTGCTGTCATGCGTGCTTATTTGCGCCGGAGACATCGTGCGAACGGGGCAATCGCTTCCTCGACCGAACAACCCTCGTGGGGACGTTCGCGAGCAAGGCCGCGGAGTTCTTCAACATCAGTTAGGGATTATGGTCTCGCCTGAACATGTGGCAGCGTTGACGGAGGCTCGCCGCCGGATGCCACGCCACACCTGGCAACAACTCGCCGCCCGGCTCGCCGCTTCCACCAGCAGCATCGACTCGGCTTCAATACGTCAGGCCACAGCGGATTTGCTCAACCGGGACGCCGCGTGAATTCTGTCCGAATCGTTTGAGAAGCACACAAAAGCCACTTGGAACGAAGTTGCCGCGGCTATGGTGGCGGTGGATTATCTGGTGGGCGACAATTCTACGCTGGCAGAGATCATCTGGACCGGTCCCGCCAATGGGCGTTTTCCGGTCCGCCGCATTGACCAAGTTCTTTATGATCTGATTGCCAACGCGAACCATCGAATCGTGCTTGTCACTTTCGCCGCCCATCGTGTGCAACACCTGTGCGATCACCTGACGCAAGCCGTCAGACGCGGTGTCGAACGCACGCTGATCGTTGAAGGCGAAGAGGAGTCTGAGGGGCGGCGTTCCAGAATGTTCCGCTCACGCATTCCCGCCTCTACTACTGGCCGCTGGCCCAACGAGACCGGAATGCTGCGGGGCGGCCCGGCAAGCTCCATGTGAAGTGCGCCATCGTTGACGGCGTGGCGATCATCGGCAGCGCGAACATGACCGATGACGCGTTCAACAGGAACATGGAACTGGGCGTGTTGGTGAGGGAGCAAACTACTGTCGAAGCCATCTCGGAACATTTCCGCGAGTTAATCCGAGCAAAAGTTCTTGTGCCCGTCATCCATTCCGAAAGCAATCGGAGGTAAGACCTACCTTCAACCGGATTGCATCCAGGAAACCTTCAACCTTCCAGGAAAGCTCAATCTGGAAATGCGACAGCATCTCTCCCCTTCAAGCAGACTCGTAGACCAGCGCAAGGTCGATTCCGCGTGACCAATGCTGGTTTGAGAGGTTTGAGATTCGGTCGTTAGCCCCAAGATTCGCTCCACCGGCCAGAATTGAAAAAGAATTCCTGTTCAGATTTCGATGTTTCTGCGACTGCCAGTATGTGAATCCGAAATCGAACGTTCATGGTGTTCCACACCGGGGTGGATGTCAGGAATCGGCGCGCCTGCTGGTGTCTGCCATCGAGAGTCTCTGCGGTTACCCGATGCATGCCTCAAACAAGACGCCGATCATAGGTGGCGTTTCTCGACAGAGGCAATTACGAGTATCTTGCCACGTTTCATCCTCGGCAGCGCCGCCAAGAGTGGCACCGCCAGCCGCAGCAACCGCCCGTTCTTGATGGTGGCCCAGCCCATCTGCGGCACCGTGCGGACGAAATGCCCAGGTAATTCATGAGCCAGCCGGCGGTCAATGCACTCATCCAGCAGGAGTTTCACGTCAGCGAACGGTAGCGACCATCTGTTCGGTGGCGGTATCGAGGAAGGCGATCAAATGTTGCCGCTTCACAGTAGGGAAGCCGTCGAGAAAATCGTCTATCGAATCGCCGGCTTCCAGATAATCGAGCAGGGTTTGCACGGGAACGCGGGTCCCGGCAAAACAAGGCGTGCCGCCCATGACATCCGGGTCAGTCGAGATGATTTTCCGTTTCATGCGCTCATCGTCGGCTATCTGAGTCTGAATTCAAGCCAACAGAAAGAACCATTTAGGAAAGATGGTCGGGGCGGTGAGATTTGAACTCACGACCTCTTGTACCCGAAACAAGCGCGCTACCAGGCTACGCTACGCCCCGAACCAGTCAGGAGAACTTGCCGATGGATCAGGAGAATTGCAACGATGTTTTTACTTTTAAGTCGGCAGCGCGCCACTCAGACTGCTCCGGATAAAATCGGAAGCGGGCTTTTGACCTATGAAAATTGAACTGCGGGGCGTCGTGAAGACTTTCAAGAGGCTTCGAGCCCTGGATCATGTGTCGTTCGAGATAATGCCGGGCCAGATTGTGGCGTTGCTCGGCTCGAACGGAGCCGGCAAAACCACTCTCCTGCGTTGTCTGGCTGGCATTGTGTCGCCGGATGCGGGCGCGGTTCTATTCGATGACGAACCGTTCGATCGCAGCCAAATGGAACGGCGCCAGCGTTTTTTCTTCCTGCCTGACTTTCCCCTCGTGTTCGAGTCCTGGAGCGTGATTCGGCACATCGGCATGACACTGCGATTGTATGGGGCGGATGGCCCAGGGAGCGAAGAACGCGTTCTCGAGTTGTTGCGTGACTTCGATTTGCTCCCTTTGGCAGAAATGCCTTTCCAAACACTGTCTCGTGGGCAGCGATACAAGGCTGCGTTGGCGATGATGATTGCGGCCGATCCCGAAGTCTGGCTTTTAGATGAGCCATTCTCCTCCGGGATGGACCCGCACGGGATTAGTGCTTTCAAACAGCAGACGCGGGCTGCGGTGGCTCGCGGACGGACTGTCATTTATTCGACACAAATCCTCGAAGTCGTGGAACGTTTTTCCGATCAAGTGTGCGTGATTCATAAAGGTGAGGTTCGCGCTTTTGACAGCTTGGTTCGGTTACAGGCGAATGCACGGGAAGGTTCCGGCGCCTTAGAACAACTGTTCCAACAACTTCGCGCGGAGGAAGCCGCTTGAACCCGAGGCCAAACGAAATCGAAAAGTCGATCCGAACTCTGGTGCGGAAGGAAATAGAGAGCTCGCCCGCGCTCAAAGAGGAACGTAAGAGACTCCGAAAGGGTCAGCCCAGAAGCTCCGCGCCCTGGCTTTACAGCGCGTTTTTGGAAACCTTGGTGCTCTGGTCTGTTTTTTCCAAGCTTCCGACGATCGAATCCTTTCTGGGCGGCTTGACGCTTTGGGCGACCGTGCTGGTGTTTCACAGGGCCGAGGCATTGCGGATGCAACTTTATTTGTCGAGTGATCTGATGGCGTATTCCCATCTGCCGATCTCAGACGGGGAGCTGTTTCAGGTCCAGTGGCGTCGGGCGTTGCGTGAATCTCTCGCGGTGTTGTTCGATTTGAGCATTCCCCTCGCGGTGGCCGGATTCAAATTTGGTTTCTCTCCCAGCGTTTGGTTCGCAGCAGGAATGGTATGTCTGGTCCACTGGACGATCATCGTAACGCTCGCGGTTGTTCTCGTTCTGCATCGTCCCTACTGGCCGTTGACCTGGTACAAGGCACTCATCTGGCCCATCGTCTTGACGTTGATGTTGTCCGGCGATCATTTCGGCGGCTGGTTTGCTCAGTCTTTGGAAGGATTCCAGAGGTGGGCTGGGCTGGTCCTCCCCGCGGGTTGGGTGAACTCCGTTCTCCAACGGGGGGCATTGGAGGGTTCATTGAGCGCGGCGATTTTCGCGTTGCCCATTGGATTGGTGCTTTCCGCTTTGCGGCCGTCGTGGAAGCAGTTGAGTCAGCAGTACGCTTTTTCGACATGGATGTGTGACGCGCAATCTCAAGATGAATCCGGCGAGGCATCGGAGCAGAACATCAAGGGTGATGACGGATCGAGCAGGCGTTTCGGCGTCACCGATATCGAAGAAGGAATACGCGGTGGCGAACTGCTGTCGGCGTTCCTTTGGGCGAGGTTCGATCTTCTCGAACGACTGGCCGTGCCGTGGTTGACATCTCGTGAGAGGGATGTCGCCGAGTTTATGTTGGGAGCGCGCCCCGGTTGGACTGCGCGATGGAGGACGGCGGCAGCCTTCGCGATGGCCGGTCTTGTGGCTGGCTCGGTATTGCCGAATCAAAGGGAGCAGATTCTACTTATCTCCGGTCTTCTCTCTGCGATGATCGGCTTGCCCATCTTCGGAGGGATTTGGCAAGGGTACGAAAAGAAAGCTCTCAGCGGCGTCTTTTTGCCTCTTTACGCAGTCTATCCAATAGGCTACCGCGAGTTCGCCCAAGTCTTTCTCAAAGTCAACGCGTTGCGCTCCCTGGCATTTCTGCCCGTCGCGGTGGCCTTCGGGTTAGGGAGTTTTTGGGAGCTTGGTCACCATCCGGTTGCTGGCGCGATCCTGGCTTTCAAGGCCACCGGCTTGGTGTTCTTATGGCAGCCCGTGCTGCTCGCCTTGAGGTTCTCCGCGGGAACGAATGACACCCAGAAATCAATCCTATTTACTTTGATGCTTGTCCTATGCCTTTTGTGCCTTTTGGCGTTAAGCGCCGGATTTCTTTTCGCGCCGAACGCGAAAGCCTCCTGGATCTGCGGGTTGGCGGCTGCCGTCCTCGCGTCTGGACTCAATTTTGTGTACCGCCGACGTTACGAGCGAGGTAACTTTGACCTGCTCAGCCGAACAAATGAAGATTTTGCACTCTCGGTCGATTGATTCCGCGCTATGATCGGAACGATGCTCAATGGCGCCGCTATTTTGGCGGGCGGTCTCGCCGGACTGACGGTGGCAAAAGAGATTTCTCGGGCCAATCAATCTTTCCTCAAGATCGGGCTTGGAGTTTTTACGGTGTATGTGGGTCTCAGCACCACATGGGCCTCGTTGAATGGAAGTTTTGCGCATGTGATCCAGCAACTAGGAATCGTTTGCGTCGCTTTGGTGGCAGGGAATCTAGTTGGCAAATTCTTTCGCATTCAGAAGTCGCTCAACCGCGTTGGGCAATATGCCAAGGACCAGTTTTCCCGATCCGCTGCTAGCGATCAGAATCGTATGGGTGAAGGATTTGTCACTTGCACTTTGCTTTTCTGCGTCGGACCAATGGCTGTGTTGGGTGCGCTTCAGGACGGTTTGACGGGAGACTTCAAAACCTTGGCGATCAAATCCTTGATGGATGGATTGGCGACGATGGCGTTCACTAAGACCTTTGGATGGGGCGTCACGCTATCGGCCATTCCGGTGGTCGCTTATGAAGGAACGATCACCTTGGGCGCAAGAGCCCTCGAGCCCTTGCTTCGGGATCAGGCTCTTCTCGACTCGATTAACGCCACGGGCGGATTGTTAATCTGCTGCCTGGCGCTCATCATTCTCGATCTCAAAAAGGCTCCCGTGGCCGATTATCTCCCCAGCCTCGCGTTCGCGCCGTTGCTCGCGTGGATGTGGCGATGAAGAGCATCTCGCCTTTGGCCCGCGGAGGCTGGGCCCAGGCCAAACTGATTGACGATCCAGCCATGGGCTTTCGCTATTCGTTGAGATGGCCAGCAGAAAGAGCTTGCCCAGTTTTTCGGCTAGCGGCGATACTTGGCCATTCGCGAACTGCGACCAACAGCAGAAACAAACGAAACAATACATGAAACAAGTTCGTCTCGGCATTGTCGGCTTGGGGAACATCGGGAAATTCCACACGGGTTACTTGTTGGATCGGAAAATTTCACGGTGCGAATTGGTGGCCGTCAGCGACGCCTTCGCGCCTAGCCTCGAGCCATTCAAGCAGCACAAGCAACTTAAGACCTTCGAACGAAGCGAGGAAATGATCCGTTCCGGCGAGATTGACGCCATCGTTATCGCCACGCCTCATTTCCTCCACACGACGATCGGCATTGATGCGTTGAACAACGGTCTTCACGTCATGGTCGAGAAACCCATTTCAGCGCACAAGGCCGACGCCGAACGGTTGATCGCGGTGCATCAGAAGCATCCCAAGCAAGTGTTCGCCGGGATGTTCCAGATGCGCGTCGAGCCTCGTTACCTGAAAATTCGAAAGTTGATTCAGAGCGGCGAACTCGGCGAGTTGGTTCGGGTGAACTGGATTATAACCGACTGGTTTCGCACGGAGGCTTACTATGCGAGCGGAGGTTGGCGCGCCACATGGAAGGGCGAGGGCGGCGGCGTCCTGCTCAACCAATGCCTCCACCAACTGGACATGCTCCAGTGGCTCTGCGGTATGCCGACGCGCGTCCGTGGTTTTTGCCAGATCGGACGATTCCACAACATTGAGGTCGAAGACAACATCACCACCTACATGGAATGGGGCAACGCTTGCGCCGGCGTCTTCATTTCTTCCACGGGCGAAACACCAGGAACCAATCGCTTCGAGCTGATAGGCACTCGAGGCAAACTTGTGCTCGAGAATAACCAGCTCAAATTTACTCGTAATGACGCCGACATGATCGAGTTCAGCAAGGCTTCCAAGAGCGGGTTCGCAAAGCCCGACATCTGGAATGCGGAGGTTCCGATCGAGAACGCCGCCAATCCGCACGCGACGCTCATCCAGAACTTTGTCGATGCGATCCTCGACGGAACGCCGCTCATTGCGCCCGGCACTGAAGGCATGGGGTCCGTGGAACTCGCGAACGTATTGCTTTACTCCTCGCTCATCAACCAGACGGTCGAGCTGCCGATGGATAGTGCTGCTTGGGAAAAGAAGCTTAACCAGCTCATCGCGGAGTCGAAGCACGAGAAGAAAGTTGCGCAGGTAGCCGCCGAGGATTTCACAAAATCGTTCAATCGGTAGCCGCCTGAACTGGCTGGAAATCGGGCGTAGAACGACAGCGTGCCCGAACAAACGCCTTGCGGTTCATGCGGGAATGACTAGTTTTTAAAACGTGAGCACGTCGGAAATAAAATCTAGCATCGACCAGATGACAGAGGGGGAACGGTTCTTCGCGGTGGCTTACTTGCAACATTTAGCTCAGGAGCGGGACCCCGCATACCAGGCCCTGTTGACATCGCGAATGAGGCGCATGGATGCAGGCCAGAAGGTGACTCTGGAGCAAGCGTTACGAATTCACCATGCGCTCGAAGTCGAGGGGTTGTAATGGAAGCATGGAAGCTGGTGCTTGATGAAGCAGCCTTTCAATTCCTCGTCGCCAGCCAAGCTGGTGATCGGCGCAAATTGCTTTCTGCATTTGAACAATTGCGGAATAAACCGCACCGAGAGCCTGATTACTGGTCGAAAGACTCAACGGATCGAGAGCTCAGTGTATGGGCCGTTCGACCATTCTTGATTACCTACTGGCTTGACTCGCTCACATCAGAAATTCGCATCGCAAACATTCAGAAGATCCGCTTTTGATTTGAGTGGATAGATCATCGGGCGTTTGCCTCAAACGCCTTCTTTAAGACGAAAGTTAACAATGGCTGAGGCAGCCGCTTTTAGACCGGACAAGCTATGATCCTGACAGGCATTGGTGACGAAGGTGCAAACGGAATTGACGGACAAATTCAAGCGACCGACGAACTCGGATGGAAACATATTGAGATGCGCGGCGTGGAGGTGTCCGGTTTCCCCAAGGCGAATCTCCACGACATTCCCGATAAGGCGTTCGATGTTGTTCTGGAGAAACTGGAGACTGCCAGAGTCGGAATCTACTGCTTCGGCTCGACCGTTATGAACTGGGCAAAGCGCGTGGAAGACTCTTTTGAGGTCACGTTGGCGGAGGTGCGCCGCGCTATACCTCGGATGCAGCGGCTCGGCACGAAGTATATTCGCGTGATGAGCTTCAAGCCGGGAGACGAGGATCATCGAATCCCGGCCGAGTGCTTCCGTCGAGTTCGCGACGTGACGAACATGTTCCTCGATGCCGGTCTGCAGCCGGTGCATGAGAATTGTATGAACTACGGCGGTATGAGCTGGCAACACGCGCTCGAGTTGCTGGACAGAGCGCCCGGCCTGAAATGGGTTTTCGACACAGCCAACCCGATCTTTAATGCTGATCGCAGCAAGTCAAAGCCGTGGCCCAAGCAAGATCCATTGGAATTCTGGACCAACGTCCGCGACCACGTCGTGCATCTCCACATCAAGGACGCCACATGGAATCCGGCGAAGAACGATGCCGACTACAACTGGCCAGGGGAAGGGCAGGGGCGCGTCCGCGACATCTTGAAGGATGCGTTTGCGCGGGGCTATGACCTCGGCATCTCGATCGAACCCCACATGGTCGTGGTTTTCCACGACGCCACCGCCAAGGCCAGTAACGACGCGGCGATGCGTGCCAACTATGTCGAGTACGGCCGACGGCTGGAAAAGCTGATCAATGAGGTAAAGAGTGAGTTGCCGAAGGCGCATGCGACAAGCGAGCCTGGTCTGGTCGGTCCAAGATAAACTTCCTCTTGCTACGTCAACGCGTTCACCGCCTCATCGGTGGCTTCGTTCAGTACCTCCAAGCCCTCTTCCATCGCCTCGATCGGAATGGTCAACGGCGGCGAAATCTTTACTGTCTGTCCCCACGCCCCAACGGGCGCAAAGAACAGCAGGCCTTTGTGAAAACAGCGCTCGATGATGCTGTGCGCGAGGTCGTGGTCAGGTTCTTTCTTCCCGCGCTTTACGGTTTGCAATCCGCCGACCAATCCGCGCGCCGTGACATGGCCGATGACCTGAGGGTGCTTCGCCTGGATTCTTTTCAACCCGTCGAGTAAAGGTTTTTCGAGGCGGGCAGCGTTCCCCGTCAGATCATCCTTGATGATCTTCCGCACACTTGCCATGGCGGCGGCGCAACAGACGGGATTGCCAGTGTGCGTGCTGGTCATCGAACCCGGCGGGAACTGATCCATGATCTGTTCCCGGCCAATCACCGCCGAGAGAGGGAGTGAGCTGCTGATGCCTTTGCCGCAGCAAATGACGTCCGGAGTAACGCCGTAGTGCTCGAACGCCCAGAATTTGCCCGTGCGCCCGAAACCTGCCTGCACTTCGTCAAAGACAAGTACCACGTCGTGTTGCCCACACCACTCGGCCATGCGACGCACGTATTCCACCGGCGCGAAGTCAGGCCCCACACCTTGGTAAGTCTCCATCAGCACGCCCGCGACGTTCTCCGGTTTTAGGCCGCGTTGCTCAATCGTGGTCAGAAAGGTGTCGAAGCTCGTGTCGGTTTGCCAATAGCCATCAGGGAACGGCGCCGTGACGATTGCCGGGTCTTCATTGACAATCCACGACTTCTGTCCCGCCATCCCGCCCGCCTGCTGCGAACCGAGCGTTCGTCCGTGGAACCCGCGCTCGAAGCCGACGATGCCAATCTTCTTCTTGCCACCCACCTTGATGCCATGAGAGCGGCACAATTTGATCGCGCACTCGGTCGCCTCCGAGCCGGTCGTGAGCAGGAAGACTTTCTTCAGCCCCTCCGGCGCGACGCCCGCGAGAGTCTCGACGAGCTCCGCGCGTTCTTCGTTCGGGAACACGTAACTGTGAAGCAGCCGGCTGTTGACCTGATCGAGAATGGCCTGGCAAATTTCCGGCGCGGCGTGGCCCGCGTTGGTGACCAGCACGCCCGAACTCCAGTCGAGCCACCGGTTGCCATATTTGTCGTAAACGAAAATGTCCTCCGCGCGTTCCCAAACAAGCGGCGGTTGGCCGCGCATCGAGATCGGCTCGAACTGCCGTAGCTTCTCAAGTGTCGCCACCGAGTCCGGATGCGGCAATGGCGTGCCGATGCGGCGATACTTGGTCTCAACGTGAGGAACAGTTTTCGGTGTAATGCTGAATTCTTTGCCCATAAATCATGTTTCGTGCTGCCTCTGCGTTTGGCCGTCTGCGGAACAGCGCTTCAGGTTTGGGATATCCGCAACCCAGGAATCGTCTTCGTTGCTCCAAAACACTCCAATACGGTATTCGCTCGTCACTGGATCAACGATACGCCGAGGGGCCATGCTTCACGGTTTGTTCGTCGCCCGCTCAAAGTGGTCTCTCGTAAATCTTTTGAAACACCTTTCCTTCCGCCGCGCGATTCGGATCGATAATCGTAATACCATCCGAGCCGAAGCGCGCGGTGACCGGCGCACCTTTGCCTTCGTTCAGATACTTG
>CAMAWP010000237.1 GCA_945861765.1 Akkermansia muciniphila | reverse complement strand
CGACGAAGCCCTCATGTGCCTGGAAACCTTCTGGCGTAACGGCCGCTGGCACGACCTCTACCCTCACGCTAAGCCCCCCACCAACGCCAATAACTAAACCACCAGAAACCATCATCACTCTCCCTCTCAAAAAATCTGAGACGCGCACCAATGAACTGCCGGGCTATTCTCGAATCTCCCTCCGGGAGACGAAGGCAGCCAATAGGTCCAAACTCCAGTCAGCCCGACGGGATGAAACAAAGGGTCTGCATCCGCTGCGGACCGATTCCATTGAAAACAGCGGGGAACCAGTGAGCTACGTGGCGCCAATTCACGATGCCTGCGGATTTGATTCAGTCATTGGCGACGTGGGACGTTCATTTCCGATTACATGCTGTGAATGCCAATTCTGTTTCCTTCGGTGTCGAGGATCGTCGCGATGACGCCGTTCTCACCGATGGAGGTTTTCGGCATAAGAATTTTGCCGCCCGCTTTCTCGACGAGAGACAAGGCGACGTCAATGCCATCGGGGACATTCAAGTAAATGAGCACGCCGTCTTGAGCAGGTTTGTCGCGCGATGATTGAACGATCTCGCCGCCCGTTCGCTCGGACTCGATAGTGTCGAGCGCAAAGAACGCGTGCTTCTCCATGTTATGTTCCATCTGATGAAAAGAAACCTTGAAGACTTCGCCGTAGAACTTAACGGCGCGGTCTATGTTCAGCGCGGGAATTTGGAACCAATTAATGATTTTCATTTTCTGTCTTGGGCTTGATCGGTGTTTGATGCGTTCGGGATTTGCGAATCAAAGTAGTCCGAGCTTGGTCGGACGCAAGCCGAATTTGAACGTCTGGAATCTGATCGAGAGCCACCAAAGCAAGGCCACTGTGTCTCGCGATCGAGCGCTGCCGTTTCCCGTCGCGGCCGTCGCAGCCGTCGCGAGCGCCTCTCCCCAATACCCGCCGAACGATCCTACGTTCAGGAGTGAGTTCTGAAGCGCTCGACGCGACGACGCCAAAATTGCCCGAGATTTTGTATCGCCAAGCTGAGTGGATGACGATTGAATGGATCAAAGTTTTCCAACAACAAAGGCTTAAGTCATGAATAGGTTTCCTCGCTTTCCATTCTACTTGCTGGCACTCGGCTTCGCTAATTTGGCGCAGTCGGCGCAGTTTAAGTTTCCTAATCATACGTTCACTGTGCCTGACGGCTTTGATGTGCAACTGGTCGCAGGACCGCCCTTGGTGGATCGCCCTATCGTTGCGGACTTCGATGAGCAAGGTCGCCTCTACGTCGCGGATTCATCCGGATCGAACGACAAGACGGAGAAACAGCTCCAAGACAAGCCGCATCGGATCGTTCGTTTGGAGGACACGGATGGCGATGGGAAGTTCGACAAATCCATCGTGTTCGCCGACAAGGTGATGCTCCCCGAGGGGGCTATGTGGTTTGACGGCTCGTTGTATGTGAGCGCTCCGCCGAGCATTTGGAAGCTGACCGACACGGACGGAGATGGCATTGCGGATCAGCGCGTCGAGTGGTTCCAAGGCAAGACGCTCACGGGCTGCGCGAATGACCTGCATGGGCCTTACCTCGGACCGGATGGATGGATTTATTGGTGCAAAGGGGCGTTCGCCAAGCAAACTTACGACCGCCCTGGCAAGCCACCTTTCGTGACTCGCGCCGCGCACATCTTTCGCTGCCGACCCGATGGTAGCGGCTTCGAGCCTGTCATGACCGGCGGGATGGATAACCCGGTCGATGTTGTTTTCACGCCGACTGGCGAGCGCATTTTCACAACCACCTTTCTCCAACGTCCGGGCGGCGGGCAGCGCGATGGACTGATCCACGCCATCTACGGCGGCGTTTACGGGAAGGTAAATGATGTGAACGATGACCATAAAAAGACTGGCGATCTCATGCCGGTCCTCACACATCTGGGAGCGGCCGCCCCGTGCGGTCTCACGCGTTATGCTTCACGCGTTTTTGGCAGCGAGTATCAGGACAACATCTTTGCCTGCCTCTTCAATCTTCACAAAGTGACACGCCACGTTCTCGAGCCGAACGGCGCGACTTTCCGATCGCGCGACAGCGACTTTGTGGTTTCTGATAGCACCGACTTTCATCCGACCGATGTGTTGGAGGATGCCGATGGCAGCCTTCTCGTCATCGACACCGGCGGCTGGTATAAGCTTTGTTGTCCCACGTCCCAGCTTTGGAAACCGGACGTGCTCGGTGCGATCTATCGCGTGCGGCGGACGGGTGCCCCCAAGGTCAGCGACCCACGCGGACTCAAGTTAGATTGGGCGAAAATGAAATCGGCCAATGGGGTCAAACTGCTTGGCGATGATCGTCCCGCTGTTCGCAACCGCGCCATGGCTCATTTGGCCAAACAGGGAAAGGACGCATTGCCCGCGCTGGCGCAGGTGCTGAACAAAGCCCAGTCCGCGGAAGCCCGCCGCAACGCCATTTGGACTCTGACGCGAATCGACGGTGAAGGAGCGCGCGAAGCTGTTCGCAAATCGATGACCACCGCAGACGATAGTGTGCTCCAAGTAGCCATCCACTCCGCGAGCGTGCGCCGGGATGCGGGCGCGTCGGTGCAGTTGATATCCCTTCTCGGTCGGGCAAATCCGCAGATCCAGCGCGCCGCCGCCGAAGCTTTGGGCCGCATCGGCAACAAGGGCGCGGTGAGTCACTTGTTGGCTGCCGCGGCGTTGGCTCGACAGGACCGCGTCTTGGAACATTCGTTGACTTACGCCTTGATTGAAATCGCTGACGCCGCCGGGACGACCGCGGGATTGCAGGCGGAGAATTCTCTTACGAAACGGGCGGCATTGGTCGCGCTCGATCAAATGGACGGCGGAGGATTGAAACCTGAGATGGTCACCCCGTGGCTTGCGTCCACTGATCCCGCGCTCAAGCAGACGGCGTCATGGGTGGTGGGACATCATCCGGAGTGGGCCGGCGCGCTGGCCGGATTTTTCCGCGGACGCCTGAGCACACCCCATATCAGCGACGCGGATCGAAGTGACTTGGAACAGCAACTCGCTCAACTCTCTCCCGGTGTGCCCATCCAAGAATTGATCACCGCGACTCTCCGTGATGCCGCCACGTCCAAGGCGTCGCGCCTCTCCGTGCTCCGGGCGATGGCGCAAGCGGGCTTGAAGGACACGCCGTCGGCCTGGGTTGCTGAACTGGCACGCGCCTTGGACGCAAACGACGGCGAGTTGACTCGTCAGGCTGTTTCGACGGCGCGATCTCTCCCGGCTCCGAAGGGCGGCTCGCCTGACTTGGCTGCGGCATTGCTCCGTGTCGCTCATGTGGCGTCGGTGCCGACGGATGTTCGGCTCGATGCGCTGGCTGCGGTGCCAGGGGGCCTGGCAAGCGTCGAGCCAAGCTCGTTCGAGTTTTTGCGCGCCAATGTCGATCCGGCCAAGCCGGTCCTGACGCGAACCACGGCGGCGGGCGTGCTCGCCAGGGCGAAGCTCGATTCAGTACAGTTGCTGGCATTAACCGAAACGCTCAAGATCGCTGGACCGCTTGAACTTCCTAAGCTGCTCGCCGCATTCGAGAAAGCCAATAGCGAAGCCCTGGGACTTAAGCTCATCGCAGCTCTCATGCAATCGGCTGGGCGATCCGGCTTGCGCGCGGAAACCTTGAAGCCACGATTGACGAACTTTCCGATGTCGGTCCAGCAGCAAGGCGAGGCATTGGCGGCTTTGTTGAACGTCGATGCCGCGAAGCAAAAGGCGCATCTCGAAGACCTGTTAGCGAATTTCAAGGGTGGCGACATCCGTCGTGGGCAAGCGATTTTCAACAGCTCCAAAACGGCCTGCTCTTCCTGCCATTCCATGGGCTACCTTGGAGGGAACCTCGGTCCAGACCTCACGCGAATCGGCCAGATTCGCACTGAGCGCGATCTGTTGGAGGCGATTGTTTACCCAAGCATCGGCTTCGTGCGGAGCTACGAACCGATCGTGGCGGTCACCAAGGCTGGCGAGCAGGTTGTGGGCGTCTTGCTCAAGGACAGTCCTGAAGAAGTAGTCCTCGGGACAGGCCCCGGGGTCGAAGTGCGGATTGCGCGGTCTGATATTGCCGAGATGCGGCCCGGCACGGTCTCGATCATGCCAGGTGGTCTCGATGAGCAATTAAGCCGACCAGAGTTGGCGGACTTAGTCGCATTCTTGAAAGCGACGAAATAGGGCAACGCGCTGCGCAAAGGAGCGCAAAGGATCATTTCAATTTCGGACGTCGCGTGCATCGCCGCCTCGCGTCGAACAGCACTGTTCAGACTCTCACTTAGCCAGGTTGAACGGTGACTGTGCTGGGCTTTGATGATCTCGCCTTGCAGAGAAAATAGATGGGCGTGCCGATGAGCACCAGGAATGCGCCGAATGCGGAATTGATGATGGCAGATTTTCCGGCTGCTTTGGCTGCATAATAATGGCTCGTGTCGTTGTAGATCGTGAGCACCAGGAAAGTCAGGGCGAATAAGATCAGGAGCCACGGAAGGACCGGGTATCCTGGCACTTTGTAAGGTCGAGGCGTCAACGGTTCTTTGCGCCGGAGCACGAACACGCCGTATGCGGCTGCGGCATAAAAGATCCAATTCACAAAGACCAAGGTATCCGTGATCGTGTCGAATGTTCCGCTGAAGACGAGCAGGATGCTCCAGATCCCTTGCACCCACAACGCCGCGGTCGGCGTGTGAAATTTGGGATGAACGCTCCCTAAAAAATGAGGGAAGACATTGTGTCGCGCCATCGAGAGAAAGACGCGCGCGGGTGCGAAGACATTGCTGTTGGCTGCGCCGAACGTGGAAATCATGACTGCCAGGGCGATCCATTTGCCACCGCCTTGAAAGCATTTTTCAACCACATCCACAGCCACAAGCTTCGAGGTGGCCATTTTGTCGATGGGCAAGACGTAGAGATAAGCCAGATTGCAGAGGATGTAGAGCGTCATCACGATGAGCATGCCTGCGATCAATCCGCGCGGAAGGTTGCGCTGCGGTTCTTTGATCTCGCCGGCCAGGTAGGTGACATCGTTCCAGCCATCGTAGGCCCAAAACGCACCTTGCACCGCGGCCGCCAGTGCGGCGATGAGTGCGAGACCTTGCAGGTGGATCGTGGCGCTGGGTGATGTGAGGTTCGAGGCCTGGCCCACGCCGGGCGAGAAGAACGCCACTGAGATCAACAGCAGCAGGGCAGTGATCTTAGCGATTGTAAAAATGTTTTGGACGAGGCTTCCGAATTTCACTCCCAGGTAATTGACCGCCGTGAGAACGAGAATCAATGAAGCGGCGAGGCCCTTTCCGCCGATATTTGCGAGCGGTGTGATGTCGCCGATGAATGGCAGGTGCATGGACCAGGCAGCGATGTTCGGAGCAAATTCGGGAAGCGTGACGAACTGCGAGGCGGCTTGCGCGAAGATAAATGCGAGGCTCGCCAGCGCCCCGGTTTTCAAGACCGCGAATGCTGCCCACCCGTACAGATAGGCTGGGAATGATCCATACATCCGATCGAAGAAAACATATTGTCCGCCTGCCTCGGGAATCATGGCGGCTATCTCGGAGTTAACCAAGGCGCCGATCAACGTGACGACCCCGGCGACGACCCAGACCGTCAGAAGCCAGAGGGGCGAGCCGACTTGGCTGGCCATGAGTCCGGGCTTGGCAAATACGCCCGAACCAATGACGGAGCCAACGACAAACATGACGGTGGAGAAAAGCCCGAGTGATCGGACGAGACCGGCGTTGGTCCGCTGGCGTTGGATCTGATCGTTTGAATCGCTCATGGGAGGTGAAGAAGATCGGCGGATCGGTGAAAATTGATTCGTCGAAATTTTCTGTTCGCGTCAAAGCAAAAGTGAGCCTCCGCACATCGACTGCCACGGATTGTTAAGCAACAAGGTCTCTGGAGCATCACCGCTTCGGAGCGTAGCGTAGTCGCGGGTGTGGAGCGACAAGTATTTGCCATCCCGAGCTTGGGCACACTATGGTTGGCGGCTATGAAACATTCACTCGTGCCAGGCCGAGCATTCCGTAGCGCGCGGTCTGTGGTGGTTGGCTTGATGCTGAGCCTGGCCGGTCTTTCTCAGATCTCCCGCGCTGCGGCTATTTCCGAACTTCAGCAGACGTGGATTCGCAAGGCGGAGCGTCACGAAAAGCACGGATGGATCTATCTCCACATCGAGGGAGCGCCGCGCGTCCGAGGCTTCCAGCACGGCTACCTGCTCGCCAAAGAAATTGCTGAAGGCTTGCGCGTGCGGCGTCGGCTCTGGGAGTACGAAAGCGGCATGGACTGGGCCTGGTTAGTTGAGAGAGCCGGAGCTATGTTCGTCACAAAGGTGGATTCGGAAAACTTGGAAGAGATCGACGGGATCGTCGAGGGCCTGAAGGTCGCCGGAGTTCTTAGTTCGCGGGAGGAGCAGATCGCTTACAACGGCACATACGAACTGCTGGGGTATTGGTGGCCGCACGAAAAGGAGAAGCTCAACCAGAAATCACCGTCGCCTGCGAAGCAATCCTGCAGCTCCTTTATCGCGACGGGCCGTATGACGGTGGATGGCGGTGTCGTCCTGGGGCACAACACCATGTTCGGTTTTCCCGAAGCCATGGCGAACGTTGTTGTCGATATTGTTCCGGAAAAAGGCCACCGCATTTTGATGCAGATATTTCCGGGGTGGATTCACAGCGGTACAGATTTCTTTATTACCGACGCAGGATTGGTGGGATCGGAAACGACGATTGGAGGCTTCGACGGTTTTGATCCGAACGGCGTTCCCGAATTTGTGCGGATGCGACGCGCGACGCAGGATGCTCATTCGATCGACGAATGGTGCGCTATCATGCGGAAAGGAAACAACGGTGGTTACGCCAATGCGTGGCTTCTCGGTGATGTGAACTCTGGCGAAATCGCTCGGCTTGAATTGGGACTGAAGCATGTAGCCATCGAAAAGAAAACGGATGGCTATTTCACGGGCTCGAATGTGGCGGAGGATTTGAAGCTGCTTCGGTTTGAAACGACAACGTCGGAAACCGACATTCGGATTTCTTCGGTGGCGCGTCGGGTGCGATGGAAACGGTTGATGGCTGCGAACGCTGGCAGGATTGATCTGGAGCGGGCGAAACAATTCGAGGCCGACCATTACGATTCCTATCTTGGAAAGAACAGGGCTGGCGGACGATCTCTCTGCTCTCATGGCGACTTGGACTCGCAGTTGTCGGGTCGAGGAACGCCTTACTCGCCCGGCGGAACGTTCGACTCAAAAGTCGTCGATGCCAGCTCGGCGAAACGGATGACATTTGCGGCCCGATGGGGCTCGGCTTGCGGACGGGCTTTCAATGCCCACGAGTTTCTGGCGCGTCACTCGCAGTTCGAGTGGATGCGAGACATTCTGAAAGACCGACCGTCGCAACCGTGGGTGGAATTCAGGGTTGGTGAAAAGAAGTAGAGCCGAGTTGCTCGTGTCGGGCGTGGATGGTAATCAGGTGTTCAGTGGCTTCTAATAATTGATGGCGTGGTAGATTTCATAGACGTCCACCCGGCCACCGGCAAAGTAGTTGTTGCTCGGGAGCACGAAGGTTCGTCGGCTGCGCTCGTATCTTAGAATGGTTGGCTTGGTCGGATCATTCGGATCATAGGCCGAGAATTGGATTGCCTCGAGTGTTGCAGTGCAGTCAAAAAGCAGCATTGAGTGGTTAATGGTCAAGCTGGGGAACCGAACCAGGTGGATGACTGGAGGAGCATTTTGGAGAATGGATTTCCGCAGTTGGTTTGCCGTCCGTTCCTGATGACGGCGGCTGAAGGGAAAGATCATTCGCCAGTTTCCGCGCTGGAAATAGCTTTGTGCTTTGCCGCCGCTTTCTGCTTTGAACAGGCTTTCGTGCGCCTGGCTGAACTCGCGGAGGTTTGCATATCCAGGAACCAAAATCTTGTCGGCTGGCCAGGAATTCCGGCGGGGGTTCTCGGATGTGATGCGCCGGATCAGATTGCGATACGTGGCTTGGTCCACTTTTGGCCGACTGGGATCGAAGGAAGCATATTGGAAAAACTGGCGGGCGGAACGGGTTAGAACGAAACAATGCAGCGCATACTGTGGCGGCGGTTCACGTCGATGAGACACCATCTGGTCCGTTGCCGGATCGATCTGGTATTCCCAGATCAACTCATTGGGATAGTCAAACGTATCTTGCGGAAAGGTAAACTGGCGGTCTCCGAGTCGGCCGGTTTTCTGCGTCGCGGCACATCCGTTCAGGAGCAACGACAAAAGTAAAACCGATAGCCAGCGCAACATCATGCTTGCGAAGCAACCTACTGCCGCGATACGAAACAGACAATGCTTTACGAACGCTGGCGTCAAATTGTTCAGCAACACCGGAATGAACTGGCCTTGCATGACTTGGCGACTGGCGAGCGCCTGACCTTTGCCGAATTGGATTTGGCGGTGGGAGTTAGCGATCGATCCGAGGAAAAAGTGCTCTTTCCCCGCGGAATCAGCGGTGGGTTTGTGGTGACCGTTCTGCGCGCCTGGAAAGCTGGGCAAGTGGTCTGTCCGTTGGAAGTGGAACAAACCACTCCCTCATTTGCGAGTTTGCCATCAGGCTGTGTTCACCTCAAATCCACTTCGGCAACGACCGGCGCTCCTCGGGTCGCCGCGTTCAGAGCGGTTCAGTTGATGGCCGACGCTGAAAATATTGTGACCACGATGGGGCTGCGCCCGGACTGGCCGAACCTCGGGCTTATTTCGCTGGCCCATTCGTATGGTTTTTCCAACTTGGTGTTGCCGCTGTTGCTCCATGGCATTCCTCTCATACTTGTTGCCTCACAATTGCCCGAGGCGCTTCGCCATGCGCTCTCGATCTGGCCGGATGTAACTTTGTCGGGTGTCCCGGCTCTCTGGCGCGTGTGGCATGACGCCGGGGCGATTAGGTCCGGCATTCGCCTCGCTATTTCAGCAGGAGCGCCTTTGCCGCTGGCGTTGGAGCAGGCGGTTTTTTCCCAGAGCGGAATTAAGATCCACAACTTCTACGGAGCTACGGAATGCGGCGGCATTGCCTATGACACCACATGCAGCCCACGGACTGACCCCTCCTGTGTGGGTTTGCCCATGAGAAATGTTCAACTGTCGGTGAACGACGAGGGATGTCTGCAAGTGCGAAGCAAGGCCGTCGGCCAAACGTATTGGCCGGAACCGAATTCGACTTTGCGCCACTGCTCCTATCAAACGAGCGACCTGGCTGAGTTGGCGGATGGGTTGGTCTTTTTGAGAGGCCGAGCCACCGATCAAATGAACGTCGCCGGACGCAAAATTTCACCCGAGATAATCGAGAGAGCGTTGCTAACCCACCCGAAGGTTCGGGAATGCCTGGTGTTTGGTGTCCCCAGCCCGAATGATCCGCGAGGTGAAATGATTGTCGGATGCGTGGTAGCCCAGCCGGGGACTCAGGTGGAAGATTTAAGGCAGTTTGTGTTCTCGAAATTGGCGGCTTGGCAAGTTCCCCGCGAATGGTGGTTTGTCGATACTCTGCAAACCAATCAACGGGGCAAACTCTCTCGTGGAGAATGGCGGAAGAAATATTTGGACGAGAGGAGCGAGCAAAGAGGATAGGGGAAGGCCGGGAATGCGATCCCGGGAGAAAGCCTATTCTCACTGTCTGTCCAAGACAAAGGATCGCCCGAGAATAGCTCAACCGTCCCTTCGGGACTTTGGGTGTTTGGTACGCAATCCCACCCTTGAAAGGGTGGGCTATTCTCAAACCTCCCTCCGGGAGATAGGAGTGGCCTTTTCTCGAACCTCTCCTCCGGGAGATGGCAGTCGGAAACATCATCGGTTACAACAGCGCACGGGCGGAAAATGTCCAAACTCTAGGCTCCGTTCGGCCATTTACCATCCTCAATACTTATCATCCATCATCGATTTTCCCCCGAGGCTCTCCGCTCAATGTCAGCCCGAGCTGCATCACCAGAGCGCCCGCAACGAAAGCCGTTGCTTCAGCCTGAACCAGATTGTTGAGCCGTCCTACAATCTGCGTCTCGAACGCGATGGTTTCCCCGGGTCGCGCGGTGCCGAAGAATTTCACGTTGCGCAAAGCGGTGAGCTTTAGGCCAGCCATCGGACGTACAGTGGGATCGCACTGGGCGACGACTCCCGCCAACTGCGCCGCGGCCTCGACCAGCAGCACGCCGGGAAACAAAGGTTCACCCGGAAAATGTCCGCGTAAGAACGACTCATCTCCGCGGACGGTGTATTCGCCAGTGCCGCTTTTGCCAGGTTCCAGGCTGCACAATCGATCGATGAACCGGAATTCCGGCCCATGCGGCAGGAGCTTGAGAGCGCTGGTCAGAGTGTCGTCGGTCAATCAGTCCTCCATCCAATCGTTGTTGTCGAAGTAGCGCTGCGCTTTGATTTTATTAAACCGGGCCCAGCAAGAACTTCGACTCCGCTTCCCGCAACAATTCTCATTTTGCCACGCATGTAGTCCCGCCTTCAGGCGGCATCGCGTGGGAGAATCCAACGCATGTGGACTAGCCGACGCTCCTCCGGCTGAAGCCGGGACTACGTGCCGCAACACTGGAAGTTCCGCCTTCAGGCGGTCGGAAGCCAAAATGAGAACACCCCGAACGTTGTGCGCGCATTGCGCCCTTGAACGGTGGGGCGAGACTCTCTCCGAGCTGTAGTCTCCGAGCCGGAAGCCGTCGAGCCCTGACATGCTCGATCGCCAGAAAAGGTCAGGGTTCGAGGGGACTCGAACCCCACCCAGGTTCATGGGCAGGGAACACCTCCAAAATTTGGACGCGAATCGAGGCCATGAACCTGGGAGCGCCGGCGTCTCGCCGGCGAGTTGCTGTGGCGAAATTAGGAACACGCCGGCGAGACGCCAGCGCTACCAGGTCAGGTTCATGGGCAGAACGCCTGGCCGTAAGCGCGTTGCAGGTGCCATCCGCCAGCTTTGATTCAAAGAAAGACCGCGTGTTCGCGGTCTTTCTTGTTACTGGATCGAAGCTGTGTGGGCGAACTTCAGGGCGAAGTTTCGTCAGGCG
>CAMAWP010000236.1 GCA_945861765.1 Akkermansia muciniphila | reverse complement strand
TTGGTTGGATTGGTGTCATCCATCCGAAGGTTACAGACGCCGCCGAACTCGCGGGCGATGCCGAAGTTGAGGCAGATTGATTTGGCGTGTCCGATGTGGAGGTAGCCATTGGGTTCGGGTGGAAAGCGGGTGATGATTTTGGAGTGTTTACCGGTTCGAAGATCCTCGGCGACGATGTCGCGGATGAAGTCGGACGGAGCCGGTGCGTTTGTGTTTGGAGTGTCGGACGATAACATGGGAGCAGGTTGTAGCGGTTTGGTGGAAAATCACAAGCTGAGGATGGTGGATTCATGATGAACGTGGTCATCTCAGGTTTTTCCGAAGTCGGCGATCCCCTGCGAGCGCTGTCATCTTGGCGGCATCTACAGCTTCCGATCCGCCGGCAGGGATGTCGGTGGTCCCATTGCCCCAGAAAAAGGGCACATCTCCGAATGAGGACAGGCGCTTGGCGGTGGTAGCGCCAATTTTCCTCTGCCCTGTCGTTGGCCGGTCTGAAGAATCCCGTTGGGATTTTTTGAGGCTGTCCTCATTCGGAGATGCGCCCCCAGAAAAATCTGTCGGGAGAAAACTCTTGCGCTGTCGGTAATCTCTTGTTAGGAGTTCATCAAATTAACCCAAGAATTCGCGCGTGCTAGAATCGTGTTCTAAGATCAGAGCGGATTGACCGTCTGCGACTGGCCCGTGGCAAAATAAAATCTCGATCAAAAGGAAAGGCGACCATGACTGAAAAGAGAGACGCGACCAAAACCTCGGGTGTTTCACGGCGTGGGTTCCTGAAGGGCCTCGGCATGGGAACCGTGGCAACCGGGCTTATCCCCGGTGTGACGCCCACAACGGAAGCCGCCGAACAGCAGGCGGTACAAGGCCCCGGAGAAATTCCCATTACACTGAGAATTAACGGGCAAAACAAGAAGTTGAATGTTGAACCTCGGGTCACGTTGCTCGACGCGATGCGTAATCGGCTTGATCTGACTGGCGCCAAGAAAGTCTGTGACCGCGGGACGTGCGGCGCTTGCACCGTGATGGTGGATGGCCACCCGATTTATTCCTGCTCGATGCTGGCCGTGGAAGCTGAGGGTCGGCAGATCACAACGATCGAGGGGTTGGGCACACCGAGCAAGATGAACCCGGTGCAGAAAGCGTTCCTCAAGCATGACGCGCAGCAGTGCGGCTTTTGCACTCCCGGCTTTGTGGTGGCATGCACGGCCTTCCTCAACTCGAATTCAAACCCAACCCTGGATGAGGCTCGCGCGGGTCTCGGCGGCAATCTCTGCCGCTGTGGAACTTACGCTGGCATTATGGACGCGGTGCTCGATGCCGCGAAGATGAAAGGAGCAGTCTAATGGCTAAAGTAGATTGGCCCGCCGCTGAAAAGCGCACCCTTATTGGAAAACGCATTCAACGCGTTGACGGCCCGGCGAAATCGACCGGAGTCGCAAAATACTCTTACGACATCAACCGGCCCGGAATGCTGTGGGCCAAGCTGGTGACATCGCCGCACGCTCACGCGCAGGTCGAGAGCATTGATTCGACCGAGGCGAAGGCGATGCCAGGTGTTGAGGCTGTCTGGGCTGACAAAGACGTTATCGGATCGGAAGTCCAATACGTCGGCCAAATTGTGGCTGCCATCGCGGCTCGCACCGAAGAAATCGCCACAGAGGCTGCTAGGCGCGTCAAGGTGAAATACAAAGTCTTGCCGCATCAGGTGGTTGACTCGGACCCTAAATTTTTTAACGAAGTCAAAGACAAGCCAGCCAAGCGCGATGCGGGCAATTCGAGCGATGCGTTTGCGAAGGCGGCTGTTGTGGTGAGTGGCGAGTATGGCACCTCTGTCATCACGCACTGCTGCCTCGAGCCACACGGTCAAGTGACGGAGCTCAAGGACGACGAATTGAAAGTGTGGCCATCGACGCAGGCGGTTTCAGGCTACGCGGATCGGTTGGGCGAAGCGGTGGGTGTGCCGCAGAACAAGATCCTGGTCGATTGCCAGTATATGGGAGGCGGTTTTGGTTCGAAGTTCAACTTTGATCTCTGGGGGAGAATCGGCGCTCAGCTTTCTAAAGAGACCAAGAAGGCTGTGAAGTTAATGTTGGATCGCGATCTGGAGCTCGCCATTGCTGGAAATCGTCCTTCGTTTTTTGCGAAGACCAAAGTGGGTGCGGCGAAAGATGGAACTCTGACGGCGTTCGAGGCGGAGATCTGGGGCACGTCCGGCAATGCGGGAGCGATCCCAGTTAATATATTTCCGTACGTCTTCACCAAAGTGCCGAATTACAGCGTGACCGGGAAGCGCATCCTGACCAATCGAGGTGGTGCCAGGGCTTGGCGCGCTCCGAATCACCCGCAAGCCTGCCTGATCACCATGTCGGCAGTCGCTGACGCAGCGGCGAAGCTCAAGATGGATGAACTCGACTTCTTCCTTCACAATGCGGCGCTGACCGACAGGCCGGAGGTTTACATCGAAGAACTTAAAATTGCGGCCGAGTTAATCGGCTACAAAAACAAGGCTCACCTCCGCGGTGACCCCGCTACTGGGCCGATCAAACGCGGCCTCGGTATCGGCATTCACACCTGGGGCGGAATGGGGCATCCGTCCGAGTGCGATGTGGCCATCAATCCCGACGGATCGGTGGAAGCGAGGATCGGTTCTCAAGATTTAGGGACCGCGAATCGAACGGCCATCGGAATCGTGATCGCCGAAACTTTAGGCTTGCCGCTCGAAGCTGTGACCGTGGAGCTGGGGCGAAATTCCTATCCGAAATCAGGAGGTTCCGGCGGCAGCACCACAATTGGCGGTGTCTCTGTGTCATCGAGAAAGGCAGCGACAGATGCGCTCAACGCATTGCTGGCAGCGGTTGCTCCCCGGTTAGGCGTGGGGGCGGACGCGCTCGAAGCGAGCGGCGGCAAGATTCGACAAATCGACAAGCCTTCGAATGCCCTGAGCTGGAAGGATGCCTGCGCCGCGCTGGGCCCTAATTCGATTGTGAAACGAGGCATCAACGTTCCAGGGGAGAGCAGGAATGCCAAGCTGATTGATCAAGGGGTTGGAGGAGTCCAAATCGCCGACGTGTCGGTGGACATCGAGACCGGCGCGGTGACGATTAACGAGTTCGTGGCTGTGCAGGATTGCGGGCTGATCATTGATCTTCAGACAGCGGAAAGTCAGGTTTACGGGGCGCTCATTATGGGAGTGACCTACGCGCTCTTCGAGGAGGCGGTGTACGATGCCAAGACTGGCCGTATGCTCAATGCGGACATGGAGTTTTATCGGCTGGCTGGGCTTAAAGATGTCGGCAAACTGAAGGTCCACATGATGACTGGAAAAGGCTATGATGAACGGGGCGTGATTGGCTTGGGCGAGCCGCCGGTGATCGCGCCGGGCGCGGCCATTTCAAATGCGGTGGCCAATGCCTGTGGTGTTCGCGTGCCCGTGTTGCCGCTGACGCCAGATCGTGTTATTACCGCTCTGCAGAAAGGAGGAGTCGTTTAATGAAATCCTTTACTTACGCAGCTCCCGCTACTCTTGACGAAGCCACGTCGCTCCTTGCCAACACTTGGGGTCAAACTGAAATCATGGCGGGCGGGACAGACTTGGTCACTTGTTTGAAACAAGAAATCACGGCACCTGAGCGAGTCGTGAGCCTGAGGAATATTTCAGCGCTCAAGGGAATCAAAGTTGAGGGCGGCGCTTTGCGCATCGGCGCCATGTCCACGTTGTCCGATCTGATCGCGAACGCTTCCGTCAAAGAGCAGTTTCCGTCGCTCGTGACAGCGGTGAAGGGAATCGGCAGCCAGCAGATCATGTTTGTGGGAACGGTGGGCGGGGATTTGTGTCAGCGGCCGCGATGTTGGTATTTTCGAAACGGCTTTGGACTGCTCGGCAAGCAGGGCGATAGCTCGTTGGTGTTGGATGGCGACAATCGTTACCACGCGATCTTTGGAAACCAGGGCCCAGCGTATTTCGTGAGCGCTTCAAGTCTCGGTCCGGTGCTGATCGCGTTGGGTGGAACGGTCAAAGTCACTGGCCCCAAGGGAAAGACACGGGAGATTGCGGCGGCTGACTTTTTCCGGGCGCCGAAGAATGAGAATGAACGGGAAACCAGTTTGAAGCCGACAGAGATTTTGACAGAGATCCGTCTGCCGATGAAGAAGCTCAAGAATGCCACCTATGAAGTGAGGCATCGTTACGGGCTGGACTGGCCGTACGTGACCGCCACAGTGTCGTTTCAGGACAAGGCAGGCAAGGCATCAGAACCTCGCGTTGTTCTTGGACATGTTGCGCCCGTTCCGTGGTCCTCTGTTGGGGCAGCGAAGGTTCTGGAAGGTGCAAAGATCGATGCGGCCTTGGCAGCAAAATGCGGGGAAGCAGCCGTGCAGGGTGCAAAGCCCCTCAGCGGTAATGCTTACAAGATTCAACTCGTCAAAACTGCGGTGAAGCGGGCCGTTTTGGCCGCCGTCGCCACTTGAACTCCGAAAGGCTTGCTATGAGCAACGACAATGAAAGCGGTTCGACATTTCAGATACCTTGCAGGCATCTGCGAAGTAAAGAAATGTACCATCAAAGTTACGGCCAGGAAGATGATGAGTTCTCGAGCGGGCTCTATACCTGCATGAAAACCCAGGAGAATTTTGGGCCCGACGGGCAACCGGTGGGGAAAGCCGAATGTTGTTCAGGCCGCTCCTGTCATCTCAGCTAGGCAGGCGGCTGCGGCTCTGAAGTTTCAGAAAAATATATGAAGGTAAGAATTTTTTTATTTGGCGCGATTCTCACTGTGGCTGCGATTTCAGTGTTCGCCAGCAAGAGAGGCCCAACCATCTCCGGAGATTACCTCGAGGTGCGATCCTGCGATGTTTTCACCGGGCCATGCTTCGCCAACGCCGAAATGGGCATTGCGGGTCGTGAAGCGATGATGGTCTGGTCTGTGCGGGAGGGGAGCTGGAAAGGGGCGAACCTGGATGGATTGAGCGTGATCGCTGTCGTTCGCGCCGATGGGACGCTTGGTGACGTGAATTATCAACCGCGCCATGGCAAAGCTGTTCTGATCCTCGATGCCAAAGCAAATGCGAAACAGCGCGCCGCTTTGACTGACTTTGCCCATTCGATGGCGGGAACGTTGATCGGCAAAGTTGTGAATGTGCAGCCTTCGTCGATCATTCTAACACTGGGCGACAAGTGTACGAAGGCGTCGTGCGCCTCTGTCAAAGCTGGAAATTTGGTGGAGATTTCGACGCGTTGCTTTGGTGATAAAGATCACCTCTGCGGCAACGAAGAAACCTACTATCCACCGTTGACGAAGGTTGAATCCGCTTCACCGGCGTTCACTGAACTCGCGAAGTTCAAAGGCAAGGGACTCGATCTTACGTGGGAGGCGACCGGTCAACGCAGCGCGTTCCTGGCGAGTTTTTCCCGCTAAGGAGCTGGTTTTTTTAACGACGGGTCGGAAGCAAGTGTTTCCGGCCTTTTTATTTTTGTTCAACTGTGAGCAATCGATCGATAGGCTGGGATTTGTGGGAATTGATCGCGAATTCATTCTTGCCGTCGGTTGCCCGTCGGCTCAAACGGCTTTCAGGTCTTAACGACAAGCAATATGGCAATGCGAAATTATTGGAATAGTTTGACGGTGTTTTTAGGACTCTTCCTCCTGGTCCAAACCTCCGGCGTACTTTATGGCGCAGCATTCGCCGTGAAGGTGGTTGATAAGGAGCCGCCGCAGGAAATTGATGGGTCGATTCGAAAGGCTGTTCAAGGGAAAGCCGTTCAAATATTTGAGAACGAGAAACCTATCTACGAATTTTGGTTTAGCGCGGCGCTTCCTTTGCAGTCAAAGCCGGAGTCAGTCGGTAAAGGGCTGGATACAATCAAGCAGACCACTTTGCTGGGAGTGGTCGCGGTGCATGGTGACAAGCGTGATTACAAGGACAACGATCTTGCCTCCGGTATCTATACGATTCGTTTCGCGATGCAACCTCAGGACGGAAACCATTTGGGAACAGCGGAGTTTTCTTACTTCGGCGTGCTTATCCGGAGCAAGAATGATTCAAAACTGGACGGAATCTCAGATTACAAAGCACTGGTTAAAGCCAGCAGCAAAGAAACGTCATCGGATCATCCCATCGTTCTGAGTTTGCGTCCGACGTCGTCCGGAGACGGCAATCTTCCTGCGCTCAGCGATCCGGTTCCTGACCACAAATGTGTGCGCGTCAGAGTCCCAGCCAGCTTGCCCGGGGCCGATGAGAAGATCAGCATTGTCTTCGATCTGGTCTTTAAGGGGATCGGGAAAATATGATTTCATGCCTCGCGGCCAAGGCGGAGGATGAGGTTTCAAGAGCGTGACTTTGCGCTATTTAATGGCTGGGCGCTTCTGAGCAAGCGGCTTTTCCACCAACTCCGTTGGGTCCTGACAGCAATCGCAGATTCCCGGCGCGACCGAGAATATCTCGCAGACCGCGCAATAATAAATGAGGTCGTTCACAACGCCGTTCTGAACCGATCGCAGTATAATCGGCTCGAAGACTTGGGTTCCCGGAAAAGTTTGACCTTTTAAGAGAAGATCTTTTTCGTGGAGACGTTTATCGGTGAACAGGGCCTCCGAGTATTTAGTCCGCAAGAGCGTGAAGTATTTTCCATCCTCGGTTCTGAAGCCGTACACATGGCTGTGATTTGTTGGAAGATCCGCCCGATACAATCGGTGCATTTCCTCAGCGAGGCAAACGACTCTCCCACGGAGCTGGATTTCTTGAGATGCTTGAACGCTGGTCGATCCGGTCTCCATCGTTTTCACAGGGAGATCTTCAGCCGCTACTCTCGCGGAAGGCGCGACGGCGATGAGCCCAAACATCCAGACCGCCGCGCAGGTGAGTTTTAAACCCATCATCCTTAATCCGGCAGTTGGATGGCCGAAAGAAACGAAAAATGCCGAAAGAAACGAAGTTCTGAGGCAACTGCCATTCACCCGGTAGGTGGGTGGCCGCGTTTGCGTCAAGCCCTCGAAGTCTTTCGCTTCTTTCGTTTCTTTCGGCTGAACTGCGGTTTTTAGGATCATTGCTTTTCCACTTAACAGATTGATCAAAGTTGAGATTGAACTTACTCGAAGGTGGAGGATTTTCAAACTCGGAGTTTCCGTTCGCCGACATTATTACGCAAGGTTCGGACGGATTGTTGCCAGCGCTGCGGCGGACCCGGAAGTGGCTGGCGCTGCGGATTCAGTTGCACTGTTTGCGGCTGTGCTATGAGTTCATCTGCGAGGAAAAGAACTGAATTGCCCGTTCGTAATCAGCCGGGTGATCGATATCGAGATCAAGCCCTGGATCATCGATCTCGCACAGCGCTCGGTTCGGCGAGATTGTGTGCAAAAACGATTTGAGATTGTCTTCGGGAGAATTTCTTAGCCTCTCAAGCGCAGCCTTTGGAAGCAAAACGGGATGGCGCGGGCGACGGTTCCGGCTCGGCTGGCAAATCATTTCCGGGTTTGCGACACTAAAGTCGATGAGCGCTCTCAAGGTCATTGCGGATAGATGCGGCTGATCACCCAGGATAATTATCCAATGGCTCAGGCTGGCGGACCACCCAGGCCAGCGAGCAGCGCATTGAATAGAACTGAACATCCCGAGCTGAGGCGTTGAATTGGCAATTCTGTTTTGTGGGGGAAATCCGAGACGATCCAGCTCGTGCTCGATCCCCTGATCTCCGGTGGCGCACACGACGGCAATCTGGTCGGCGCGCAGTCCCTGCCACTGTGAAATTAATTGACCCAATACCGTGGTTGCGCCCCAGGGCAACAATAACTTCGGCCTCCCCATCCGCGAAGAAGCGCCTGCCGCCAGGATGATCGAACCGAAGCGCATCAAGGATTTTTCAGTAGTTATCATTGCTTGGTCGGTGATCCGTTGTCGGTGGCTGCTCTGGACAAATGATTGCGCCGAATTTTAAAGCTCTCGAAGGTAGAAACCGGACCATTGCGAAAAGTCAGACCTCGCCTTCCGCAGTTCGGATCTAAGCTGTGAGCGGTATGGTTACAGTCGGGAAACTCGCTTGATCGCGGCTTGGACGATCCTTCCCCGTTACCTTCTCAGCCCGCTGTTGAATAAACTGCGCTATGATGCTGACGGCGATTTCAGGAACTGTGTGTGAGTTGATGTCGATACCGACGGGGCAAGCCACGTTCGCCAGTTGTTCCGCGCTCGCGATCTTATCTTCGATAAATTGGCTGAAGATCAGGCGTTTTTTTCGATTGCTTCCGATCATCCCCAAGAATTGAAAGGGCCGATGAATCCAATTGCGCAGCACCAACGCGTCATGCTGATGGCCGCGCGTGACAATCAACCCAAAGGCTGGCCGCTGGGGCGTTGGCTCCTGCAACAGCTTTTCCCAACAGTCCACTCGGAAACCTGTTCCCGCCGGAAAGAACTGTGTGTTCGCAAGCGCCGGTCGGTCATCGAAAACTGTGACATCGAAATCAAGCTGGAGAGCCAAGGGCGCGACTGCTTGACCGACATGGCCCGCGCCGGCGATCCACAAGGCGCAAGGCGGTGAAACAGTTTCTTGGTAAAGCCATCCGTGGTTTTCATTGGAATCGACCCAAGAGATGGTGAAGTCGCTCTTAACGCCCCACGTTAAAGTCTTTTCGCGTCGAGCCAATGCGCGCCAAACGTCTGCGGCTTGAGCGGCCTGCGGAAGAATCAGCCCGCTGACCTTGCCACCACAAATCAAACCATCATCCCACCCAAAATCGTGGTCCAGCACCAGCTCGAAGGTTGCTGGAGATTGGGTCGCGAGGGCGCGGCGGGCGCGGTCCTGAATCTCGGCTTCCAAACAGCCGCCACCCAACGTCCCCTGAATGCGTCCGTCGGCAAAGAAGAGCGCCTTCGCTCCTTTCTTCTGAGGGCTCGATCCCTTGATTCCTGAAATGATGCCTAAGGCAAAGGGCTCCCCTTCGGCTAAGGCAGTCGGCAGGTAATCAAAAAAGAGAGACATAATCGAACGTAATCTAACGTTCGTGTGTTACGGGACAAGCCGAATTGCTGACCACTTCTCGCAATCGGGAGCGCGGCTGTGTGAAGCATCCGCCGCAGCCCATGGAGACACACAACGCTTGTGGTGGTGCGGGAGTGCTGCCCGTGGTCGGGGCGACGCAGCCGAAGTTTTGAAGGTTGGCGGGAGGGGATCGACTTTGTTACGGTACGCGAACCAGTCGAGTCCTCGGAACAGTTGCTTATGAAGACAGGAACAATTTCAGTCGGAGATTTGCGCGGCGTCTTTGCGGTGCCGCCTCTCGCTCGAACAAACAATGCCGGACGATCCTTGAATATACCGGAGAACGACCGGCTGATTCATCACATTGCGAAGGGGGGAATTTCGCGGTTTATGTATGGAGGGAATGCCTTCCTTTATCATCTGACTCTTCGTGATTACGAGCAGTTGCTGGAATGGCTCAGTGGGCTACCGGATGATCTTTGGATGATTCCAAGTGCCGGTCCATCCTATGGCCGAGCGATGGACCAAGCCCAGGTGTTGCGGAGCCACAAGTTCCCCGCCGTGATGATGCTCCCGTGCAGTGATCCGCGAGACGCCTCTGGGCTTGATCAAGGACTGCGCGAAGTGGCCGAAGCGGCGGAAAAGAAATTAATCCTCTACTTAAAGGATGAAAACAACTTTGGCGCGAACAAGGAGGCTGGGCTCGATGTGGTTGCCGCGCTAGTCAATGACGGCCTCTGTGTGGCCATCAAGTATGCCGTTGTCCGAAGCGACCCGGGAGAGGACGCCTACCTCAAGGGCCTCCTGAGCCGTGTGGATCGAGGTAAAGTGATCAGCGGAATGGGGGAAAGGCCCGCCGTGGTTCATAGGCGCGACTGGCAGTTACCTGGTTTTACGACGGGCTCGGGCTGCATTGCGCCTCGATTGAGCACGCAACTTTTCGATGCATGCGAGCGAGGGGAGTTCGCCGTGGCTGATAAGATTCGCTCAACGTTCCTGGATTTGGAAGACCTGCGCGATGCGTGGAACCCTGCCAAAGTGCTTCACTTTGCCACAGAGCTCTCTGGTGTGGCCATGACGGGACCGCTCATCCCATTTCTCTCTTCGCTCTCTGCCACACAAATGCAGAATCTCTCCGCTGTGGTCGCGACTCTTCGTGAAGCGAATGAATCCAATGAATGACGCAGGAATCGCGTTGGTCTTGCCGGGATGTTTCACACGTTTTCGGGGACGCTGCGATGCGGCGTCCCCGTACCGAGGTGCAGGTACCGAAGCAACCGCCGCGTGGCTCCGCTTGAGTTTGAAATGTTGAGGCTAAAAAGCGTGAGAGGCTAACCACGTCCTTTACTCTCCTGTCTTGGTGTCAGGAACGCACCAGAGCAATCCGGGCTTGTTGAACTTCTGTTCTCTCTGGAAATCCTCGAATTTTATGAAATGAACCTGTCCGCTGAATCCGGTGATGACGGCGCCTTTTTTATGACGACGACCGATTCCTTCCGCCTCGCTTGGATATTGGCTGGCATCATGACCTGGGTTGGGTCCCCAGACGCCGCTAAAATTCCGGATGTCCGGCTCCCACATCGCATACGCAGCGGGATTGAACGCGGTGAGCTTATGAGTTTTGCCGCTGGTCAATCGATTGAAGCTGCACACCGCTCCATTCATCACATAGCTGGAGAGCCGCTGTTGCCGCTTCTGCCATGAGACATCATTCGTCTTATCCAACGGACAATTATACACTTTTCTCTCCTTGAGAATGGGCCAGTAAAGACCGGCCTCAATGTATTTCAATTCATTGGTCTTCAAAGGATCTGGCGCCCGGCCGCTGACCGGTTGGTAGAGCCATCCCGGGCCGTAGTCATTCGCCCAGTTTGGCCACGGCATGAAGTCCCTGTTGTCGTCGGCGTACAAGTGCATCGCCAACGCCAGTTGTTTGTTGTTGTTAATACAATAGGTCCGGCTGGCTTTCTCTTTGGCCTTCGCCAGTGCTGGCAAAAGCAACGAGGCAAGTATGGCAATGATCGCGATGACGACCAGCAGTTCGATCAACGTGAATGCAAAACCAGTCCTGGAACGATTAGGGCGTCGGCCTAGCTTGCCATTGGGAGGAGTATGCAT
>CAMAWP010000235.1 GCA_945861765.1 Akkermansia muciniphila | reverse complement strand
GTGGGCTATTCTCAAATCTCCCTCCGGGAGATAGGTGTGGGCTATGCTCGAATCTCCCCTCCGGGAGATGTCAGTCGGAAATAGCTCATCGGATAACAGCACACGGCCGGAAAGTGTCCAATCTCTACAAACTCTACGCCCCCCTCGGGAGTGAGTTCTGCTGTCCGGACACGGAAATGATTCCACTCAAAACAACGGAGAACCATTCGAATGCCCTTTCTCAACTGAACGCTTAGTTTCCACAAAGCCCCACAACTCCAGGCCAGCCGACTCGTGGTTTAGATCTTGGACTCCGGTGAAGTGAATCACCACGCGATGCCGTAGTCCTCGCCATGATTGCTCGCGCCTCCCCAAAGCGTGCGATGCTCCTGGTCAAAATATATCGCGGTGATGGGGCCTGATGTCTTCTTGGCAAAGTCGAGCTTGTATCCCATCCGCGTCAGTTCGCGGCGCACCCACGAAGGCACTTCCTCGTTCAGCGTGACACGCCCTGGCTGCGCCGAGTGGTCTCCGAATGAACTGCGCATCTGGTAGCTGGTGATGTTGGCCGCCTCGCAGGCTTCCTGCACCGTCATCCCGAACTCCACGATGTTGAGGAAAAATTGCAGAAGATTCTGGTCTTGGGTGTCACCGCCTTGGACGGAGAAGCAGAGCAACGGACGGCCATTTTTCAAGGCAAGACTCGGAGTGAGAGTCACGCGCGGGCGTTTCCCAGGCGCGACGACATTGAATGGATTTTCCGACGCGTTGAGCACAAAGCTTTGCATTCTCTGGCTCATGCCAATCCCAGTATTTCCAGCAATACAGGCCGGTAGCCAGCCACCGCTCGGCGTGACCGAAATAGCCCAGCCTGACTCGTCCGCGGCTTGAATGGACGTGGTGCCTGCGAGAAAATCAGCGTCGAGCTGCGCCTGCGCTTTTTCATTGCGCGGCTCGGCTCGGTTGGTTTTCACATTCGACCAATCTTTCAGCAGCACTGAGAAGGGGTTCTCTCTCCCCTCAAAGGGATACGGATCACCAGGGCGCATGTCGGGGTTGTTGCTTTTCCAATCGATCAGCTTGAGGCGCTCTTTGGCGTAGTCCTTTGAAAGCAAGCCGCGGATCGGCTCCGCCGGGGGAGAGTCGGGGTCGCCATAATAAAAATCGCGGTCGGCGAAAGCGAGGTTCATGGCCTGGTAAATCGTGTGGATGTAGCGGGCACTGTTATAACCCATGCTCTGCAAATCGAGGGACTCGACCAAATTCAGCGCCTGGAGCATGGCGGGGCCTTGAGTCCAATGGGTGAGCTTGTAAACCTCGATCCCCTTGTAGGACGTGGAGACCGGCTCCTCCAGCTTGACGCGCCAATTCGCAAGATCAGCGGTCGTGTGCAAGCCTTCCTGCTCGCGTGAGCCACGACAGTACTCTTCGGCGATGTCGCCTTTGTAGAAGCGATTGTAAGCCGCGTAAATTGCTTGTTTGCGATCCTGGCCGGCTTTTAGCGCTTGCGCTTCCGTTTCGACGAGCTTCTGCAAGGTGCGCAACAGATCTGGTTGTTGCCAGACTTCGCCAGGTCGGGGCGCTTCATGCTCTTCGCCAAGGTGCGTTAGAAAAACCTTCTTTGAATACGGCCAATTCTTGAGCTTCTCTTTGCCAAGTTCAATTTTGCGGACCAGCTCCGCTTCGATCGGATAGCCGTCCGCCATCTGCATCGCGGGCTCGAGAACTTCGCGCAGCGAGAGCTTGCCAAATTCTGCCAGCATCACCATCAGACCACCTGGATTACCAGGCGTGACAGCGGCAAGCGGACCTTCGCTCGGTGGATACTTGAGCTTTCTCTCCTTGAAGAATTCGGGCGTGGCCCCGGTGGGCGCGGCACCAAGCGCATTGATGCCCACAACTTTTTTCGTGTTCGGATTGTAAATGAGCGCCTGCGTCTCGCCGCCCCAACTCACGTCGTCGTACATTGTGCAGACGACGGCCAGCATCGCACAGGCGGCATCGACCGCGTTCCCGCCACGTTCGAAAATCTTCGCGCCAGCGGTTGCACCAAGCGGTTTCCCCGTAATCGCAACCCAGTGTCGGCCATGAAGCACCGGTTTGTGAGTGGCTGAGTAAGGTTCCGGATTAGCCGCCAAGCACGAGGCGATGATGACCTGAGCGATCAGAAGAATTGTTGGGAGGGCGATTTTCACGATGGTGAGAACTTAAATGAACGGGCGACAGACTCCAGCTTCTAGACGGGAGATTCCCAACCTTTGCGATATTCCTTTCGGATGAACTCGTTGGCTTCGGGCACATTCGTCACCTTCAGTTGTTTCGCGTCCCATTGAATCTTCTTGCCCGCTCGTAGAGCGACGTTCCCCAGCAGCACCGCCTCGGTCATCGGGCCGGAGTAGTCGAAATGAGAGAGAGCCTTCCCCTCGCCTTTGCAGGCGGCAATCCATTCCGCGTGATGAGCCGCGTCGTTGTCCTTGCTGGCCTCGGAATGGCGCGGCAATGTCTGCGGAATATTCTTAAAATCTTCCATCGGTCCGCCTGACAGAAAGCTGCCGCGGCCCCAGTAGTTCGGCACATAAAGGATATCTTTGCTTCCGACCATGATGCACCCGTTTCCGGGAAGCTCCTTTTGTTTGACAAGGCTCGGTTCAGGTTTCCGGCCGCCGTCGTACCAAACCAGTTTCACGGGACCGCGCTGACCTTGAGCCGGAAACTCATGAACGATGATGGACCACTTCGGCGCGGTCTCCGAGTTAACCCCGGAGGAGATGGCATCTACCGACAACGGATCGCGCAAGTTCAGCGAGAAGAACGCCAAATCCATATTGTGACAGCCCATGTCACCCAGCGCGCCAGTCCCAAAATCCCAAAAACCGCGCCACTTGAAAGGCACACATCCATCGTGAAAGTCACGATACGGTGCCGGGCCAAGCCAAAGATCCCAATCGAGATGTTCGGGCACCGGCAGCTTGGCCGGACGATCAATACCCTGAGGCCAAATCGGGCGGTCCGTCCAAACATGGACCTCCTTCACATCGCCGAGCACGCCGGCTTGAATCAATTCCACTAATCGACGTGATTCCGATTGCGAGTGGCCTTGGTTTCCCATTTGCGTAACAACCTTGGTTTCACGCGCGAGTTCCGTGAGCTTGCGCGCCTCCCAGATCGTATGCGTCAGCGGCTTTTGCACATAAACATGTTTGCCAAGTTTCATGGACATCGCTGCCGCGTGAAAGTGAACGTGATCTGGCGTGGACACCGTGACGGCGTCGAAGTTCTTGCTCTCCTTCTCGAGCATGACACGGAAATCTTTGAAATGTTTTGCCTGAGGGAACTTTTTGTACGATGCGGCGGCATTGTTTTGATCCACATCGCAAAGCGCGACGACATTTTCACCCGCGCAGTAGCCGACATCGACACCACCTTTGCCTCCAGCCCCGATCGCGGCGATGTTGAGTCGCGAGTTGGCGCCGAGGACATTGCGCGCGGAGACAAAGGGGAACGCAATCGCACCGGCTGCAAGCCCGGCGTGTTGGATGAATTGACGCCGGGTGAGAGATGGATCCAGGAGAGGCTTGTTATTCATGATCTTTGTTTATACCTCCAGATGATCATTGGCAACCGACGAATTAATCCAAGTGTCTCGCGGATCAGGCGGTTGTTTGTTTCGTCACTGGCTCGGCGAGCACGTGACCTGACAAATCATTTCTTCCCCGACAAAAAGGCGAAGGCGGCAAGTAACGCGACGGCAGCGAACCCGCCCACGAGAGCGATCCCTGAAATTGGAGGGATGCGACTGGAGTTGGGCGAAACCCGAGACGATGCGGCGGTGGCATCGCTGCCCGAGATGGTCACGGTTTCAGGGATCGATTCCGCGCGATCCGCCAGGGTTGAAGCATTGGAGCCGCTGGCAGCATCCTTTTTCTTTCCCGTCTCCCATTTGGCTGCGAACAGTAGATCAACACCGGGGTTCAGCTCCTTGACTTGGCACGAGCATCTACCGATCAAAAATGACGCTCCTTCATCAATGGTTTCATGGTTGATCCCTTTACCAATTAACGCATACAAAGCGCGGCCCCTTCCGAAGATCGGAAAGACGATCGGCTCCTGACTCTCTTTGAGGTCGGCCTCGGTCCCCAGCAGCATTGCGACGAACGCTTGCTCTGACGGGTCATTGCGTGACAGGCGCAACAGGGAAAACTCTAATCTCAATTCGTTGTCGGACACGGAAACAAGCCCGTTCGCGATGTCTTGCAGCTCCAACTTCGGCAGCTTGAGGACACCGGCGAGATACGCCAGACGCGACTTGAGCAATTCAGCCGCAGCTTCGTCCTTGCTCCGATCCCCGGCTTCCAGCAGCAGCCAGACCGCACTTTCGCCGCGCCCGAGCCGATGGGCAATTTCCTTGCGAGTCGGCGAGTCGAGAAGTTGCTGGACCGCGAGTTCAGTCAAAGGACCTGACCAAATGTTAACCGGCAAATGAATGGCCGAGGGATAACGCACCACTAACCAAGGCAACGTCTCGGTCCCAAACTGCCGCCAGAAGTCGAGAACATCCTTGGTCGTTTCACCATCCAAATCAACGATGCGGAGTGAAAGGTTCGCGTGAACCAGGCCCGCCTTTCCTTCGGGCCCTAAGTCGTGAACCATCGATTGTTGCGCCACCGAAAGCGGGCCGCGATGAAACACGATAGCCTCGTAGTGGTCCGCCGGCCAATGTTCCATCGCGTAACGGAACACAGGCACTGAGCAAGCCAAGAGCGACGGCGCTGAAGCGACGGTGCCGAGAAACGCGATACACAGACAGAGTCCAATTCTATTACGATGGAGTATCATTATCTCACACTCTGGACCGATTGAACGCTGGACGCAATGTTCACAAAATTCGAGTCTTCAAAACACGTCGGTTATCCCCATCGCTAAGCATTTAAAAATAATGCGAACCTAGCCGTCGATTAAAACTCAGTCGATTCGCGCTTCGGGCTTTTCAGCGATCAATTCAATTCCGCAGACGACTGGACCAGCTTGCGTTCCGGGTGCGCGGTTCAGAGCGATCTTCAGGTCCTTCGCAACCATCACGCCATGGAACTCTTTCACCACGATTCGGTAAGTGCCTCCGGCTGCCTTCACGATGTCAAAATCATCGAGCACCTGCCGGCCTTGCAATGAAATCCCAAAGACGCGCTGGCCAACTTGAAGTTCATCAGGTTCGGCGAAGTGCATCCGCACGGTGTAAGGAGAGGCCGGATGCACCGGCTTGAACGCGACCGGGTTTGAGTTCTCGGGTTGAGCAGCGACGGCAGGTTTTGGTTCGACGCCCGGTTGCGATGGAGTGGGCCGGGCGCGCGGTCTTCCCGCATCCTCGTCGTCGTCCTTCGAACCGGCGGGCTTCACAACCCTCGCTCGGAGAATCTCTGGAGTAATGGTAATCGATTCGAAATCGCGCACGCCGGAGGAGGCAACCCACGCCAATCCCGACCCGCTGATCTGGGAAGCGTGACGCCGAAAGTAGCCGGTCTGATCGCCCGTGACGGTGATGTTCATGCTGGGCGAATCACCCGCGACACTCGGATACTCGAGCCACAGCGTTCCGTCTTCGGCGCGGCGGTCACCGGGCGCGCCGAAGTTAATGCCGACACGCTCGATGCGATCGCCATCGTCGGAGTCGAGGCCGAACTGGCTGTAAGTCCACATCTCCATGTCCGGCATGTGAACGAGAGCCAACGAGGTTTGATTTTGGTAGGCGCAAGAGCATGTGCGAGTGTAATCCGGTGCGTTGAGCACGCCGTTGGCAACGACAAGATTGGCAGTGCAACCCGACTTAAATCCACCGAGATTCGCCGTACCACTTTTGGAAAGAAGGTCATAAAAGCCCGCGGCCCCGGAGCGGAAGGTGAGAAGGTTTTCGCTGGCGACAATGGTGTTGCAGCCGTAGGAGCGAGAAATGCGCCACGGCTCGAGCTTGCCGGTGAGCGGATTGCGAACATGATGAGCGGTGCCATCGAGCAAATTGAACGCGCCACTGGAAGCTTGGTAGGAGTTAGCGCCGGTGAGGATCAGATCATTGTGGAGGATGCAGGGACCCGTGTATTTACGTTCCAGATCCTGCCACAACACATTGCCATCCTGGCCGCGAAAAGCCCTCATGCCCTTGCCGACCTCATCTTTAAGCCGGTCGCTGGCGCTGGCGCCCGCCAGCAGCAGGACGTCGCGCTGCTTGGAATAACCGAGCCACGTGCCGAAAACGTTTCTCTCATCCTGCCAAAGTAACTTGCCGGTCCGTACGTCGAAGGCTGCAACGCGGTAATCCGAAGGCACATTGGCCCCACGCCGCTTCAGCTTGTCCTCGGCGCTCTGAGGCAGTTTGTCGAGGCAATAGACCCGGCCCTGGCCCGCGACAACTCCGTTGTGGAGAAAGCTGTGTCGAGCCTCAACGCGCCAAAGAAACCTGCCCGTGTGACGATCGAAGGCGACTAATCCCGCGCTGGCGGAAAAGTCCTCGATTGTGGAAGTGTTCGTTTTCGACGCGCTGCCGAGCTTCTGGCTGTAGCGCGCAAACCCCTCTCCGCCCAGCAAGATGTTCTCGTAGATGCCAATGAAAGCCCAGTCCTCTGGTTCTGTCTGTCCGGGCTTCGGAAGCAAAGCGATCGTGTGGCGCGCTTTTCCGGTTTTGGCATCGAGGACTTGGCAAGCGTTTCCGACCACAACGTAAACCTCGTCTTCGGTAGCAATGTAATTGGCACCGCGCCCGTTCGCCCCGGGAATGTGCTTCTGGTTGTAAACCGTGCTCAACGGCGTGTTGGTGTAAGTCGCGTCGAAATAAATGCCGAAGGTGCCTAGGTTTTCAAATTCGGTTTTCCAGAGCAGACGTCCCGTGTAAACGTCCCGCGCGCTGAAGCTGTTCATCCCTTCAACGATCGTCCGGCCGCCGACAACCTGCTCAGGCGGACCATGGCCGTGACGCGGTAAAACATCCATGTTCGAGGTGCCACCGAACCAGAGCAGCCCGAGCGGAGCCTTGACGCGCGCGTCGTCGGATTTCACGGTGTTCCCGATGTCGCCGTACTGGTGGGTCCAATCAGCGGCGTCCGGCAGCGCGCCCTCGCGGATCACGAGCAGTTGCCCGGCGGACGGACGCAGCTTTGCGCGCACGAGTCTAGTGTTCTGGATGAAACGGGCCAGATCGTAATGCGCGGCATCAGCCACTGGCAGCCACAGCGCGCCGCCATAAGGCCGGACGGATTCAAAGACGGTCTGGAGCACCGACTCGTTCCTGAGTTGGGTCACAAACGATTCGCCAACCACAATGAGGTTGGCGACGTAGGGTGGTGCTTTAAAATTGATTGGATCACCCGTGTGCAACGTCACACGGGTGCCGTATAGTCCCGCCGCATCCAACTGCCGCCGGAGCTTATCGACTTTCTGCGCATCCGGGTCCACGGCCACGATCCGTAGCATGGACTCCGACAGCAGAGCTTCGAGCAATCGCCCATCTTCCACACCGTAACAGAGCGCATAACCTTCATCCACGTTAGCCTGCTTGAGAATCGACTTGGCTTGCGCGACGTGAACTTCAGATGGCTGCTGAGCGTGTGGCGGAGTGTTGATTGTCTTCGGCTCCGTTTTGTCACCGCCGAACGCCAGGATTCGGCCATCGAGTGTCACGGCAAACAGTTTCCCATTCGCAGCCAGCAGGCGCAGCACTTCGCCTTTGACCCGGTGCGACCAACTCACACGCGGCTCGACGCCGTCCGAGGGCAACTCAATCGCGGTCAGAGAATCGGCACCCGCCGCGTAAAGCCGACGGCCAGCCTTGATGAGATCGCCAGAGGCATCCACTTTCAGTTCCCATTCGACCTCGTAGCCGACAGCTTGAATCGTCCTGCCCTTCGCGCTCCCGGATGCTGAATACAACAACTTCCCATCTAGCACGGGTTCCTCGCTCGTGAATTTCCCCGCAGCGCCCTTCTTCAAATCGAAAGCCCGGACACCTCGCAGTCGCGTATGAACGAAAAAATCCGATTCGTCTGCGGCCACAAATGAGCCACCGTTCCCCTTGCCACCGTCGTTGATATTAAAGTAGAGCAACTCCCCGGTCCGGCGATCAAACACCGCGGGCACGGACCGACCGCCCGGAACCAGCAGGAGGTTTTCAGTGGCGGCGAGCGCTCCTTGGGGCGCGACACCGGCGAAAGCCGGGGCGCTGTGCGGTTGTTTGATGAACTGCGACCCCGTCCCGTCGTTTACCCACACCACCTTTCCGCTATCGGCATCCAGGGCGTAAATAAAGATCCCCATGAATGGCCAGATACTGGCGGCGAAATAGACCCGACCCTCCCGCAAGACCGGTCCGCCACGCGCGGGCCACGCCGAAATCATGCGACCATTCCCAAGAGCCTTGCGTTCGGAAGGGCCACCGCGGAATTTCCACTTCAGCCGACCGTCAGACGCATTGACGCAATAGAGATAGCCATCGTCACTGGTAAAATAGACCTTGTTTTTCCAGGCGACCGGAGCGAACCGGACGGGTCCATCAGTGTAAAACGCCCAAAGTTCCTCGCCCGTTCCAATATCGAGCGCCACCACCTTGTCGGCGTCATTGAAACCGATGAACATCCGCTCCCCCATAACGACCGGCTCAAATATCCTGTCGTAAGACATCAAGTCGTGATTGAGCGGGTCGTCCCAGACCTGAACGCGAGGCGAATACTGTCGGGTCCATTGCAAGTGGAGTTCGGCAGGTAAATTCTCCGGCGACACAGCGCGTCGGTTGGCATCGAACCGCCACATCGGCCAGTCTTCGGCCATCAACGGCCACGCCGAAATGAGAGAAAGCAATCCGACAATCAAAAGCGCAGAGCGACGGTTGTTCATAGGCACCGTTTTGCAAAAGCAAGGCGAACGAGCTTCAAGGTGTTCTGGAGGGAACATAGATTTGCGCTAGTTAACCAGACTGGTGTGGTGTGTCGAACACTTATCTCTCAGTCCTACCGTTTGGCTGAGCTGCTCCCTTTGCCGCAAATCACCGCTCACCCATGGCTTGCAATCCCGTTGAATCCTCTCGGCCGAAGCACAGCCTTCAGCCGGGTGCTTCCGAGACAAGCGGGCGATTGGGTTGGTCGCAATTCTTTTTTGTTCGGCACCGATGCACGAGCGTGGCATAATGGTTGTATCGAATATGAGAACCGCTGGTGGCATCCTGATCACTCTGGCAATCGCGCTCGGTGCGGTGACGCTGTTTCACCGCAACAGCGCTCCGTCGCGCTCGGAGACGGCGCTGGTCGTTTACTGCGCCGCGGCGTTGAAAAAGCCGGTCGAAACGGTCGCCGAGCAATACCGAGTCGAGTGCGGCGTCGATGTTCGCCTGCAATACGGAAACTCTGGGTCCATGCTCAGCGCGCTTCGCGTCGCCAAACAAGGCGACCTTTTCATTTCGGCGGACGACGGCTCGCTAGCCGACGCGCGCAAATTTGACTCCATAAGGGAAACCGTCCCGCTCGTCAGCCAACGGCCCGTCATTGCGGTGCGCGCGGGCAATCCCAAATCAGTCCGCTCTCTCGCTGATTTGCTGCGCTCCGATGTGCGGGTCGCGCTGGCCGATCCGCAAGCTTCAGCGATTTCACGAACCACGCGAGCTGCGCTCGGACCGGGCTGGAAAGCCATCGCTGAGCACGCGGTTGTGACCAAGCCCACGGTGACTGAGATCGCGGCTGACCTTTCCCTGGGTGCCGTGGATGCCGCTATCCTTTGGGACTCGACCGTTCCGCAGTTCAAGGGACTCGAGGCGGTCGAAGTTCCGGAGCTCTCGTCACACGGGGAAAATGCAAGCGCTGCGGTGCTCACCGCGTGTACGCAGCCCGCCGCCGCGCTCCGGTTTGCTCGGTACCTGAGCGCACCCGACAAAGGCGGAACCGTTTTTCAAAACCAGGGTTTCAAGCCATCGGGCGGCGACAGGTGGGAGCAGAAGCCCGAGTTAATCCTCTACAGTGGCGGCGTTAACCGGGTGGCAATTGAGAAACTGCTTCGACAGTTCGCCGACCGCGAAGGCATCACCATCACTACTGTCTTCAATGGATGCGGCATTCTCTGCGCCACGATGAAGACCATGGCCGACGCGAGCAATCCGAAGTTCCCCGACGCCTACTACGCGTGTGACCTTTGCTTTGTGCCGCCCGTCGCGGAGCAATTTCCCGAGGCCGTCATTCTCACGGAGACCGACATTGGCATCGCGGTGAAGAAGGAGAACCCACGCAAAGTCCGGACGCTCGCAGATCTCGCGCAACCCGGCCTGCGCGTCGGCCTCTGCAACGCCGAACAGGCCACCCTCGGCTACATGACACACGGGATACTTAAGTCGTCGGGCCTCCTGGATTCCATCCGCGCGAATGTCGTGGTCGAGGTGCCGACCGCTGATTTCTTGATCAACCAGATGCGCGCCGGCGGGCTGGACGCGGCGATTGTCTATCGGGTGAATGCGCTGCTGCAGGGCGAGCACCTGGAGTTCATTCCGATCCAGCACGCGGGCGCGAAGGCAGTGCAACCGTTCGCGGTGCGTCACGATTCCCCAAACCGGCACCTCGCGAGCCGGCTGCTGGATTATCTGAAGGCCAACCGCAGCGAGTTTCTGAAGGCCGGCTTCTTGTGGCGGGGCGATGAATCGCCGGTGAAGAGCAAGGACATCAAGGTGCCGGAATGGCTGAAAGAGAAGTGAGTGAGAGTCCCAAACTTCAAGGTCGAGCCGACAGAAATGCTCGATCGCTTATTCCAAGTTGCTTTCAAGTTGGGAGTCATTCGCTGGTCTGCCGGGCGTCTGGCTTCGTTGCTCGTCAGTCACAGATCACTGTGGATTTGCTCCTTCCTCGCGCCTCGCCAGCCGCCAGGCATCCGGCGCGCCTTAACCTCAACTTGCAAGCAACTTGGAATAACCAGCAGAAGCCTCATTCGTTCGTGGCATTTCCGCCACGGTTTCGAAATGGAGAGCGGGAATGACGAGCTTCATCGCCGCTTCAATTGATCAAACAGCTCCGGTCGGCGCGAGTGGCTTCGCCGATCAATCTTTGCGTCTGCACAGAAAGACTCCTTCCTCCTCGGACTGTGTGATCCAACGGTCCAGCA
>CAMAWP010000234.1 GCA_945861765.1 Akkermansia muciniphila | reverse complement strand
GTTCAGGCGACACCTTAATCGGCCTCACTCGCTCGCCTCCGCGCACGCGATCGCCCGGATAGACGATGACCTCCTCTCCTGGTTTCAACCCGCTCAGGACTTGAACTTCGGTGCCCGAGCTGCGGCCAACCGTGATCGATTGCAACCGGGCGAGCCCGTCCCTAAGCACAAACACCGCCGATTGCTGCCCACGCCGGAAGACCGCGCCGGACGGCACCTTCAATGTGCCCTCTGCTTCCCAGGTGATAATGCGCGCTTCAATGCGGAAGTTGTCGCCCAGATTGCCGCGATGTTCTACGGATGTCACGATATCCGCGATGACATTGACGCGTTGTTCCTCGACGCCGAGGGCCGAGATTTTTGTGAAAGCGGACGGCTCCACCAGCCGGACGCGCGCTTCCAGCGGCTGGCTTCCACCCCAATGCTCCAACTCGACTTTGGTTCCAGGCCCTATAGCTGCGCCATCTCTCGAGAGGACTTCGATAACCGCCTCGATATCCGCCGGGTCGCCGATCTCCATCAAAGGTGTGCCCGCGGTGACGGGGCGGCTGCTTTCTTCAAAAATGCGGAGTATCCGCCCATGGGTCGGCGCTTTAACTTCGGCAGGCGGGCGTGCCACAGCCGAACTTGCGCCGGTAAATTCAGAGAGCTCAGCTTCGGCTTGGCGTACCGCGCTCTCGGCTGCGCCGAGTTCCTTAGCCGCCGAAATCTCGCGCCACTGAGCGTTCTCGAGATCCTGGGTTGAAATGGCTTTTTCCGCCGCGAGCTTTTCCGTGCGGCTGAGCTCGCTCGCGGCAAACTTCTGCGCAGCGCGTGCTCGCTCAAGATTGACGGAGGCTGTATCGCGCCGCGCTTCGGCGAGCGAGCGGGCGCGCGCATCCAACATCGCTGGTGTGAGCGGATCAATCACGGCAAGGACAGTTTCGCCTGCCCTGGCTTCAGCGCCAGCTTTGAACGGAATGCGACGCAGTTGTCCAGTCACAGGCGCTGAGATAACATAGCGCTGTTTGATACGCGTCTTTCCCTCTTCGTTTACAGTCGCGCGCAAGGAGCCGACGACAACCTTGGCTGTTTCGACGGGCACCGCCCGCGGCCAAACTCCAGCCAGGATGAGGGCACCCAGTACCACCACCCCTGCGTAGGGCAGCCAGCGACGGCGGCGATGAGTGTTCCGTCGCGCAGTTTGCGTGGTAGATGGGGGCACTGTTGATTGCATGGTCATTCCGGTTGTCGGCGGGACAGTAGTGGTTCGGCTTGCCGCAGTCGAGGAGCGGCTTCCCTGTTCCTCAGGGCCGTTCGCCAGGGCGGCGTCCCTGGGTTCGTTCGTTTTCATTCGGGAGCTTTCAAGGTGCTCACAAGGTCGAGCTGTTTCAGCCGACGAAGCACGACGAGACCGGACATGGCCGAGGCAATGGTGACAGTGAGCGTCGCAAAAGCGTAATTGCGCGATGTCAAGATCAGCGGTAATCGGACGGTCTCAGTGTTCACCATGCTGATAATTCCGGTGGCAAAACCAGTGCCCAGCAGAAGCCCCAACGGCACTGCCAGCAGGGCGAGAATCACCAACTCTGTTACGAGCACTGCGGCGACTTCGCGCTGCGAGAAGCCGATGACGCGCAAAGTGGCTAGTTCGCGCGCCCGCTCCGCGAGCGAGATCCGAGCGTTGTTATAAACGACCCCGAACGCGACCACGGTGGCGAACACGAGATAGATGCTCTGGATTAAGTTAATGCTCGCGGCAGTCGTCTTCTCAAAATTCTCACGCAATGTCTCCTTGATCGCCACCCAGCTCACGCGAGGAATGCCTTTGAGCGCGCGCAAGAACTCAGCCCGATGGGCCGCATCGATCGTGAAGCTCGCGCCGCTGATGAGATCGGCTTCTTCGAGAAACCGGTTCAGCGCGTGCAGGTCCATGTAGGCGGCCACCCCCGCCAAATCTTCGGCCAGCCCGACCAAGGGGAGAGTCCGGACCTGTCGCTTGCCTTCGAGCACTTCGATGATCAATTCGTCGCCGATTTTTACTTCCAGCACTTCAGCCAACTTTGCTGAAATAATCACCCCGTGCTGTGGCAATGGAATTTCTTCGATAGCTTTATTCACTACCCGACTGTGAACGCCGCCGCGAACCAGCCCCCTGATGGCCAACTGTCGGCTGCGATGTCCAAAACGCACTCGGGCCGGCACCGTGCGAAAAGGTTCCACGCTGACGGCACCGGGCAATTGCCGCAAGAGGTGGTGTGCTTTCGCTCCTGCGGGCTCGACGAGACCAACCCTAAGGTCGTCGCGATCGATGATGTCCCACTGAAAGCCGAGCACTTGCTTGACGCTGTCTCGAAAACAGTTTGGCACGATGAGTATTCCTGTGGCGAGGGCGAGCCCAGCAACGGTAAAGAGCGCTTGGGCGGGGCGCCGTTCGAGATTGCGAACGGCGATTCGGAACGTGTGCGAGAGCAGGTGCCCGATGCCAGTCCGCTCAACGAATGCGGGACGGTAGTTCGAGGGCGGCTCCGGCCGCATCGCTTCAGCCGGTGGAAGTTTTGCCGCCTGGCGCACAGAGTTGAAGACCCCGGCGGTCGCCGCGCCGACACCCACGAAAACAGCCCAGACAAACGCGGAACGATCAAACCTAAAGTGCAGTTCAGGAAAGCGGAAAAACATGTGGTACATCCCAACGAGCCGGTGGCCCAGGAACACGCCGCCGATCGTTCCCAGCACGGTGCCGACCGCGACCATCGCGAATGCGAACTTAAGGTAATGCATCACGACTTGGCGGTTCGTGTAGCCGAACGCTTTCAAGATGGCGATCTGCTCCCGCTGCAACGTCAAGAGGCGTGAAAGCACGGCGTTCGTCATAAACGCAGCCACGCTCAGGAACACAAGCGGAAAGCCGATCGAGAGCGTTTGCAGGACGCGAATCTCATCCGAGACGCGGATGTGCGATGGGTGATCGGCCCGTCCGTAAGCTCCGCGGCCACCATACGGCTCGAGCAAACGATCGAGAGCTGCGATGACGTGCCGCTCAGAACCCCCGGGGGCGAGCGTCAGCGTCAGATAATTGAAGGCGCCGTAAAGGTCGAACGCCTTCGCGACCTCTTCATAAGACATCCAGAAAATCCCGTAAGTCCGATTGTCCGGCAACGCAGCGCCAGGCCGTGATTCGAAAATGAATTCGGGAGAGAGCACGATTCCGGCAAGGTGAAACTCCTGGCGGCGCCCGTTGAGCAACATCGCAAGCGTGTCGCCAGGCTTAAGGTGATTTGCATCGGCGAACGCCTCGCCGACGAGCACCTCACCTCGGCTGCCGGGATTGAGCCAGCGACCAGCCCGTAAAAAGAGCCGGTTGAGCTCTGGTTGTCCTAAAACCGGCAGCGAGCGAACCATGCCGCTTGCTGGCTCGTCGAGCCCGGAAATATCGAGGGTCACCTGCGCGGAGATGCCGGCTTGCACACCGGCCACCCCAGGAATCTCAGACGAGCGTGCGGCGATCGAATTCGGAGCGCGTTTCACGTGCGCGAAGATTTCGGCAAAGCGATGTCCTTCGTAGTATTCTCGGCGAGTGCTCTCAAGGGAGTTGATAAGACTGCGCGCCATCGTGAGCATGGCCAGACCGCAGGCCATGACGAGTGCGACCGCGATTGCCTGGCCTCGCATCCGATTCAAGTCGCGCAGAACTTTCCGATCGAGGCACGAGATCATCACCATTTCAAACTGGTCACCGGAGCCCGCTGCGCATTTTCGGAAATGCTTTGCACCCGCCCGTCGGAGAAGCGGATCACGCGGTCAGCCATGTCGGCCATCACGGCATTGTGCGTGATGATCACGGTGAGCGAGCCTAGCTCGCGATTCACCCGCTCGATCGCATCGAGCACGACAATCCCCGTCCGCACGTCCAACGCGCCGGTCGGCTCGTCGCAGAGCAAGACCTCCGGGCGCTTCGCAATCGCACGCGCAATGGCGACGCGCTGCTGCTCGCCGCCGGAGAGCTGGGCTGGGAAGTGATCGAGCCGCCCTCCAAGATTCACCATATCGAGGGCGGTTTCCGGCGGCATTGGATCACGTGCAATCTCGGTGATGAGGGCGACGTTCTCGCGGGCTGTCAGGCTCGGGATGAGGTTGTAGAATTGAAAGACGAACCCGACGGCGTCGCGGCGGTAATAAGTAAGCTGATCCTCGTCCGCGGCGGTCAGGTCCATGTCGCGATACCACAATTCACCCGAAGTTGGCAGGTCGAGACCGCCGAGCTGATTCAGGAACGTCGTCTTGCCGCTGCCGGACGGGCCGAGCAACACGATCAACTCACCTTCATTAAGGTCGAGATCCACACCCGCGAGCGCCCGCACTTCCGTGGCGCCCATGCCGTAGATCTTGGTGAGACCTCGAACGCGAAACAGACGCTTAGCGGTGGCGCTCATTGCCGCGGTCTCCATGTCCGTTGTAATAGAACTAACAGGGTAATCACGCGCATCACCAAATCTTGGCCCGCAACTCGGGCGAGCGATACATGGAGGCGCCAGGCTTGATGCCGAACGCGTCGAAGAACTCCTGAAGATTCACATGCGGCCCGATGGCGCGGAACTGGGCCGGGCTGTGTGGATCAACGGTGATGCGACGGCGCAGTTCGGCTTCGCGCCAGTTGACGCGCCACAGTTGTGCCAGCGAAATGAAGTAGCGTTGTTCCGGCGTGAATCCGTCGATTACCTTTCGTTTGGACGGGTCTTTGGTGAGAGAGCGCTGAAGCGCTTCGTACGCGATGCTGGCGCCACCAAGGTCCGCGATGTTTTCCCCCAACGTGAGTTGGCCGTTCACTTTGAGACCGGGCAATGCCTCATAGCTGCCGTATTGATCCACGACCTTTTGCGCGCGAGCCTCGAAAGCCTTCCCATCAGCCTCGGTCCACCATTCATTGAGATTGCCGTCAGCGTCGTAATGCCGGCCTTCGTCATCGTAGCCATGGCTGATCTCGTGGCCGATGACCACGCCGATCGCGCCGTAGTTGACCGCGTCGTCCATGTCCACGTCGAAGAACGGGGGCTGAAGAATGCCGGCTGGAAAAACGATCTCGTTTTGGAGGGGATTGAAGTAAGCGTTTACCGTCTGCGGCGTCATGTGCCATTCGCTTTTATCGACGGGCCTGCCGACGCGCGCGAGCTGGCGCTTGGACTCGAAAGCGGCCGCGCGCTGGACGTTGCCGAAGTAATCGTCGCGCCGGATTTTGAGCTTGGAGTAATCGCGGTACTTGTCGGGGTGTCCGATTTTCTGAGTGAACCGGTCGAATTTGGCCAGCGCCTTGGAGCGCGTCGCCTCGGACATCCAGTCAACCTTCGTCAATCTGTCCAGGAACACCGCTTTCAGATTGCCGATCAGTTCGTCCATTCGCCCTTTGGCGGCGGGCGGGAAATATTTCTCGACATACAATTGGCCGAGCGCTTCGCCAATGGTCCCGTCGATCACATGCGCGGCGCGCTGCCAGCGGGGTTCCTGCGCGGGTTGCCCCCGCAGCACGGTGCCGTAAAAAGCAAAGGATTCCTTTTCCGCGGCTCCGTGCAGATACGGCGCGCTGCTGTGCAGAAGATGCCAGCGAAGGTAAACTTTCCAATCGGCGATCGGCCGTTCCTTCATCAGCTTCCCCAAGGCGGCAAGAAACTCGGGTTGCTCCACCACGAGGTCCGACAGTTTCGTCAGGCCCGTCGTCGCGAGATAGGTTTTCCAGGGCAATGGCGCGGTTTTTTCCGGCAGTTCGGCGACGGTGAACTTGTGATAATTGGCGATCGGATCGCGGAGTTCGACTCGCGTCTTGCTGGCTTTGGCCAGATCGGTTTCGAGTCCGAAGATCGTCGCGGCGTGAGTGGCGGCCTCGGATTCTTTCTCCCCGAGCAGCGTCAGCATTTTGGCAATGTGCGCCCGGTAAGCTTCGCGCTGTTTGGCAAACGCGTCGGTCAGATAATAATCGCGGTCCGGCAATCCGAGCCCACCCTGGCTGAAGTGAAAGGCATAGACGCCGCTGTTCTTTGCATCGAGAGAAACCGAGGCGTTGAAGAGAGCCGCTACATTGTTTTGATGCAACTCGGCGAGCAAGCGAAACAGTTCGTCGGCTGACTTGAGCGCGTCGATGCGTTTCAAGTCTCGTTGAATAGGCTTGAATCCGAGCTGGTCGAGGCGGTTGGTGTCCATCGCCGAAGAAAAGAAATCGCCGACCTGGCGGGCCGCTTGAGACGCCCCGCCCCGCCCCGCCGCAGTGTCGTCAAGGATGCTGTGGATCAGGTACCAATTCCGCTCCTGCAATTCTTCGAAGCCGCTCCAACGTGATTTGTCAGCCGGAACGGGATTGTTTCGAACCCACGTCCCAGAGGCGTAACGGAAGAAATCGGATGCCGGGCTCATCGAGCGATCCATGTAATCGACCGAAAAACGCGGGACTTTCGGCGGTGCTTCCGCCGCGCGAACTGCGAGGCCGGTCATCAAGCCAAGACACAACGCCACCAGAATTTCACGGCAGCGCCTGCCGCATTTGAAGAAGGACGCACGGGATAACATAGGGCGCGACGCTACGCGAAAAGCCGAACGCATGTCACGCCGGAAGCAGATTTCTTCATGATTCTACGCATGCCGCGGCGTTGAACAGCATAAGAATTGTCGAAAGCCGTCTCCATCGGTCTGGCGATCATTTGGACCTGCCTGAGCCTGCTGTGCAAGTGTCGGATCTCACTGCTTTCGGACCCGTCGTCTCAAACCCCGCCCTGTGATTGCTCACGGGGCCTCGAGTTTGAACGTTGCTTGGCTTTGTGCTGCTCCAACCCAGGAGGCTTCCGACTGCAGTCTCCCGGATGGGAGATCTGAGAATAGCCCACCCTTTCAAGGGTGGAATTGCGGAGTAGAATGCCCAATTCCCGAAGGGACGGCTGAGTTTTCCCGGACGATGTCACCCAGGAATGGCCGACGATCCTTTGTGCTAATCACACCGTGAGACTAGGAGCTGGCGTAGGACACCAGGGGAGGATTCAGCCGTCCCTCCGGGACTTATCCAATCGCCGATCCCAACCCAGCAGTGAACTGCTGGGCTATTCTCGAATCTCCCTCCGGGAGACGAAGGCGGCCAATAGGTCCAAACTCCCGTCATCCCGGCGAGATGGAGAAATGGTCTCCATCCGCTGTGGAACTATTCCACTGAAAACAGCGAGGAACCTCTTTCGATTGGATTAATTGTTCACACCAACATCCCGGTCGGACGAGATTCTCTTCGAGCTCCGCGAGCCGGAGGCCGTTGAGCAGCGAGCTTTCCCCTCGCCCTGGCCCCACTGCCATTGAATTATGCTCCGATTTCGGAGGGTGGTTTTCATACCCTTAATCCTACTCCTAATCGCAATCTCCTCGGTGTGGGTTGCTTCGGGAGTAAGAGTAGGGTTACGAGTAGGAATCACGCTCAAAAGGCTGCTACCCGTTCAGCGGCTGGCGCTTTGCGCCTCGCGTAGGATGCGAATGAGGCCGTTTTGGTTCTGCAACGAGACGCGGGGCGTGCCGGGCTCGACTTCGGCAAACGGATCCTGACCTGCTGGCTTCATCAAAACCGGGAAGTCGGATTCCACTTTCGCGAAACTGGTTGAAGCCTGGATCGCGGGCTTCATCCCGCTGGGCAGATGCACTTCCAGGGAGCCGAACGATGTCACAGCGTCAACCTTCGCAAGTTCGTGTGAAGTGGAGCGCAGTCGGATAGAACCGTGCTGATTGCGACACACCAGGATCGCACCGCCACTTTCCACGTCCAGTGGAGCGAACGAGGTGCTGGCTTTGACGGAACCGGTGATGTCGCGCCCCTTGACGCTTCCATTCTGGTTGGCGAACGTGGCAAGGCCCGCGATCTTTTCTGCACTCAACGAGGCGAATGAAGTCTTGAGGTCAGCGTTCCCCTTAGCCCCGACCACCTCGATGCCGCCATGCTGATTCCGTAGGGTCACTGGGCCGCCAATGTCCTTTGCTACGAGCGACGCAAAACTCGTCTCGGCGTCCAATGCGCCGCGAATGTGGGTGGCTTCGATGCCGCCGTGTTGGTTCTTGAGCGCGGCGGGACCAACGTCGCTGACTGTCATCGAAGCGAACGATGTCTGCGCCTTTACCTTGCCACCAATGTTCTGAATATTCACGGCTCCGTGCTTGCCTGTGGCATCCACATCGCCCTTGAGGCCGGAAATTGTCGTGTTACCAAACCGGTTCATTGTCCGGACGTCCACGGATTTGGGAACACGGATTTCAAGATCAGACCGGATGTTCAGCTTTCCACCCAAATTGGGGAGGGAGACGAGCAGTCGCAGCAGTCCGCCCGTTTGATCAGCCTTGCAGTTCACCGCATCGGCCGCCTCCTTGGCGAGTGAATCGTTCTTGGCCCGCAAGGTAAGTGTCCATGACCATTCACCCGGCCCGTCCCCGGCGGCAACGATGTTGACGGCGCCGAACTGGTTGTCCACCTCGATCGATTCGAGGTTGGCGGCGATCTCACCCTTTCTCGTCACATTGGTAACGGAGTTCAAGTTGCCTCCGAAGGACCCCGACGAGGAGTTGAACACGTTATTGCAGCCGCTGGTGAGCGCCCAGAGAATGCAGGCGCTCAGAACTCTTGAAACCGTGGGGAGGAGGCGAAGCGAGTGGGCTTTGAGCCGGGCAGTCATTTTCATATCCGTAGATCCATACTAGGACCAAGACACAGCAACAACGCGAAAAGTTACAAGGAAGTTTTAACCACGGGAACGGGAGATCCGGCCATATCTAAATGTGGGTCGGCCCGATGATTTGAGAATTGATTCGAGTGCCGCACTTGAAGTGGTCGGAGCTCTCAGTGTGTGGAATCAACGAATCCATTTAATCGGAGTTGCTCGATTTCGCGGCTCGTGTAGATTCCTACCCGTGCGTAGTTACCAATTGTTTCGAATTTCAATCCTAACGTGGCTGTTGAGCCTAAATCTGCACGCTCAGTCGGCAAGGCTGCTGATCGAGCGTGGCCCGGCACCAATAAAGCTCGGAATAGCAGGGTCGGTCGGAGGCAACTATATTATCGAGCAAAGCTCGAATCTGGGAGCGCCTGGGAGTTGGGAGTTCTTGCTTGGTCTCACTCTGACGAAAACCTCTCAGCAATGGACCGATTCCAGCTCGCTGATGTTGCCCCAACGGTTTTACCGTTTGGTTTCTCTGGCCCAACCTCCCGAGACGACGGCGATAAATGACTTCCGGCTGATTGATCACGAAGGAAAATCGAGAGAGCTGTATTATTACTCGACTCAGCGCGCCATCGTTCTGATGTTTTCAGATAGCGCCTCGGCCGCTGATCCGCAACGGATATCAGTGATCAAGGACTTGCGGGATCAATTCGGATCGCAAGGAGTCCTCTTCTGGATGATCGACGCCAACCCTCAAGATAGCCGTCCGAGCCTCACTGCCCAAGCCACCACCTCTGACTTGAATCTTCCGATTCTCCATGATCGCGCTCAGCTTGTCGCCCGCGCTCTTGGCGCGACTGCGACTTCAGAAGTCATCGGCATCAATCCGTCTGACTGGACGGTTTTTTACCGCGGAGCTATTGATGATCGGGTCGGGTCGGAGGTCCGGCCAGCGACGCAGAATTATCTTGCCACCGCGCTCGCTAACTTTTTGTCCGGCCAAGTCGTGTCTGTGAGCCGCACGGTGCCACAAGGGCACTCAATAAATCTTGTGCCGAGGAGAGCGACCTCCTACTCGGCGGATATTGCGCCACTCCTGCAGAACAAGTGTGTTCGATGCCACAGCCCAGGGAATATTGCTCCATGGACAATGACGAACTACGAGGCTGTTCGCGCCTTCTCGGAGCCCATTAAAACCGAAGTCCTTGCTGGGCGGATGCCGCCATGGCACGCCGATCCTCTTTACGGCGAGTTCACCAACGATGTTTCATTAAAGCCACAGGAAGCGCGAATGCTCCTTGATTGGATCCATGATGGCTCCCCGCGTGGCGACGGACCCGATCTCTTGGCAAATGAGTTCGTAAGCAGCCCGCCCGTCACGAATTATCCTTTAGCCTGGCCACCCGAATTGGGACAGCCGGACTTTATCGTCACGATTCCCAGACAGAGTATTCCGGCAACTGGTGAAGTGAATTACAAATATCCTCAAGTCACCGCTCAGATACCTTCGAACGTATGGCTGCGCGCCGCCGTCGTGCTGCCGGGCAATACACGCGCCGTCCATCATAGCCTCGTATTTACGGGGTCGCTGCTGGAGGTCGTTCTGAACGCCGGCGGATTGAACGGCTTTTTTGCCGGCTATGTACCTGGGGCTAACCCCGTGGCCTTCCCGGCGGGCACGGGAAAATTTCTGCCTAAGAACTCGTCGCTCACATTTCAAATGCATTATACGACGACGGGCAAGGCCGAGACCGACCAAACCAAGCTCGGACTCTATTTTATGCAGTCCCCGCCCCCTCTTGAGCTCCTGACGCGGGCTGCCGCTACCTTGAACATCTCTATTCCCGCAGGGGCGCAGGAATATGAGCGCGAGGCGGAAATGATTCCCTCGGCGACGAAAGACGTTTGGCTATACGAGATGTCTCCTCACATGCATTACAGGGGATCGCGCTTCAAATACGAGGCGTTTTATCCTAATGGAACAAGCGAAGTCCTTCTCTCGGTTCCAAAATACGATTTCCACTGGCAGGCGCTCTACCGGCTGACCGAGCCGAAGCGGTTGCCCGCTGGCACCATTGTTCGCTGCACCGGAGCCTTCGACAACTCGGCGCAAAACCCGGACAATCCCAATCCCGCAGCGGCGGTTGCTTTCGGCGAACAAACGGACGACGAGATGTTTATAGGCTACCTGAATTATTCAGTGATTCCTTAAAGATCAACTCTCGACATCGCTGCGCGCGTCAAGGTGCGGTCTGTTTTTTCGTCGAGAGGAAGTGGAAGCGAGAATTGGGGAAGCCAAGCCCCGCCTTTGGACAGAGCGACGCAGCGATTCTCTCCATGAACCTGACCTGGGAGCGCTGGCGTCTCGTCGGCGTGTTCCTAATTTCGCCACAGCAACTCGCCGGCGAGACGCCCAATGTCACGAAGATTTGAGAGTGCTTTTGACGCGTTGACTTCCGGGCCGGGGGCTTGAATAAGCCCCTTCTACTGCATTTTGTGCGGGACTTGCCGTTTGATT
>CAMAWP010000233.1 GCA_945861765.1 Akkermansia muciniphila | reverse complement strand
GTGGAAAGGCGAACTTCCACGACGACGATGCAGGTGCGCTCGTGGTCCTCGATCTTCGCGAGTTGGAATTTCAAGCGCAGGTCCACGACCGGGACGATCTTACCGCGCAAGTTGACCACGCCCTTGATGTAGGGCGGCATGTTCGGCACGGGAGTGATGTTGCAAAGCCGGATGATTTCACGGACTTTCAACACTGGAACTCCGTAGGATTCGTGGCCAAGGCCGAAGGTGAGGTATTTGCCAGCTTTCGCGGCTGTGACAGGAGATGTATCGGTTTGAGTACTCATAGATTTAGTGGTTTACTGGGCGGTGGCCGTGGCCTCGGGTTTCGGTTTGACCAAAGAATCGACGTCGAGGATCAAGCCCACCCTGCCATCGCCAAGAATGGCCGCGCCCGCCAAAGCACGGTTCCGTTTGAAGCTTTCTCCCAGGCTCTTAATGACGACCTCTTGTTTGCCGATTAATTCGTCCACCATGAGGCATCGGGTTTCCGCGCCGGACTCGATGACAATCAGTATGGCTTTCGTCGGATCGGTCGTTTTGGGCGACACATCGAAGAGCCGGTGCAAGCGGACGAGGGGAGTGAGCCTGCCACGCACATTGACCATTTCGCCCCGATCGTACACGGAGGAGAGCATGGCGGGCGTCGGGCGGAATGACTCGCGCACGGACAGAGTCGGCAGGACATACCGTTGAATGCCCGTGCCCACTATCAAGCCGTCGATGATCGCCAGGGTGAGCGGCAGGTAGATGGTGAAGGTCGAACCTTTGCCGGGCACCGAATCGATATCCACCTTGCCGCGCAGCTTATCAATGTTCCGGCGGACGACATCCATGCCAACGCCCCGCCCGGAGATCTCGGTGATGACGGCTGCTGTGGAGAAGCCAGCCCCAAAGATCAGATTGTAAATCTCTTTGTCGGGCAGGTTGTCTCCCGCCTTGACCATGCCCTTTTCAATGGCTTTCGCCAAAATGCGGTCCTTGTTCAGACCCGCGCCGTCGTCGGCGATTTGAATGACAATGCTGCCGCCTTGATGAAAGGCCCGCAGGTTGATGGTGCCCTGCATGGGTTTGCCTCGGGCCTGTCGGTCTGTAGTCGATTCAATGCCGTGATCGACCGAATTACGGATCATGTGAATCAGAGGATCGCTGATCTCTTCGACGATGTTGCGGTCCATTTCGGTGTCTTCGCCACTCAGGACCAGGGCCACTTGTTTCTGTTGTTTGGCCGCGGTGTCGCGGACCAGACGGGTCATTTTCTGGAAAGCTCCCCGGATCGGCACCATGCGGAGAGACATGGAGGTGCGTTGGAGCTCGTTGGTGATGCGTCGGAGCTGGGCGATATTTCGAGACAAGGCCTGGCTTTCCAGGGCGCTCACGCTGGGATCCTGCACCACCATGGACTGGGCAATGACGAGTTCGCCCACTTGGTCGATCAAGCTGTCCAGCTTGTAGGTGTCCACCTTGACGAAGCCGCTGTTGGCGCTCGGGGCCTGGGCCTGGGTTTTCTGCGGCTCGGCGGCCGCGGGTTTGGGAGCTGGCCCGGGCGGAGGCGGGCTTTGCGGAGAGTCGGGGGCTGGCGTGACCATCGGTGCGGCCGAGGGTGCAACTGCAGCGGCCACAGGAGCTGGAGCTGTGGGCGCAGGCGCGGATGGTGCTGCTGTTTTTTTCCCCAAAATGCCATTCACTCGGGCAATCAGCTCAAGGGTAGGCACCAGGATGGGCTGCCCCACATTGTTTCCCCCGATTTGCGCCAGAATTTCGGCCATGAATTTCTTGAGCGTGTCGCCGCCGGACAGAATCACGTCGATAATTTCCGTGCTGACTTCGAGTTTGTGTTGGCGAGCCGCGTCCAAAAGCGATTCCAGTTCGTGGGCCAGGTTCTTGATCGCGCCCAGGTTCAGAAAGCCAGCCCCGCCTTTGAATGTGTGAAACGCGCGGAAAATAGAATTCAGGGTGTCGGCGTCCTTCGGGTTATCTTCCAGCACCAACACACCTTGCTCGATGTTTTGCAAATGTTCCTGAGCTTCTCCCGTAAAATCGCGCAATAGCTCGCTGTCGGACTCGAGGTTGAGGGCGATGGAAGGCTCTGCGGCGGCTGCGGCGGGTGCCTGGCTTGGGGCGGCTGCGCTGGCGGTTGAAGAGGAGCTTGGCGCTGGTGTGGCAGACACGGCGGCTGTCCCTGCTGCTGCCTTCCCCTTCCAATGCGCCAGGATCGCCGGGAGGGGCTGTCCTTGCTGCCATTTCTCCAATGCCGATTGCATCCAACCGTGCCATTCTCCGAAACGAGCGATCGTGTCCTGATCGAATTGGACGGTGGTCTCGAACAGACGGTCCAACCAGGAGCGGGCCTCGGTGACCGCAGCCTTGATTTCCTCCGGCGCCGGGCGTCCTATCACCCGATCTTCCATGTCCATCACGAAATTGTTGAGGGGGAGCAATCCTGAATCACTGCCCGGAGCGACAAAGGCCAGTTCCAAGGCCAGTTTTTCGACTAGGCCGGCTACAACTTCGATTAGTGTGTCGTTGGGCATAATACTGATTTGTTGTTGAGATCAGTGTTCATTCCGAACACGACTGCGATCCGGGGCATGACAGCAAACATCCAGGTGCTGACGTGGATCCAGATCGCACGGTCAGCCAAGGGTGATTCCCCTGGACTTTCAGCTCTGCGTGAGCTGCTGTGCCGACGATAGTTCTTACGGAGCTTCCGAATCAAGGCTCAAGTCCATCATGCGATTCAGAGTCATTGCGAGCGATTCCCGGTCAATGGGCTTTCCCAAGAACTCGGTGATTCCGATCTCGACGGCTTCAAAGACCTTCGAGGTGTCGGTCGTAATCATCAAAATCGGAAGTTCGGTCAACCTGGGTTGGTTTCGTATCCAACGTGCCACGGCGACACCATCCATTCGCGGCATGTGATAATCCAACGTGACGAGGTCAAATTTCTGACACTGCTTCAGAAGCCAGATCGCATTGTAACCATCCTCGACTTCGACGGTTGTGAACCCGAACGATTTCAAGAGACGCGATATTCCGTTTCGGCTGGCCAACGAGTCATCGACAATCAGGACATGCTTACTCATAAAACGAGGCAGACTCATACCCGTGTAGCCAACGACTATTCAAGTCTAAATTTTGGTGTGCGTCTTGACTTGGCTCAAGCGGTTTGTTTTTCGATGGGTCACGTTGCGTTTTCATGTGCAGTTGCTCACCAAGCGGCCTTAATGTGTCTATACATTGTCTAACTAAAATCTTACTGTCAAGTATTTGTATTACTTTTGTAGCAATTCTCATTTTGCCCCGGAGCGCGGCTGTGTCGTCCCGACCAGCCGCAGCGCGCCCGCACAACACCAAGCGCTTCTGTTTGCCCACGCGCTGCGGCTGATGCTTCGCACACAGTTCAGCCGTCCCTTCGGGACTTTGGGTATTTGCTACGCAATCCCACCCTTGAAAGGGTGGGCTATTCTCAAATCTCCCTCCGGGAGATAGGTGTGGGCTATTCTCGAATCTCCTCTCCGGGAGATGTGAGTCGCAAACCTCATCGGCACTGGAGTTTGGACTATTGGCTGCCTTCGTCTCCCGGAGGGAGATTCGAGAATAGCCCGGCAGTTGACTGCCGGGTTCGCATGAGCGATTGCATAAGTCTCGCAGGGGCGGCCGAATCGCCCAATGTCCTGCGTCAGCTCCTACTGTCTGTTCAGGACAAAAGGATCGATCGAGAAGAGTTCAACCGTCCCTTCGGGACTTTGGGTATTTGCTACGCAATCCCACCCTTGAAAGGGTGGGCTATTCTCAAATCTCCCTCCGGGAGAGGTGATTTGCGAACCTCATCGGCACTGGAGTTTGGACTATTGGCTGCCTTTGTCTCCCGGAGGGAGATTCGAGAATAGCCCGGAGATGCGCCGCCCTGGAAGCAGCGAGACTTAATCTGTTCGCCGCAGAAAGACGATTAGCCATTGCTGGCCAAATGAAATGCTTGGCTCGCGTGAGCTATTCCGCGGCTGTCTGAGCTTCTCGGATGAGCTTTTCCAGTTCGGCATCCAAGACTTCGTCGCCGGGTGACCCGACGTGTTGGTGCCGGATCACTCCCTTGTGATCGACTACATAGAGCGTGGGCCAACCACGGATTCCCCACTGTTGGGCAATCGGCCCGCTGGTGTTGCCGCCATCCCACCAAGAGCGCCAGGTGATGTTCTCTTTCTTTAGAGTCGCCCGAAGGTGGTCCTTCGGATCACTGTTCACGCCGAGTAGAACAAAAGGCTTTCCTGCCATTCGCTTCACGAGCGACCGCTCGTGCGGGTACATAGCCCGACAGGGGCCTCACCAATCTCCCCAAAAATCAATCAACACGACTTTCCCGCGGTAATCGCTCAACTTAAACTTCTTGCCGTCCAAATCTTCCCCGGCGATTTCTGGAGCCATCTCACCCACTCGATTTTCCTCGGAGGGCGGCGCCGCCGCGATCTCTTTTATCTCGCCGCGGACAAGGCTGATCACCTCGGGCTGCGCATTTTCTTTCCCGCCCGGAAGTATCGTGACACGAACGACCGTTCCTTTGGGACCTCGAATCATTTGCACGATCTCGCTGAGATTCCTACCCTCGATATTCACGGAAGCTTTGTCGCCCTGCCCGATGGCAAGGATTCGATCGTTTGCTTTGATTTTATTGCTGATTGCGGCTGGCGCTCCGGGCAAGACTTGCTTGACGACAATCCCGTCTTTCTCCTTGTTCAGAACGACTCCGATTCCGGCAACGTCTTGGCCGAGGCAATGCACTCCTAGAAAAAGCAGGCCAATCACTATGAAGTTCTCGATTTTTTTCATATCAGCAGAAACCGCGATGACCCACGTCACATGCAAACATAACGCAACCAGGCGAACAGTGGACTCGACAATTCAAATGCGCAACCGAAAAGGATGTGCGACTCGGCCCTCGGTGCGTGACGAATGAGGACGGGCCAAAACTTCGCGCGCGCAGGGCGACTCTGAACCCACCCCTACCCCTCCCAGGAGGGGAGCTACGTTCGTTCCCCTCCCGAGGTGCGAGCTTTGTCCAGTCCCCTCCTGGGAGGGGTAGGGGTGGGTCGGTTCATGGAGAGGGAAAACCTCCCAAGATTGGACGCGAATCAGTGCCATGAACCAGGGGTGGGGACGGCTCGTCCCCATTCGGCTTGCGGGGACGAGCCGTCCCCGCCCCGGTTGATGGAGAGAACTGCCACCCCAGGCTTTGACCTACTTTTCTTTCAACTCGACGATCCCGGTCCAATCGCCTTCGGGAGGATGCTCGCGGAGGTCGTGAATATGTTTGATAAGGAATTGCGATGGGCCGTCCTTGCCATGAAGTTGAATAACACGTTGAAAAGCCGCCTCTGCCTCATCCAGATGCTTTTGCTGAAAATGTTTCAGCGCCTCCGCGTAAGCTTCGCGCCATATCCGAGATGGCTCGGCTTGATCTGGCAGGGCCAGCAAGTCATACACCGCGACTGCCTTCTCAAAACCTTTCAACCTGAAATCACCGCAGAACCGGCTGACGAATTTACCCTCCACGGCCTTGTGAACCTCCCCCGTAACCAGAACGTCCGTTCCGAGATATTTGTTAAGCCCTTCCATCCGGGCGGCTAGATTGATGTTCTCGCCCAGCGCGGTGTAGTCGATGCGGGTGGAACTACCGAAGTTCCCAACATTAGCAACTCCACAATGAAGTCCGATTCGGGTTCGAATCTCAAGGCCTTCCATGCCTTTGCCGAAGTTAAATTTTGACGATGAATCCCGGAGCGCCAGCGCGCCGCGACAGGCAAGCTCCTGATGGTTCGATTGAACTTCGGGAGCGTTCCAAATCGCGAAGATCGCGTCGCCGATAAACTTGATGACAGTTCCCTGAGCCGGATGAATGCATTCGCCGACCGTAGTCTCGAAATAGCTGTTCATCAGGGTGGCCAGTTGGTCCGAGTCCATTCCCTCGGACATGGACGTGAAGTTGGCAATGTCACTGAAAAGAATGCTGACCTCTTGCTTCTCCGCGCCTGGCTTCAAGATTTCCGGCCGCTTCATGATCTGTTTGACGCGGGACGGCGAGACGTACATCCCGAGGGATTGCTCCATCAATCTCTTCTGGACGTAGATTTGGACGGAATTAAAAACGATGGCCCAAATGGCAGCCGTCGGGATTTGGACAGCCACAAGCATGAGCCAATTAAACCAAATCAACTTTTCTGAAAACAAGTAAAACGCCGCGTACGTGATGATGACAATGCTCACCACTGCCACGAAAAACGTGAAAAATGGTCGGAGCACGGGCAATACAAATCCAAAAATCAAGCCAGTCAGCACGACGAGCCAGAACTCTGTCATGAAAGGAACTTTGGTCAGCCAATCACTTCGCAATAAGTTCAGACAAACGGTCGCCTGGACTTCGACTCCTGGCATAAAGTTTTTCGATTTTTCATCGCCTGATGTCCAGATAGAGTACGGAGACCAATACTCGTCTTTCCTTTGGCCTGAGTATTGAGTAACGACCCTGGATCCCACAAATACGATCTTGTCCTTGAAGAACCCCGGTTTCGGAGCTTCGTTTGGATCTGCCGAGATGGCTTCGTAAAAACTTAGGTTGGCCAACCCTCCCGGGGGCGCGTAGTAATTTATCCAACGCGATTTGAATTTCGCCGCGGCATTCGTCGCGATCGGCGCTCCTAAAGACTCGGCGGCCGCCCAGCTCAAGCTCGAAACCAATTCGTCCGGCGCGCCAGGAAAATGTTCACGAACAAAGAAATCGGAGCCCGGCGCCATTTCAGCCACTCCCACATTCGCGGCCGCCTCCAAAAAAGGCTCGTGGGGAAGCACGGTTTTGCTACCGACCGCCCCCCCGCTCGGTGCAACCCAATCCGCCGCCAGGATGACTTTGCCAAAGTCCTTGATCGCTTTGGCGAAGTGTGCGTCAGCGGCCTGATCGCGCCCCGGTTCGTTGAAGACGATATCGAACACCACGGACTTCGCGCCATCCGCTTTCAATCGTTCGAGCAAACGGGCGTGGTAGTGCCGGTCCCATGGCGCATCGTATCGTTGTCCGAGTTTTTCGTGAGAGAAATCGTCCAGATAAATCACCACTGCTTCTTCAGGAGGACGAGTAGGATGGACCTTGCGCGACGCATAGAGCGTGTCGTAGCTCAATTCGCGCAACCGACGTCCGAGCTTTTCCCCGATGGTGCTTAGCTCCTCCAACATCAGCACACATCCCAGCCCGACAGCCAGGAGAACGCCGATCAACGAGCCCATGCTCGATACGAGTATTTTCTTAATGTTCAAATCAAAAATTAAATCTCAATCGAGCAGTGAACGTTCGCTCGCGTGGTTGCTCGAAATAAAGGTTCAACGGGTTCAACCGATAGTCACGATCGGTCAGGTTTAGCATGCCGAGGCGCACCTCGGCCCGGCGTTTCGAGAATCTGTAGCCCGCGAACAAGTTCAATTGCCAAAAGTCATCCCCAGGCAGGTCGGGGGCGTATCCGCGATTGCTCTGCACATTCCAAATCGAATGAAGCTGGCTAAAAAACCCGCATCTATGGCTGTACAGCGCGTACAAATTCAACTGGTGAAGAGTGGCCTCCACATCCTGGTTAATGCCGGCAGCTCCCGGCGTATCGGCGGAAACATCGAGCAAATTTCGATTGAAATCTGCGTTCGCCAATCTGTATCGCGCCCCGACAGACCACTCTTGGTCGATAAGCTGATTCAATGTGACGACGAGTGATCTTTCTTCGAAGTCGAGCGATTCCCGCGAGGAAGAAGCTCGGTTCGGCACCGGAAGGAAAGAGCTGTTTGTTAAAACGCCAAAGGTCCTTTCCGCATCGGACGTCAACAGTTCGGCGTCAACTCCCAGATAAGTACCCGTCTTAAAGTTATGATCAACCCCTAGCCCGAATGTCTCGAATTGAGATCCCGGCACCAGTCCGATAATCGATTCAGGAATAAGGCTGCGAAAGGCCTGGTTGAAACCGGCCACCTGCGTCGGTTCGAGTCGAACGCTGCTGTCAAAAAAGACGCCGCCGAGCGAGCGGGAGTAAACCCCGCGGACATTCATGTTCTTCAAAGGCGTCCAGAGGAACCCCGCCTTGGGGGATACTTGATCCTTCTCGGTTTCCGCATCGGTGATCGGGGAGGTATCGACGTTTCGAGGATAATGGAGGCGATCGTAGCTGAGGCCAGCGGTCAGCCGCAGCGCTTCATGAACCTGCCACTGATGGTAACCATAGACACTGAAGCGGTTCAGGTCGGCGCTAATATTCTGATCCGTGACCAACCCCGTGAGCTCGCGGCTTAACTGGACAGAGGTGTCCGCCCAACCCAATTGGTAACGAGAACCCAAAATCGTTGTGTGGTCTGGCGTTTGCCAGATCTGTTGCAGCTCTGACGTGTAGGCCTCGAGGCCCGATTCGTAGTTCAGTCCAAAGCCGATTGGATTCGACACGCTCGTCGTCTTGCCGCCAGCTTGCCTCAGGAAGAGCAGCCCTGGATTCGGATCGCGCATTTGAAAGGTGTCATCCAGTCGCCCCGCGAGGAAGAGTGTGTGCAGGCCCGGATTCCACTCACGATGGTAACCGAGAAACAAGAGTGGTTCCTGCTTTTCATTTATGCGGAATGTCTGGCTTGCGTTGGCCTGGTCGTAATATTGAGAGACATCACCCGACTCGAAATCGTAGTAGATCGCCTGGAACAACAACGTGTCCTTCGACGTGAGCTGCTGCTTGAATTTGCTGGACCATGTCAACGACTGGACATCGTTGTTGGGGCGCTGGCCATTTTCAGAACGATAGTTGACGTCAAAGGCGTAGCTCGTATTACCGAAGGTGCCGAACTGCGAACCGGATTGAATCCAATCGCCGCCACTCAAGTATTCCGTGCTCGAACTCACACCGAGCCGGTCGCGCTCGAAGAGTTTGGAATATTCCTGTTGCGAGATGTTTTGCGAAAGGGCCCCAGCTCCCACGGGGGCGAGCAAGTTGGCCATCAGCAGTTCGCTGAACCACGGCGTTTCATATCGCAAGTTCACTTGGCGCGGATCACGGAGCGCATCATAGCTATTCGCCAGGAAAAGATGGGCCGAGTAATTACCATAATCGCTGTTCACGGCGCGAGACGCTTCACGCACGCTGAGGTCAGTCATTCCCGCATCCTGATACAGCTTGGCTATGTTGGCGCTACGGACGGCGCGATCTTGATCCAGCAACAAGCGCGAGCGAAACACGCTCCGGTTGTTGTTCAAATCCTGTGATTTTTCGAGGTCTCGCACGCCTTCATTCACTCGATTTCGCTGTTGATTGAGCAGCGCGGAATAGAGCCAGGAAGTGGGATCGTTGGGATCATACCGCTTCGCCAGCTCGATCTCTTTGCTCGCCCGCTGCAAGTCCCCTTCATTACTATACGCCTTCGCAAGGTAACTCCTCAAAACGGCTCGATGCGGCTCCAGAGTCGCGGCCACCTGCAAGTCCTCCCGTCCAGCGTCCGCCTTTCCTTGATGAATCCGGCACAGGCCGCGTCCCAACCATGCATTCCCCAAGGCGCCGTCAATCGCAATGGCCTGATCGAAAAGCTCGATCGCCGGTCCGATGCGGTTTTGAGCGGCCAGGAGAAAGCCCTTTAACGACAGAGCCTCCGCGTTGCGCGGCGAGAGCTGCAGTGCTTTCTCGACACCCGCCAACGCCTCGGCGGTCCGACCGAAACTAAATTCCATTTCCGCGAATCGCGCCCAGGCAAAGCCAAACTGAGGCGCTTTCTCCGTAGCTCGGCGCGCTGCTTGCAAGGCTTCTTCAAGCTTGGAACGTGATTGCTGATAATAAGACTCCGCCATCCAACCGGTCGCTGTGGTCGGAGCGTTTGTATTGTTCCAGGTTTCAAATTTCACTGCCGCAATGACCTTGCGCAACGCATCCGCGAAGCCGGCGACACTGCTGTCTGCTGCACCCAATTGGCCGAGGAGCGTTTCGGTTTCCTTCACCAGCCCAACCGCGAGTTGAAGCGCGGAGAGATAGATCTTTTCGCTGGCCGAAGCGGGCGTTCGATTAGTCGGATAAAGCGCGACTGCCTGGAGTAAATCGCCTTTTTGATATGCCGCAAGTGAATCGTTCAGGACCGTCGCGTCCGAGGAATTCAGCCCAAGCTCGGCTACGTCCAAGACTCCCGGGTAGTAGAGACCCCATTGAATGATGTTGATCGCATTGATGACCGCCGTTTTGGTCGGAGCTTTGCCTGGTTCGACGATTCCTTGCTCGCCGCTCTTGAGGCTGACTTGGCCCAGCGAGTTGGTCAAATCCACACCGCCATCCAGCAGCGTCACGACAGTTCGTCCATCAAGACCCACATCAATATTGAACTCTGTGCCGCGAATGGCTCCGGAAGCCTGCGGTGTTCGAAATTGTGTTTCTGCAGGTTGATCGCGGTTGAAGAAATAAGCTGTGCCACTTTTCACATCGAGCACCGATTGGCCCTTGCTCGCATCGGCGGGCGGCTGGATTTCGAGCGTGGTCAACTGGCTGACGCGCAAAATGCCTTGGTTTGACAAGCGTAGAGTAGCACGGCTCTTGAAGCCGGTCCGAAAGCGATCCTGCACGCGCAGGTTCTGATTTGTCGTGGCGGGAGTCCAAGCACTGCCGCCCAAGCGGAGCACCTCGACTTTGTTTTCGATCTCGAGGACAACACTTTCCGCTTTTGTTCCTCCTGCCGCAGGCGGATTTTGCGCCTGCAGACGAGCACTGAGGAGAAGGCAAGGAAACAGAAGACAGAATCTGACAAAATGGATTTTTTTCACGCAGTGTACGCTTTTGTTAACCGATCTACCGCGCTTCATTATCAAAAAGTCACAACGCTTACAATCAGAATTGCAGCGAGCTCTTCCATCTTGCTTCTGGATTCATCACTTCGATCGATATGGACGCTCCTGCCGCCGTTCGCAGAGGATTTCTCAGATCAACGCCGAGAATATTGGTTCCCCGCTGTTTTCAGTGGAACCATTTCCGTGTCCGGGCTGGAAGACTCACTCCGGCCGTGTGCTGTTGTCGCCGATGAGGTTTGCGACTCACATCTCCCGGAGAGGAGATTCGAGAATAGCCCACCCTTTCAAGGGTGGGATTAGGTAGTAAATAGCCAATGTCCCGAAGGGACGGTTGAACTCTTCTCGGGCGATCCT